>JBJMNJ010000457.1:0-10408 GCA_045804325.1 Gemmatimonadaceae bacterium
CCGCCAAGCTTGCCTTCCGTGCCGACTTCCCGCGCGACACGCGTAACATCCGAAGCAAACGAGTTCAGCTGGTCCACCATGATGTTGATGGTGTTCTTCAGCTCGAGCACCTCGCCCTTCGCGTCCACCGTGATCTTGCGACTCAGGTCGCCGCGCGCGACCGCCGTGGTGACCTCGGCGATGTTGCGCACCTGCGTCGTCAGCGACGAGGCCATGAAGTTCACGTTGTCCGTGAGGTCCTTCCACGTGCCGCCGACCCCCGGCACGTTGGCCTGCCCGCCCAGCCGGCCTTCGGCGCCCACCTCCCTCGCGACCCGGGTCACCTCGCCCGCGAACACGGAGAGGGAGTCCACCATCTTGTTGATGACCTCCTTGATCTGGAGGATCTCGCCGCGGGCCTCGACGGTGATCTTGCGGGTGAGGTCGCCGCTCGCGATGGCAGTGGCGACGCCGCTCACGTCCCGGAGCTGCACCGTCAGGTTCGACGCGAGCGTGTTCACGTTGTCGGTGAGGTCCTTCCAGGTGCCGGCGACGCCGGGCACGTTGGCCTGGCCGCCGAGCTGCCCCTCCGTGCCGACCTCGCGCGCGACGCGCGTGACCTCGCCGGCGAACGCGTTGAGCTGGTCCACCATCGTGTTCACGGTGTCCTTCAGCTCGAGGATCTCGCCGCGCGCCTCCACGGTGATCTTCCGGGACAGGTCGCCGCGCGCCACGGCCGTCGTGACGTCGGCGATGTTGCGGACCTGGTTGGTCAGGTTGCTCGCCATCGCGTTCACGGAGTCCGTGAGGTCCTTCCACGTGCCGGCCACGCCGGGGACGTTCGCCTGGCCGCCGAGGATGCCCTCGGTGCCCACCTCGCGGGCCACGCGGGTGACCTCGGAGGCGAAGGCGGAGAGCTGGTCCACCATGGTGTTCACGGTGGAGCCGATGCGGAGGAACTCGCCCTGGACCGACTTCCCCTCGATCTCGAGCACCATCTTCTGCCCGAGGTCTCCGCGGGCGACGGCCTCGATGACGCGGGCGACCTCGGAGGTGGGCTGGAGGAGGTCGGTGATGAGGTTGTTGACCTGGTCGACCGTGGTCTTCCAGCCGCCGCCGACCGGGCCGATGCCGGCGCGCTCGGTCATCTGCCCCTCGCGCCCGACCACCGTGCTCACGCGGGCGACCTCGGTGGTGAGGCGCTCGTTCAGCGTGGCGACGTTGTTGAACGTCTGCGCGATCTCCGCCATGAGCGGGTCGCTGCCGTAGCCGAGACGGACGGAGAAGTCGCCGGCTTCGAGGCTGCGGAGGGAGTCGAGGACCATCCGGAGCTCGGCCTCGCGCGCGCCGCCGTTGCCGCCCTCACCGCCGTCGCCGCCGACCTTCCGCCGCCCCCCGTTCCCACGGCCGCGCGCCGTCTTGCGCGTGCCGCCATCGCCGTTGCCTGACCGCTTCGTCCCGCGCCGCCGGCCGCGCTGCTCCGTGCCGCCGTCGTCGCCCGGGACGGGGTCGATGTCTCGTCCGATCTCCACCGAATACTCCTGCTTTCGTGGGGTAGGAAGTCGAACGGCCGGATCGCACTAGGGGTGCTCGTCCGGACCGAACTCTCCGTCGTGATGCGGGTCACTACTTCAAGAAAAGGACCGTGGCGGACGCAACGGAATCCCGGGGATCGGCGGCACGCCGGCCGGGCAGTCGATCGCGAAGGGTCGGCGTGCCGGAGCGTCGTTCGTGTCGTCATCCTGCCGCGATCGTAGCGCGAGGGATCTAGCGCGGAGCCAGGATATCCGCCGCGTCGCCCGACCGGAGGAGCCCCTCCTCCAGCACCCTCGCGTACACGCGACTCCACCCCGGATGGAGCTTCTGGGACATCCGCGTGAACTCCTCGTGGCGGAACGAGCCCCGGATGTTCTTGCAGGGGGTCGTGAACGACGTGACCTCGACCAGCGCGGCGCCCAGCCGGAGCCGGACCCCCGGAACGACCCGGTCCCAGTCCAGCCCCGCCACCGTCACGTTCTCTCCCGTCGTCCCCGGGGCGATCGGGTGGCCCTCCGCCCGCAGCGCCTCGATCCGCTCCGCGGAGTAGAGGCACAGCGCGCGCTGGGGGCCGCCGTGGAACCGCCGGTCGCGCTGGCGGTCCCCCTCCAGCCCCTCCGCGCGCGCCCACGCCTCCTCGACGGGAAGCTTCGGGACGCCGCCGTTGGAGCGGTTGAGACTCACGATGGTGGCCATCTACTGGCTTCCTGATGTCTCCATGAGTGACGAACGTTGCTCGATCTTTCCGACCATCACGCGCACCGGAATCCCCCCGTTCGACGTCCGGGCGCGCTCCTCGAGGCGGAGCCCGAGCTGGCGGTCGAGCGCGGGATCGGGGCTCAGCAGCGCCACGGTCCACCCGGCGAGCCTCGCGCGGGCCACATTGCCGAGCTGCGCGTAGAAGTCGCGAACGTCGGCGTCCTCCCCCACCCGCTTGCCGTAGGGCGGGTTCCCCACGAGCCACCCGGGGCCCTCCGGCGGCTCGACGGCGGAGATCGCGCGCCGCTCGAGCACCACGTCCCCGGCCACCCCCGCGCGCTCGGCGTTCGACCGCGCCGCGGCCACCGCACCCTCGTCGCGGTCGGAGCCGAGGATGGGGGCGGGGCTCGCCGCGAGCTCGCCGGCGCGCGCCTCGGCCAGCATCGCCTCCCAGCGCGCCCGGTCGACGCCGGGCCAGCGCAGGAACGCGAAGTCCCGCCGCGCGCCGGGCACGATGCGTCGGGCCATCAGCGCGCCCTCGATGGGGATGGTGCCGGAGCCGCACATCGGGTCCAGGAGAGGCGACCGGGCGTCCCACCCGCTCGCCAGTAGCAGCGCGGCCGCCATGGTCTCGCGGAGCGGTGCCCTCGCGAGCGCCTGCCGGTAGCCGCGCCGGTGGAGCAGCGCGCCGGAGGTGTCGAGGCTCACGGTGCAGCGGTCGTGGACGATGCGCGCGACGACGAGCTGCGCGTCGTCGGGCTCCGCGTCCTCGTCCTCGCTCCCCGCCTTGCCGCTCGCGAGCCGCGCCCCCGCCCCGCGCGACGCGGCGTCCGCGATCCGCTCGGCCACCCCGTCCGAGTGGTACAGCCTCGACTTGCGGCACGTGGCGCGCACCCGCACGGCGCTCTCGCGACCGAGGAAGTCGCCCCAGGGCAGGCCGCGCGCCCGCTTCTCGAGCTCCCAGAACGCCGTCGCGCGGAAGGCGCCGAGCCTCACGAGGACGCGCCCGGCCGTGCGGAGGTGGAGGTTGGCGCGCATCACGTCGTCCATCCCTCCGCGGAACGACACGCCGCCGACCGCGCTGTCGCCGACGTCGAGCCCGAGGGCGCGCATCTCGGCACCCGTGACGGGCTCCAGACCCGGATGGCAGATCACGTAGCAGTCGAGCCGTTCGTCGGGCATGCCGGAAAGCTAGTCGGCGGCCGAAGCGCTCGGCTCCGCCACGACGCCGGCGCCGTCCGGCGCCGCCGGCGCCCCGCGCGGCATCGTCACCGTGAACGTGCTGCCCTCTCCCGGCGCGCTCCGCACCGAGAGCTCGCCGCCCATGGCGCGCGCGATGTCGCGGCTGATCGTGAGCCCCAGGCCGATCCCCTCCGTGCCGGCGGTGAGCTGGCGGTTCACCTGCACGAACGGCTCGAAGATCGACTCGAGGCGTTCGGCCGCGATGCCGACGCCGGTGTCGCTCACGCACACGCGCACGCAGCCCTTGTCCGCCGTCCAGTCGAGCACGACGCGGCCGCCCGGCTCCGTGAACTTCACCGCGTTGGTGAGCAGGTTCAGCAGGATCTGCTGAAGGCGCTCGCGGTCCGCGCGCACGGTCACCGCCGCGTCGCCGGGGCGGAACTCGTACCGCAGGCTCTTCGCGTCGAGCTGCGGGCGCACCATGGCGTCCATGCCCGCGAGGAGCGCGTTCACCGGGAGCTCCTCGACGCGGAACTCCACCTGCCCGGCGTCGAGCTTCGCGAAGTTCAGCACGTCGTTCACGAGGTGCGCCAGGTGCGCCTGGCTGCGCTGGATGCGCTGGAGGTCCAGGCGCTGCGCCTCGGTCACCGGGCCGCGGACCCCGAGCTCGAGCAGCTGCGCGTAGCCGCCGATGGCGTTGAGCGGCGTGCGCAGCTCGTGGCTCATCATCGCGAGGAACTCGCTCTTCGCGCGGTTCGCCTCGTCGGCCGCCACGCGGGCGCGCTCCGCCTCGTCGGTCTTCCGCAGCAGCTCGTCGTTCGTCTGCTGGATCTCCTGGTTGATGACCTCGAGCTCCTGCTGCGACTCCTCCATCTGGACGGCCTGCGCCTCGAGCTGCGCGGCCTGGTGCTCGAGCTGGTCGCGCGCCTCCGCCACCTCCTGGTAGAGGCGCGCGTTCTCGATGGCGGCGGCCATGCGGCGCGCGAGGTCGGTGGCGAGCGCGAGGTCTCCCTCGTTGAAGCGGCGCTCGCTCTCCGCCTGCGCGAAGGTCACCACCCCGGTGACCCGGTCGCGCGCGACGAGCGGCGCGGCGATGTAGGAGCGGAGCCCGAGCGCCCGGGCGAGGCGCAGGTGCTCCGGATCGCGCGCGGCGGCCGCGAGCATCTCGTCCGTCACCTCGGCGACCAGCAGCGGCTTCCCCGTGCGCAGCACCTGCGCGACGCCGCCGGACGCGTCGAGGTCGGGCGGGTACTGCTCCTGGAGCTGCTGCACGAGGGCTTCGCGCGCCGGCTCCACGTGCGAGATGGCGAGGCGCCGGAGCCGCCGCTCCCCCGTCTCCTCCGCCAGCAGGTCCACCGCGCACCAGTCGGCGAAGTCCGGCACGGCGAGCCGGGGCACGCGCGCGAGCGTGGTCTCGTACTCCAGCGACTCGGCGAGCGCCGCGCTGGCGTCCGCCAGGAAGCGGAGCGAGCGCTCGTAGCGCCGGCGCTCCGTGAGATCGCGCATGTAGCCGGCGAAGGCCTGCGTGTCCGCGTCGGGAAGCGCCGTGATGGCCAGCTCGATGGGGATCTCGGTGCCGTCCGCGCGCAGGCCGCGCGTCTCCATGCGCTGCCCGATGACGTGCGGCACCCCGGTGGCGAGGAAGCGCTCGCGCCCGCGCCGGTGCGCCTCGCGCAGGTCGGGCGGGACGAGGAGCTCGGCCATGTCGCGCCCGAGGACGTCCTCGCGGCGGTGACCGAAGACGCGCTCGGCCGCCGCGTTGAACTCGGTCACCCGACCCTGCGCGTCGATGACGACGATGGGGTCGAGCGCGGTGGCCACGATGGCGGCGCCGCGCGCCTCGCTCTCGCGCGCCTGCGAGACGGCCCGCCGGCGCTCCGTGATGTCGGTCAGCGTCACCACCAGTCGCCCGTCGGCGGGCAGCGGGATGGCGTCGATGAGGAGCCACCGCTGTCCGCGGAAGAGCTCGCCCTCGGGCGCCTGCACGCGCACGGTGCGCAGCGCGCCGCGCACCGGGGCGCGCGTGCGCCGCGCGACCGCCACGGGGTGCGTCTCCGCGGTGTCCGCGACGCCATCCTCGCGCCGGAGCTCGCGCAGCAGCGGGTTGCCGGACACGCGTCCCGCGAGCTGCCCGTGCGCGGCCCCGAGGAGGCGCTCGGCGGCCTCGTTGGCGTAGTCGATCTGGCCGTCGGCGCCCTCGACGAGCACGCCCACGGAGAGCGCGCTCGAGACGCCGCGCAGCCGCTCCGCGCTCGCGCGCCGCTCGCGCGCCGCCGCCGCGCGCCGCCCCAGCCGCCGGCCCACCGCGCCGACGAGCACCACGGCGAGCGCGGAGAGCGCGAAGAGGCGCCAGTCGTGTGTGCCGATCACGAGCACCCGTCACGCAAGAGGCGGGCGCGGAAGGCAGCCCTCGGCTCCCGGCGCTCGGCGGTCCAGGGCTTGCCCCGTTCGCGGCCCCACGCACCACCATCAGCAGGAGACGCAGCATGGCGAACGACAATCGCGAGACGGGCATCAACGACGAGCGCCTGGACGAGAAGACGCACGGCGCGCACGGCAGCGGCCAGGGGAAGGAGGCCGAGCGGCACGTGGACCCCGCGACGCCGCTCCCGGGGAATGCGGGGCACAAGGGCGACGACCACTTCAGCAACGCCGCGTGGGGCAACGCCGCGAGCGGCGGGTCGGTGATCGATAAGAGGAAGCCCGAGAGCAAGTAGCGGAGCCGCCGATCGGTCACTGATCGCGACCACGAACGGCCTGGTGCGCCGGCATGCCCCCGGGCATCCAACCTTCGGCGACAGGCGACGGGCGACCGCTGCCGATCAGCCGATCAGCGGTCGCCCGTCACCCGCCGCCCGTCGCCAGCGCTCGTAGCGTTCAGCCGCCCGTCCTCGCCGCGGAGCGGCGCGCCCAGAGCCGGTACGCGAGGAGGATCGCGAAGATCGCGACGTACACCGCCGGCAGGAACGTGTCCTTCTTCACCGCCCACAGGTAATGCACCGTCGCGGTGATCGCCGCGACGTAGACGAGGCGGTGGAGGCGGTTCCAGCGGCGGCCGCCGAGGCGGCGCGTCCAGCCCTTCGTCGAGGTGACGGCGAGGGGGAGGAGCAGCAGCCACGTCGTCATCCCCACGAGGAGGTACTTCCGCTTGGCGACCTCCCGCGCGAACTCGTCGAAGTACAGCTCGAGGTCGAGCCCGAAGTACACGAGCAGGTGCACCGTCGCGTAGAAGAACGCGAAGAGGCCGAGCATGCGCCGATACTGCCCGAGGCGGCCCCAGCCGAGCAGCCTGCGCGCGGGCGTGACGGCGAGCGCGATCGCGAGGAAGCGGATGGCCCAGCGCCCCGTCTCGCGCTCGACGGTGTCCACCCAGTCGCCGCGGATCTGGTTCGTGAAGACCCGGTAGGCGATCCAGGCGAGGGGGAGGAGGCACGCACTGAACGCCAGTGCCTTCACGAACGCCTGCGGCCCGCGGCCCGCGGGCCGCGGGCGCGCGGGTGCGGCCATCAGTAGTTGCGGCGGAGGTCCATCCCCGCGTACAGCTGCCCCACCTGCTCCGCGTAGCCGTTGAGCATCAGCGTCGGGCGGCGGCGCCACTCGCCGACGCGGCGCTCGCGTGCCTGGCTCCAGCGCGGGTGGTCCACCTCCGGATTCACGTTCGCGTAGAAGCCGTACTCGTCGGGCGCGGCGACGTTCCAGGTGGTCTTCGGCGGTGTCTCCGTCAGGCGGATCTTCACGATCGACTTCGTGCCCTTGAAGCCGTACTTCCACGGGATGACGGTGCGGAGCGGCGCGCCGTTCTGCGGGAGCAGCACCTTGCCGTAGAGGCCCGTCACCAGCAGCGCGAGCGGGTGCATCGCCTCGTCGAGGCGCAGCGCCTCGACGTACGGCCACGGGAGCACGGCGCGCTTCTGTCCGGGGAACATCCGCGGGTCGAAGAGCGTGGTGAACTCCACGAAGCGCGCGGAGCCCAGCGGCTCGACGCGCCTGAGCAGGTCGGCGATGGGGAAGCCGAGCCACGGGATCACCATCGACCACGCCTCGACGCAGCGGTGGCGGTAGACGCGCTCGACGAGCTTGTGCGGCTTCAGCAGGTCCTCGAGCGCGTACGTCGTCGGCTTCTTCACGAGCCCCTCGACGCGCACGGACCAGGGCGTCGCCCGGAAGCTCTTGTTGAGGCTCGGGTCCGACGGGTCGCCCTTGTCCGTGCCGAACTCGTAGAAGTTGTTGTAGGTGGTGACGTCCTCGAACGGCGTGGGCTCGTCCGCCTGCAGCTCGACCTCGCCGCCGGCCTCCTCGCGTGTGGTCCGCGCCTCGCCGTCGCACCCGAGCGCCGAGAGCGCGGCGCCGCCCGCCGCGACCGACGCGATGGCCTTCCCCGCGCGCGCGATGAAGCGACGCCGGTCGTAGTAGACGTCCTCCGGGGTGATCTCGGAGGACGGGATGTCGTCGGGACGGCGGATCAGCATGGGCGGCTCGGTCGTCGTGGCTTTCCTAGTATACCGTCGCGAGCGCAGGCTGGGTTCCCTCGGGCCCCGTCGTGTGAGTCAGGCGCCGTTCTCAGGGAGGCCCTCGAGCTCGTCGCGCCGGTCTCGCCGCGCCCGTCGCTCGCTCGGGATGCCGGGCGCGAACGCGATCAGGGTCGTGACGAGCCACACCGCGCCGACGAGCGCGCCGCCGATGATGTCCGTCGGCCAGTGGACGCCGAGGTAGAGGCGCGAGTAGAAGCTGATGAGAAGGAGGAGCGTCGCGGCGGCGTAGGGCCAGCGCCACCCCTTCTCGCGGTGCAGCACGACGGCGACCGTGAAGATCACCGAGATGGTGACGATGGCGTGGCCGCTCGGGAACGAGGCCCACGCGAACTGGCCGCGCTTCTCCCAGAGGCTCGGACGGGGGCGGTCGTAGACGTCCTTGAGGACCGCGTTGAAGATCAGCGAGCCCACCGCGACCGTGAGCAGGTGCGCCGCGAGGTCGAGGCGCTTGCGGCGCACGGCGAGCCAGAGGACGAACAGCACGATCACCGGCATGACCGTGAGGTTCGTGCCGGCCCAGGGGATGGTGAGGAAGATCCGGTCGAGGAGCGGCGGCAGGCGCCGCGCCATGCCGAGCATGAGCTCGCGCTCCCAGTGGAGCCCGTCCTCCCAGTTGCCGAGCGAGCGGATGACGCGCGCGTAGAGCATGCCGACGGCCATGGAGAGCGCCGCGCCCCCGACGACCCACCCCCAGCGCACGCGGCGCAGCGAGAGGAGGCCGGTGGCGGTCGGCGGGTCGGGGTGGCGCTCGTCGGCTGGCTGGGGCATGCGGAGTGGTGGGCGCGGGGAATGCAGAATCCTTACCATTCGGCCCTCGGCCCTCGGCCCAAGGCCCACGGCCAGTCTAGCTTACGCGCACTCCGCAGTCCCGCTCGCTCTCCCAGAGGCAGCTCCATGTCACCCATTCGTCTCCGCCGCGGCGCGCTCGTCGCCGCGCTGCTCGTCGCCTCCGGCGCCTCGGCGCAGGTGGCCAGCCCGAACGCCACCACCCGCAGCACGTCGGCCCGGCCAGCGCCCCAGGCGGCGCGGGCGCAATACCGGAAGGAGTTCGGCACCATGTGGACGTTCGACGCGCCGCCGCTCGACTACTGGCGGACGCGCTACGGCTTCACGCCGGACCAGGCGTGGCTCGACCACGTGCGCCTCGCCGCCGTGCGCCTCCCGGGCTGCTCCGCCTCGTTCGTCTCGCCGCGCGGCCTGGTGATGACGAACCACCACTGCGCGCGCGAGTGCGTCGTGAGCGCGTCGCCGCCGGACACGAACTACCTGCACACCGGCTTCGCGGCCGCGTCCCCGGCGCAGGAGAAGAAGTGTGACGGCCTCTACGTGGACCAGCTCCAGTCCATCGAGGACGTGACCGCGCGCGTGCGTGGGGCCGCGACCTCGCGGCTCGCCTCCGACCAGGTGGCGCAGCGGGGGGCGGCGGCGGCCGCCATCGAGAAGGAGTGCCGCGACCGCACCGGGCTCACCTGCCAGGTCGTCTCGTTCTACCAGGGCGGGCGCTACTCGCTCTACACGTATCGTCGCTTCAGCGACGTGCGCTTCGTGATGGCGCCCGAGGAGGACATCGGCTTCTTCGGCGGCGACCCGGACAACTTCACGTTCCCGCGCTACGATCTCGACATGTCGTTCCTGCGCGTCTACGAGAACGACCGCCCGTACCAGCCGCCGCACTTCCTCAAGTGGAGCCCGGCCGGCGCGGCGGACTCGGAGCCCGTGTTCGTCGTCGGCAACCCCGGGAGCACGGGGCGCCTGCTCACCGTGGCGCAGATGGAGTACCTGCGCGACGTGCAGTATCCGGCGCAGCTCGCGGGCTACCGCCGCACGCTCGCGGCCCTGCGCGAGGCGTCGAAGTCGGCGTCGCCCGAGAAGCAGCGCGAGTACGAGAACCTCATCTTCGGCTACGAGAACTCGCTGAAGGCGGTGACCGGCTACCGCGCCGGGCTGCTCGACAGCGCGCTCATGGCGCGCAAGACGGACTTCGAGCGCGACTTCCGCGCGCGCGTCAACGCGGACCCGGCGCTGCGCGCGCGGTACGCGGCGGCGTGGGACAACATCGCCCGCGCGCAGCGCGAGCTCGCCACGCTCGCGCCCTACACGCGCTGGGTGGGCTTCGGCGGCGGCTCGACGCTCTGGAGCTACGCCGGCGGCATCGTCCGCCTCCCGGCGCAGGGCGCGCTCGCCGACACGCTGCGGCTGCCGCAGTACCGCGGCACGGCCATCGAGACCGTGCGGCGGACGGTGACGTCGGGCACGGTGCTGGACACGGCGTTCGAGCGGCGCGCGCTCGCGGCGACGTTCGCCGCGGCCAAGGACGAGCTGGGCGCGAGCGACCCGTACGTGCGCGCCGTGCTCGCGGGCCGCACCCCCGAGGAGGCCGCCGCCGCCCTCGTGAGCGGCACGACGCTCGGCGACCCGGCGGCCCGCCGCGCGCTCGTCGAGGGCGGCGCCGCCGCCGTCAGCGCGTCGAAGGACCCGGT
>JBJMNJ010000458.1:0-4156 GCA_045804325.1 Gemmatimonadaceae bacterium
GTCCCACCGCCGACGAAGACGGTTCGGACAGCATCGGCGAGCACCCCGCGCTCGCGCTCGAGCTCGACCAGGAGCGCGTCCACGTAAGCGCCGTGCTGCTCGTCCCGGCCAACGACGGTGACGAAGTCGCAATAGCCGCAGCGGTGCGAGCAGAACGGCAGGTGAACGTAGAGGTGCAGGACGTTCGCGGTGTCGATGCTCACGAGGACGCTCCTGCACGACAGTCGACGACACGAGCATGAATGTGTCGTGCGAGCTCCTCGGGCGTCGCAACGCTCGCGTCGAGGTGCTCGGCGAACTGCTCACGGTCGAGAGCCGCAACACAGCGGGCGACCCGGTCGTGCGCCCACCCCTCCATCTGCGACCGTGCCCGGAGCCGCGTCTCGATCACGTCGGCCGGCGCGACGAGCGCGACGTGCAGCACTGGCACGCCGGCTCGCCGGACTCCACCGACGATCTCGCCGAAGTACGAGTCGTCGACGAGGGCCATGGGCACGACGACGACGCCCGGCCGCGATTGGGCGAGCGAGACGACGGCAGCGAGCGTCGTTGCCCGCCAGGCCGCGATGTCCTGGAAGTCGTCGGTCTGCTCGGCCACCGGCACCACTGCCCGCAACACGAGACCAAGCTCCTCCGGATCGAACACGACGGCCTCGGGCAGCAGTCGCACGAGCTCGCTCGCTACCGCGGTCTTCCCGACCCCGAAGGCGCCGTTGATCCATACAACGAGCGGCTCCGCGCCGGTCGCCAAGCGCTACTTCTTCTTGTCCGAGTCCAGGTTCAGCACGGCAAGGAACGCCTCCTGCGGCACCTCCACCCCGCCGACCTGCTTCATCCGCTTCTTGCCCTTCTTCTGCTTCTCGAGCAGCTTGCGCTTACGGGAGATGTCGCCGCCGTAGCACTTCGCGAGCACGTCCTTGCGCAGCGCCTTCACCGTCGTGCGCGCGATGACCTTGTTCCCGATCGCCGCCTGGATCGCCACCTCGAAGAGCTGGCGCGGGATGAGGTCCTTGAGCTTGTCGGCGATCTTCTTCCCCCACTCGAACGCCTTGTCCGTGTGGATGATCACGGAGAACGCGTCGATGGGGTCGCCGTTGATCAGCATGTCGAGCTTCACGAGATCGCTCTCGCGGTAGCCGATCATGTCGTAGTCGAGCGAGGCGTAGCCGCGGCTGATCGTCTTGAGCCGGTCGAAGAAGTCGAGGATGATCTCGCCCAGCGGGAACTCCCACTCGAACTCGACGCGCGAGGTGTCGACGTACGTCATGTTCTTGTAGACGCCGCGCCGCTCGGTGCCGAGCGTCATGATCGGGCCGATGTACTCGGCGGGCGCCATGATGCGCGCCTTGACGTACGGCTCCTCCACGCGGGCGATGTCGCCGACCGGCGGCATGAGCGACGGGTTCTCGATGAGCTTCATCTCGCCCGTCGGGTAGTACACGTGGTACTCCACGCTCGGCACCGTGGTGACGAGGTCGAGCTCGTACTCGCGCTCGAGCCGCTCCTGCACGATCTCCATGTGCAGCAGCCCGAGGAAGCCGCAGCGGAAGCCGAAGCCGAGCGCGGTGGACGTCTCCGGCTCGAAGTTGAGCGAGGCGTCGTTCAGCTGGAGCTTCTGCAGCGCGTCGCGCAGCGTCTCGTACTGCGTCGTGTCGGTCGGGTAGATGCCCGCGAACACGAACGAGCGCACCTCCTGGTAGCCCGGCAGCGGCTCGGTCGCCTTGTTGGTCGCGTCGAACACCGTGTCGCCGGCGCGCGTCTCCTTCACGGAGCGCACGTTCGCGACGACGTAGCCCACCTCGCCCGGCCCGAGCTCGTCGGCCTTCACGGGGCGGAGCTGGCGGTACCCGATCTCCTCGACCTCGTAGACCTGGTCGCTCGCGCCGAAGGTGATCTTCGTCTTCGGCTTGATGATGCCGTCCACCACGCGGATGCTCGGCACGGCGCCGCGGTACCGGTCGTAGTACGAGTCGAAGATGAGGGCGCGCAGCGGGGCGTTCGGGTCTCCCTTCGGCGGCGGCACCTTCGCGACGACGCGCTCGAGCAGCTCGGGGATGCCGAGCCCCTCCTTCGCCGAGACGCGGAGCACGTCGTCCGCCGGGGTCCCGATCAACTCCTCGATCTCGCGCGCGCGGCGGTCCGGCTCGGCTCCCGGCAGGTCGATCTTGTTGAGGATCGGGATGATCTCGAGCCCCGCGTCGAGCGCGAGGAAGAGGTTGGAGAGCGTCTGCGCCTGGATGCCCTGCGACGCGTCCACGACGAGGATCGCGCCCTCGCACGCGGCGAGCGAGCGCGAGACTTCGTAGGTGAAGTCCACGTGCCCCGGCGTGTCGATCAGGTTCAGCTCGTACTCGCGGCCGTCCCGCGCCAGGTACGTCATGCGCACGGCGTTGAGCTTGATCGTGATGCCGCGCTCGCGCTCGAGGTCGAGCGTGTCGAGCACCTGGGCCTGCATTTCACGCTTCTGCAGCGTCCCCGTCGCCTCGATGAGGCGGTCGGCCAGCGTCGACTTCCCGTGGTCGATGTGGGCGACGATGCAGAAGTTGCGGATGTGGTCGAGGTTCACTAAGAACTGCCGGCGTCGGGCGGCGGGCGTCTGCCGCGAGGTTGGTGGCGCGAGAGGAGCCCAAGCTCGCGCAGCTTCACAATATAGCCGTCGCGCCGCCTCGGTTGAACCTGCGGCCCTCGGCCCGCGGGCCGCGTAAGACTTTCGTACCCCGCTGGGCCTCGCCTGACACCAGCGTGCGCGCCCCGCTACCTTCGGCTCATGGCCACCAGCGCGCCCGCCACCCGCGCCGACCTCTACGACCCCGCCGCGCTCTCCGCGCTCGGCCGCATCGAGATCGTCGCCCGCTGGGTCGTCGAGGGGTTCGTCGCGGGCCTCCACCGCTCGCCGCGCAAGGGCTTCTCGGTGGAGTTCGCGGAGTTCCGCCCGTACCTCCCGGGCGACGACCTGCGCTACATCGACTGGAAGATCGCGGCGCGGTCGGGCCGCTACGTCATCAAGCAGTTCGAGGAGGAGACGAACCTCCGCGCGACGATCGTGCTCGACGTCAGCAAGTCGATGGACTGGTCGGGCGCGCCGGCCCGGCTCACGAAGCTCGCCTACGCGGAGCGCGTCGCGGCGTGCCTCGCGCTCCTCCTGCTCCGCCAGCACGACGCCGTGGGGCTCATCCGCTTCGACGACCAGGTGCGCACGGCCATCCCGCCGCGCTCGCGCCGCGGGCAGTGGCGCCGCCTCGTCGTCGCGCTCGACGACCCCGGCGCGGGCCCCGACTCGCGCGCCGCCGACGCGCTCGCGCGCGCCGCGCGCCTCGTCGGCCGCCCCGGAATGGTCGTCCTCGTCTCCGACCTCCTGATGGACGTGGCCGAGGTGGAGCAGGCGGTGCGCGCGCTCCGCGCCGCGGGGCACGACGTCGTCGTCCTCCACCTCATCGACCCCGCCGAGCGCGACCTCGGCGCCGCGGGCGAGGCGCTGTTCGTGGACCCGGAGACCGGCCTCGAGGTCCCCGCCACCGTCGCCGACGTGCGCGACGCGTACCGCGCGACGGTGGCCCGCGCCATCGCCGAGTGGCGCGCGACGTTCGGGCGCGCGGGCGCGGGCTACGAGACGGTGAGCACGGACCAGCCCTTCGGCGTCCCCCTGCGCCGCGCGTTCGCCGCGAGAGAGGCGCTTCCCTAGCGATGGGCTTCATCGCGCCCCTCTGGCTCGCGCTCGGCCTCGCCGCCGCGGTGCCGCTGCTGCTTCATCTCATGCGCCGCCGCATCGGCACGCGCGTGGTGTTCCCGGCCGCGCGCTACCTGGAGCGCGCCGAGCGGGAGCACAGCCGCCGGCTGCGCCTGCGGAACCTGCTGCTGATGGCGCTCCGCGTGCTCCTCGTGCTCGCGGTCGCGGCGGCGGCGGCGCGGCCGGTGGGGCGCGTGGCCGGCGCGGGGCACGCCGCCACGGCCATGGCGCTCGTGCTCGACAACTCGCTCAGCACCGCCGTCGTCGTGGACGGCCGGCCCGTCCTCGACCGCCTGCGCGAGGCCGCGCGCGCGGCGCTCGGCCGCGCGGCGGAGGGCGACCGCTTGTGGCTCGTCACCGCCGACGGGCGCGTGGTGGGCGGCTCGCGCGCGACGCTGCTCGACGCGGTCGCGCACGCCGCGCCGCTCG
>JBJMNJ010000459.1:0-25715 GCA_045804325.1 Gemmatimonadaceae bacterium
AACCAGCGCGGCAACCCCTGCCAGGCCGAGCAGGCGCGCGTCTGGAACGACATGAACATCGCCGCCCGCTCGGCGGCGAACGGCCTCGTCGCCTCGCGCGTGCCGGGCTTCTCGCTCGGCGGCTCGCAGCAGGACCTGCGGCGGCTGCAGGCGTTCGCGCACTTCTCCATCGGCGTGGCGCTCGGCAACCTGGCGCTCGCCTACGAGCGCGGTCCGATGATCTCGGATGCCGACGAGCTGGCCACCATCTCGTCCGCGGCGGAGTTCAACGAGAAGCTCGCCCTCGTCCGCTACGACACCCTGATGGCGTACGCCATCAGCCGGCTCGACTCGGCCGAGGCGTACGCGACGTCCACGTCCGATCCGATCTCGGCGCTCCCGAGCACCTGGATCAAGGGGAAGGCGTACACGCCGGCCGAGTTCGCGGGCATCATCCGCTCGTACCGCGCGCGATTCCGCGCGGGCGTCGCGCGCGACCTGGCCGAGCGCCAGGCGGTGGACTGGGACAAGGTGATCGCCGACGCGACGACCGGCATCCAGTCCGACCTGCTCCTCGCGATCGACCCGTCGACCGGCTGGTCGGTGTCGTGGCCGAACCAGCAGTTCGCCTCGGCGAACTGGCACATGGTGCCGACGCCGATCATCGGCATGGCCGACACGAGCGGCGCGTACCTGACGTGGCTCCAGACGACGGTCGCGAACCGTCCGCAGATCCTCATCAAGACGCCGGACAAGCGCTTCCCGTCGGGTGAGGACCGCCCGGCGCAGATCGCGAACTCGCCGGCGACCCCGGTGGCGCCGAGCGGCACGCCCTACTACAAGGGCTTCCCGTACTTCCGCAACCGTCCGTCCGGCTCCGACTCGCCGGGCGAGGCGTGGGCGGTCTCGATGTACGACAACTACCGGTTCGCGACGTTCGTGAACGCGTCGTCGATCGGCGACTTCCCGATCATGACCAAGGCGGAGATCGACATGCTCGCCGCCGAGGGCCACATCCGGAAGGGGAACCTCGCGGCGGCGGCGACGCTCATCGACGTGTATCGCACGCGCGCCGGCCTGCCGGCGACGTCGGGCACGCCGGCGGCCGCGTCGCTCGCCAACCCGGTGCCAGGCGGCAGCGCCTGCGTGCCGAAGATCCCGAGCGGGACCAGCTTCCAGTCGCTCACGTGCGGCAACCTGTACGAGGCGATGAAGTGGGAGTACCGCATGGAGACGTCGATGACCGGCTGGGGCCAGTGGTACTTCGCCGGCCGAGGCTGGGACGACCTGCCCATCGGGACGGCGACCTCGTACCCGGTGCCGTTCCAGGAGCTCGACACGCGGCAGCTGCCGATCTACAACCTCGGCGGCGTCGGGAAGGCAGGCGGCTCGACCGCCAGCACCTATGGCTTCGGCGGCTGACGTGCCGGCCGCGCCGACCGTCCGGAGCCGCCGCTCGCGGGGGGCGTACGCCCTCCGCGGCGGCCTCCTTGCGGCGGCCCTGCTCGCGCTGCCCGCGTGCTACACCGTGGCGCCCACCGCCACGTCACGGCTCACGCCCGGCGTCCGCGTGACCGTGGACGTGAGCGACCAGGGGCGCGTCGCGCTCCGGGAGCGAGTCGGTCCCGAGATCCGGCGGCTCGGCGGCACGTACGTCGGCGAGTCGAACGGCGAGATCGAGATGCGGGTGACCGACGTGACGGACCTCAACGGCACGCGGACCAACTGGAGCGGCGAGACCATCCGCCTCACCGGCGAGCAGGTCAAGGATCTCTACGAGCGCAAGTTCTCGCGCGGCCGGACGGCCGTCGCCGTCGGTCTCGTGACCGCCGGCCTCGTCGCGTGGATCGCATCGCGAGGCCTCTTCGGCTTCGGCGGCGACGAGGGCGGCGTCGGCGGCGACGGCGGCGGGCAGGGGCAGCAGTGACCCCGACGCACGCGCGATTCTCCTCCTCTTTCCTCTTCAATCCCACCCGGGTACACACCGAATGAGCATTCGACGTATTCTGGCGCTCGGCCTCGTCGCGGCAGCCGTGACGGCCTGCAGCGACGACGACCCGACCGGCGCCAGCGATGGTGGACCGAAGGCCTACGTGCGCGTGATCAACGTCATGCCGGACACCGGCAAGATCGACTTCCGCTACGTCGACAAGGTCGAGAACACGACGGGCTACGGCCTGTCGTTCGGCCAGGCCTCGAACTACGACAGGGTCGGCGCCGGCGCGAGGCAGATGAAGGTGTTCCGCAACAGCCCGACCCTCGACATCGCCGTGGCCTCGCAGGTGGTCGCGACGGACGAGCTGACGTTCGAGGCACAGAAGTACTACACGATCCTCCTGGGCGGCCGGCGCGACGACAACGCGGGTACGCTCACGCTGGTCAGCGACGACTCGACGGCGATCCCCGCCGAGGCGGCGGGCAAGTTTCAGCTCCGCGCGTACAACGTCAGCGGCCAGGCGCTCGACGTCTACCGCCGTTCCGGTACGACGGCCCTCCCCGGCACCGCTCTGGTGACCGGCCTCGCGAACAACACGTCGTCCTCCTGGGTGACGCTGGACACCGCGAGCGTGGTGAAGGTGGCAGCGTTCGCGCCCGGCACGACGACACCGGCACTGACCGATGCGCAGGTGACGGCGGGCACGACGGGCTCGACGACCGTGAACCCGGTCGCCGGCTCCCGCTCCTCGGGCGCGGCGCTCACGGCGTTCATCCTGCCGCCCTGCACGGCGGGTTCGGCGGCCACGTCCACGTCGAACGTGCCGAACAACCGGTGCACCGCGGCCAATCGTGCGAACCCGACGATTCTCTACCTCGTCGATCGCCTCGCGACGCCGACGGCGCCGTAACGGCACTGCGGGTCGAACGCGACGGGCCGCCGGGGTGTACTCCTGGCGGCCCGTCGCGCGTCGAGCCCACCAATCGCAGGCTTGACGGCCGCGAGGGCCGCCGCGAGTGTAGCACCACTCGACGGCAACATGCCCGAGTCCCGAGGGCCCGATTCACCGCCAGCCAGGAGCGCCCGTGAGCCGCCCCTCCGTTGCCACCCCGATGGCCGCCGCACTCGCCATGCTCCTCGCCGCCGGCTGTGCCACCGGCGGCTCGTCCACGACCGCCAGTGCGGCGCCGCCGATCTCCACCACCCGCGTCGTCACCGGCGCCAATCGGAGCGTCGCCGTCAGCGCGATCGACAACCCGACGGCGAGCGTGAAGACGATGAACGCCACGCCCAAGAGCGTCTGGGAGGCCGTCCAGGCGGTCTACACCGAGCTCCAGATCCCCGTGACGGGGATCGATCAAGCGAAGATGACCATCCAGAACTCCACCCTGCACGTGCGTCGCACGCTCGCCGGGGAGCGGATGCCGCGCTGGCTTTCCTGCGGCGGCCCGAGCAGCATGCCGAACGCCGAGACGTACCAGATCGACGGCACGCTGAGCACGCAGGTCATCCCGGGGAAGGACGGCGTCGGCGCCGACGTCGTGACCTTGCTCACGGCCGTGGCGACGCCGGTGGCGTTCAGCGGCGCGCCGGTCAACTGCTCGTCCACGATGGAGCTCGAGAAGCGCATCTACACGCTCGTGGGCCGGAAGGTGTCGGGCTGAGCGCGTGACCCGACTCCTCGTCGCCGCCCTCGTGCTGGGAGGCCCGGCCGCCTCCCTCGCGCAGATGCGGCCGCCGCCGAGAGACCGCGGCGTGCCTGCGTCGAGGCCGATGGAGCCGGCATCGCCCGGCGACCGCGTCGCAGACCCCGCTGCCGCGCGTGCGTCGCGCTCGTACGTCCGCGTCTTCGGGCGGGTGCTGGAGGACAGCACCGGGATCCCGCTCGCCGGCGTTCGACTCGAGGCGGTCCGCGAGGGGAGCGGGCCGGAGCGGCGCGCGCAGTCGGGGTCGGACGGCCGGTTCTCGATGGTGCTCCCGCCGGGGCGCTACGTCGTGCGGGCGCGACGCATCGGGTTCGGCGAGCGTGCCACCGAGACGCTCGACCTGCGCCGCCCGAACGAGGGCGTGACCGTGGAGCTGCGCCTCGTGCCGGCGCCCGCCGTGCTGGGCACGGTGGCGGTCGAGGCACGCGCCGCGGCGCACGCCTCGGCGATGGAGGGCTTCGCGCGACGGCGACGGCTGGGGCAGGGGATCTTCCTCGACTTCGGCGGCGCCGCCCGGCGCGACGCGCCCGCGCTTCCCCACCTGCTGCGCGGGCTGGCCGGCGTGCAGGTGTCCGGCGGGTACCAGCCCGTCGTCACGATGACGCGCGCCGCGCCGGGGTGCTTCCCGGTCGTCTACCTCGACGGCACGCGCATCAGCGGCGCCCATGACGCGGCGGAGTCCGTGCGGAGCGTGCTCGGGATGATCCCGGGCGGCGACGTCGAGGCGCTCGAGGTCTACCGCGGGCCCTCGGAGACGCCCGGGGAGTTCGGCGGCCTGGCGGCCCCGTGCGGCGCGATCGCGGTCTGGTCGCGCCAGCCGACACCCCGTTAGGCGAGCAGCTCCTCGACGAGCGCGAGCGAGCGCTCGGCGGCCCCGAGGCCGGCCTCGACGACCGCCCGGGCGGCGTCCCCCGCGCGCCGCAGCGCCGCGCGCTCGGCCCGCCAGCGCGCGAGGCGGGCGGCGATGTCGTCGGCGCCCGCGACGTCCACCCCGCCGCCCGACGCCAGGAGCAGCCCGGCGTCCCGGCTCGCCGCGTGGCGCGGGCCGAAGAGCACGGGCGCGCCGAACGCGGCCGGCTCCAGCACCGAGTGCAGCCCCGCCGCGTGAAAGCCCCCGCCGACGTACGCGGCGTCCGCGAGCGCGTAGAGGTCGCCGAGCACGCCCACCCGATCCACGAGCACGACGTCGGCGTCCGGCGCGTCGGGCGCGCCGAGCCGCGCGAGCGCGAGCCCCATTCCGGCCGCCCAGCGCTCGACGGGCGCCAGGTGCGCGGGCGTGGGCTCGTGCGGGGCGATCACGAGGCGCGGGCGCTCCGGCCCACTCGCCGCGGCGATGCGCGCCCACGCGGCGAGCAGCGGCCCCTCGTCCGCCGGCCACGTGGAGCCGGCGACGAGGGTGAAGCGCGGCGCGCCGCCGGCGTACGGCGACAGCAGGGGCGCCGCGCGGTCGGCGGCGCGCGCACGCGCCCAGACCTGGTCGTACCGCGTGTCGCCCGTCACGCGGAGCGCCGCGGGCCGCACGCCGAGGGCGGCGAGCCGTTCCGCGTCGGCCGGGTCGATCGCCCCGACGCGGTCGAGCCGCGCGTACGCGTCGCGCAGGAGGGTGGCGGCGAGGCCGCGGCGCCGCGACGACCCCGCGGCGAGCGTGGCACTCACGAGTCCGAGGCGCACCCCGCGCTCGGCGGCCTCGCGGGCGAGCGTGGGCCACACGTCGAGCTTGGAGAACACGAGCGCGCGGGGGCGGAGCGCGTCGAGCAGCGCGGCGGACTCCCCGGCCGTGTCGAACGGGAGGTAGTCGGCGAAGTCGGCGGTGCCGCGCTCGACGAGGCCGCGGGCGAACGCGGCGGCGCTCGGCGAGAAGTGCGAGTAGACGATCTGCAGCTCGGGGCGCCGCGCGCGCGCGAGCTCGAGCACCGGGCGCGCCTGGAGTCCCTCGCCGACGGAGGGCGCGTGCACCCAGAGCAGCGGGCGCGCCGGGTCGCGCGCGGCGCGTGCCCAGCCCGCCCAGCGCCCCAAGACGCCGCGGCGCGCGCGCAGCGCGCGCGCCCACTTCGCGTCCGAGGGGGGGACGACGGCCGCGAGGCCGCGGGCGACGTGCCCCGCGGCCCCGTAGAGCGCGCCCAGCACCGGGTGCACTGGCGCGCCGCGCCTAACGCCGCGGCGCCGCCCCGCCGGCGGCGACCGCCAGCGCGGAGTCGAGGCGGACCTTCATCTCGTCCAAGCCCAGGGCGCCCTCGACCACCGCCTGCCCGATGATGAACGTCGGCGTGGCGCGGATGCCCGCGCGGACGCTGCGCTCCTGGTCCGCCTGGATGAGCGGCCGGAGCGCCTCGTCCTTCACGCACTTGCGCCAGGCGGCGAGGTCCCGGACGGCGACGGACGCGGCGAGCGAGTCGAACAGCGGCTGCGCGGACGGCTGGGGCGACCAGCGCGCCTGCGTCGCGAAGATGGCGTCGTGCATCTGCCAGAAGCGCCCCTGCGCCGACGCGCACATCGCCGCCTGCGCCGCGGGCCACGCGTTCTGATGGCCGCGCACCGGGTAGTTGATGTAGGCCAGCCGGACGCGGCGCGTGTCGACGTAGTCGCGCTTCAGCGACGGGTAGACGGCGTCGTGCCACTGCTTGCAGTAGGGGCACTGGAAGTCGCTGATCACGACGACCCAGACGGGCGCGGCGGAGTCGCCCTGGATGCGGCCGCGGTCGGCGCGGACGGTCACCGAGTCGGTGGCGACCGGAGGCAGGGGCCTCGGCGCGGTGCTGGCGGCGGGCGCCGCGGCGCCGGCGCTCGACGTGACGACGGCGCCGGGCGAGGCCGTCGGCGGGGCCTTCCGCTCGTGACGGTCGCCGCGCTCGCACGCCGCGACCAGGGCGGCGGCCGCGAGGGCGGCGCCGGCCCGCGCGAGCGCGCGGCGGGCGGACGCGGGAGGGCTGGGGAGCAGGGCGGAGGGGACCGTCATGGCGCGCGGGAGCAGAGGTGAGGGCGTGGGCGGCGCGCCGTGCGGGCGGTCCGGGCGGCGCTCGACGAATTATGGACGATCGCCCGGCGGGCGGGCCACTCCCGCGTCGCGCGCCCGCTACGGCTGGGTCGGGCACGTCTCGTGCTTCTGCGCGAGGCCGGACGCTGCGCCGGCAGCGGGCCGCGAGCGCGCGACGAGCGCGCGGCGGGCCCGCCGCCGTATTCGGTCAGGAGATCCTTCGCCATGAACGGCGTGCTCGAGTGGTATCGCGGGGGCAGCGGGGTCGCCGTGGCGGTGCTGCTGGTCGCCGCCGTGGGGGCCGCGCTCTTCCTCGAGCGCTTCTACCAGATCGTGCTCCGCTCGCGGGTGAGCGGGCGGCCGTTCATGGAGCGCGCGATCCAGCTCGTCCGCGGCGGGAAGCTCGAGGACGCCATCCGGCACTGCGCGCAGCGCAAGGCGGTGCTCCCCGACATCGGGCTCGTGATTCTCCGCAGCCGAACCCGGGACGAGGCCGACCTCGAGCACGTCGCACATGCCGCCGAGCGCTCGCTGCTGCCGCCACTCACCCGGCGGCTTTCCTATCTCCCCGCGCTCGCCGTCGCCGCGGTGCTCCTCGGGCTCCTCGGCGCTCTGCTCGGAGCGCGCGAGGCGCTGCTCGCGCCGGCGACGGCGCCGCCGGCCCTGGGCGCGGTGGGCGGGCCGGCGCACCCCGGCCCGGCGGCGGAGGCCATGGCGGAGGCGTTGGAGGCGCTCGCCGGCGGCGTGGCGGTCGCGCTGCCGCTGCTCCTGGCCCACGCCTACCTCTCGAGCCAGGCGCGCACCATCGCCGTGCACGCGGAGGAGTTCGCCGCGCGGCTGATCAACGCGCTGCTCGACCGGCCCGACGTGCGCCTCGGGCATCGATGAGCCGCGCCGGAGTTCGCACCGCGGGGCTCGCCCTCGCGACGCTGTACGCCGGCGCCTTGCTCGCGCAGCCCGCCCCCCCGCGGGCCGGCGACGTGCAGATCCCACCCCCGCCGCGCGGGTTCGGGACGAGCGCCGCGGAGATCGTGGTGGACGCGGCGAACGTGCTCTCGCCCGCGACCGAGGACCGGATCAACCGGATCGCCTTCGACGTACACGCGAAATCGGGCGGCGAGATCGCGGTCGTGACGCTGCCGGACCTCGGGCAGCGGGACGCGAGCGACGTGGCCCTGCGCGTGGGGCGCGAGTGGGGCGTCGGCGCGGAGTCCGGCATCGGCCAGGCCACGCGCAACGCGGGCGTCGTCGTGCTGCTCGTCCCCAAGGAGACCAGCTCCACGGGCCGCGGCAGCTGCCGGGTGGAGACCGGCCGCGGCGCGGAGGGGTTCCTCACGGACGGGGACGCCGGCGAGATCTGCCGCGCGGCCACGCCGCTCTTCGTGCAGCGGGACTACTCCGCGGGCGTGGACCAGGTGGTCACGCGCGTCGCGCAGGAGTACGCGCGGGCGTTCAACTTCCAGCTCGACACGGCGCTCGCGGCGCCGGCGGCGCCGACCTTCGAGCGGGAGCCCGCGCGGCGGCGGTCGGGCGGGGGCGGCTTCATCTCCTTCCTGCTCTCGAACCCGATCCTCCTCTTCGTCCTGATCTTCTTCGTCCTGCCGGCGCTCCTCGGCGGCGGGCGGCGGCGCGGGCGCCGCGGTGGCTGCGGCGGTGGGGGCTGCCTGCCCATCCCGATCATCATTCCGGGAGGCGGGTACGGGGGCCGGCGCGGCGGGTGGGGAGGCGGGTGGAGCGGCGGAGGCGGATTCGGCGGCGGCGGTGGGGGAGGATTCGGCGGGTTCGGGGGCGGCGGCGGCTTCAGCGGTGGCGGCGGCGGCTCCAACTGGTGACGCCGCCCGGGAGAGCGCGATGGCGAGGATGACACTGGACGAGCTGGTCGACCAGCTCCGCAAGGCGTACGGCGAGGGGCTCCGCTCCGTCGTCCTGTACGGGTCCGCGGCGGGCGGGGAGCACATCCCGGATCGCTCGGACCACAACGTGCTCGTGATCGCCGACGCGCTGCCGCTCGAGCGGCTGCGCGCCGCCGCCGCCACCGCGCGGGCGTGGGCCGAGGCGGGCAACACGCCGATGATGACGCTGACGACGGCCGAGTGGCGTCGGTCGGCCGACGTGTTCCCGATGGAGTACGCGGACATCCTCGAGCGGCACCGCGTGCTGCACGGCGATCCGCCGTTCGAGGGGATCGTCGTGCGGCCGGAGGACCTGCGCCACCAGCTGGAGTTCGAGGCGCGGGGCAAGCTGCTGCACCTCCGGCAGCAGGCGCTCGCCGCGGGGCGCGACGGCCGGCGCGAGCTCGCCCTGCTCGAGGCGAGCCTGAGCGCGGTGCTGGTGCTGCTCCGGGCGGTGCTGCGCCTCGACGGCGCGCGTCCGCCGGCGGACAACGACGTGCTCGTGCGCGACGTCGCGGCGCGCGCGGGGCTGGACGAGGCGCCGCTGCTCGCGGTGCTCCGGCACGTGCGCGGCAAGCCGCGGCTGACGGCAGACGACGCGGGCGCGACGCTCGCGGGGTACATTTCCGGCGTGGAGCGGCTGGTGGCGTACGTCGACCAGCACGCGGCTGGTCGCGGGTCCGCGTGACCGCCGCGCCTCGTCAGGCACACCACACTCTCACGAGGACAACCGAGCGATGCGACTTCGCCGACGACTGGCGCTGACCACCCTCCTGCTCTCGGCCGCGGGCTGCGGCTACAACCGCATCCAGGAGCTGGACGAGCAGGTGAACGCCGCGCAGGGGCAGATCGAGGTGCAGCTCCAGCGCCGCTCCGATCTGATCCCGAACCTGGTCGAGACCGTGAAGGGCTTCGCCGCGCAGGAGCAGACGATCCTCACGGAGATCGCGCGCGCGAACTCGGGGCTGCGCAGCGCCCTGCAGAAGCCGGGCGGCGCGGACCCGGAGGAGCTCGCGAACGCCAACGCGAACCTCACCCGCGCGATGGTCCCGTTCTTCACGCTGATCCAGGCGTACCCGGAGCTCAAGTCGAACGAGCAGTTCCTGCGGCTCCAGGACGAGCTGGCCGGCACGGAGAACCGCATCGCGGTCTCGCGCACGGACTACAACACGGCCGTGCAGCAGTACAACACGTACATCCGCCAGTTCCCCGCGGCCATGACGGCCAAGGTGACGGGGGCGAAGCCGCGCAAGCCGTTCCAGGTCACCGACCCGGGCGCCCGCGACGTGCCCAAGGTGGAGTTCGGGAGGCCTAACGCGGGCGGCGGCGCCGCGCCGGCACCCGCGCCGTCGGCGACCCCGGCGACACCCGCGCCGTCCGGGGGCGCGGCCGCGCCGCCCTCCGCCGGCGGCACGAAGCGGCCCTGACATGCGGGCAGCCCGAGCGCCGTCGGGCGCTCAGGGCTGTGACGGGTCGGGGATCCCGAGCGAGTCCGGGATCGCGGCCCAGTCCGGGAAGGCGAACGTGAGCGGGTCGACGCTCCGGCCGTCCACGTGCACCTCGTAATGGAGGTGAGGGCCGCTCGTGATGCCGCTGCGCCCGACCGCCGCGATGCGCTCGCCGCGCGCCACCGGCTGGCCCTCGCGCACGAGCGCCCGGGAGCAGTGCGCGTACCGGGTCACGATGCCGCCGCCATGGTCGATCTCGACCATGAGGCCGAAGCCGGGCTCGCGCGCGACGTGGCGGACGACGCCTGCCGAGGGCGCGAGGATGGGCGTTCCGTAGGGGGCGCGGAGGTCGACGCCGAGGTGTGGACGCCGAATGCCGAGGATGGGGTGCCGGCGGCTGGAGGAGAATCGACTGGCGAGGACGCCGGCCGGCGGCAGCAGCGCGGCGAGGGGCGCCCTGATGTGCGCGGCCGGCGGTGCGGCCCCCGGCGCGGCCTCCCGTGCGGTCGTCGGGGCGGCCGCGGAATGGCGCGCCTTGGCCGCCCGCCGCTCCCCGGTCCGGGTCACGGTGGGCTCGCCAACGTCGGCGAGCGCGAGGCGTCCCATGAACGGCTTCGGCAGCGACACCGTGGCGTCCGACGCCGAATCGGTGGCGGTGAAGGCGATCAGGGCAGCGCGCAGGCGGTCGGCGTCGCCGCCGTCCACCAGCTGCGCGGTGGCGACGAGGGCGCGGCCATCGCGCGGCGCGAGGGCGAGCCCGAAGGCCGACAGCGCGGCGAGCCCCGCGACGGCGACCCTGGCCGCGCGCTGGCGCCGGCGCGCCGCGCCATGCCAGGCCGCGATGCTCGGCGGGACGATGAAGGACATACGGCGGTCCGCCATCGGTGCCTCCTGTGATGGAGGGAACGCCGCGACGTCGCGGCGAGGAGGGGTCGTCCGACCAATATGCGACGGACGAGCTTGTCGGTCCATGGATGAGGCAAGGCCCGGGCCGGGCAGCGTGCTGGACCGGTACACCACAGGCCCCTGACGGCCCATGACCAACCGAGCAGGAAACCGATGAAAGAGCTACTTCTGCGGTTCGACGAGCCGATAAGCGGCGATGGTGGCGCCTTCGTGGCGCAGGTGTGGGGTGAGGAGCGCTCCGGGGGGACGTGGGAGGGGTGGATCGAGTTCACCCCCTCTGGCGGAGGCCCGGCGCTCAGCACGGAACGCGAGACCACCCAGCCCAATCGCACGGATCTGGGCTACTGGGCCACGGGACTGTCGCGCGTATACCTCGAAGGGGCGCTCCGCCGCGCCACGGACCGCGCGCGGGCCGCGGGCGCTCAGCCGGGCCGGCGCTCTCAGGGCTCGTAGAGCCGCGCGGGGTCCGCCGCGGCGACGTCCGCGAGCAGCCCCGCGAGGCGCTCGCACACCGCGTCGAAGAAGCGCGCGCCCTTCGCGGCGGTCGCGCGCCGCGGGTCGCCCACGCCGGTGTCGTCCGTGACGGCGGTCCATCGCCGCGGCGCCCAGGCCCACCCCTCGCGAATCCCGGCGATGGCCCACGGCCGCGCGCGCCCCGGCCCCGCCTCCTCGAGCGGCCGGACGAGGTGCGGCGCGATGTGCAGCATCAGGCTCGTCTCGAGCTCGCCGCCGTGGTCGCCCGGCTCGTCGAAGTAGGGGCGCGCGTCCACGCAGCTCCACCAGTTCACCGTGCAGGCGAAGGTGTCCGGGCGGGTCGCCTGCAGCTCGCGGAGCATCGCGCGGAAGTCGTTCCCGCCGTGCCCGTTGAGGACCACGAGCTTCCGCACGCCCTGCCCGGCGAGCGCGTCCACCACGTCGCAGAGCAGCGCGAGCTGCGTCTGCGGCCCCATGTGCACCGTGAGCGGGATGTCGAGCTGCCCGCTCTGCATCCCGAACGGCACCGTCGGCAGGACCGCGACCCGGACGCCCCGCTCCCACGCCAGCCGCCCCGCCTCCGCCGCGACGGCGTCCGACTCGTAGACGTCGGTGCCGTAGGGGAGGTGGTAGTTGTGCGCCTCCGTCGCGCCCCACGGCAGGAGCGCGACCTCCCACGCCGTCTCGCGCACCGCCTGCCAGGTCGTCTCCGCCAGCATCCACGGACGGCCGGATGGGGACTCGCTCACTCGGGCCTCACTCGCTGGGGGTCGGTCACTTCGTTCGCGGGTCGAGGGCGCGGCGCGTCACCACGTCCTCGTACGTCTCGAGCGCGCCGCGCGCCTGCTCGGCGAGGAAGTCGTCGACGCGCGTCACCGTCTGCACGCTCGCGTAGCCGGCGACCGCCTGCGGGTGCGCGGGCGCGCCGCCGAAGCCGAAGTAGCTCCGCACGATGAGCGCGCCCGGCGCGCGCGGCAGCCGGCGCACCGACTCGGCGAAGCGGTCGAACGAGCCCTGGCGCAGCAGGTAGAACTCGACGTTCGACGTGTAGATCGCTGCCACGCGCTCGCCCCGCTCCTCGAGGAGGCGCGCGAGCTCGGCGAGCGCGTGGCCGCCGCCCAGGTCGCCCACGACGGGAACGACGGCGTCGCGCGCCTGCATCGCCTTCAGGAAGCGGAAGTCGTCCTCGCTCGCGAGGTAGCTCGCGGGCCGCCCGGCGAGGTCGCGCTCCAGGACGAGGCGGCGCAGCGTGGGGTAGTACGGGCGCGGCGACCGGCCGTGGCTCGTGAAGCGCAGGTCGAGCCCGGCCGCGATGAACTCGCTGTGGAAGCGCGCGATCGTCGCGAGATCCGCGTCCGAGAGCGGCACGCCGAACGTCCGCACTCGCGCGAGGACTGCGGCGCGCGCCGCCGCCGCCGCGCGCGCGTCGGGCCTGGCGCCATCCACGTAGGCGACGATCTCCTCGACCGTGCGTCCGCGCCATGCCTCGGCGCTCGCGGGCGCCGCGCGTCCCGTGAGCAGCGCGAGGTACTCGACGCGCGTCCGCGCGAGCGCGAAGAGCGACTTGAACAGCAGGTGCTCGAGCAGGTTGTCGCGCCGGATGTCGACGACGAACGCGAGGCGCGGCCGCACCGCGGCGATGTACGAGAAGTTCTGATCCGGCCCCACGCCCACGTACACGCCCGCGGGCGCCGACGCGCGGAGGGTGCGCAGCCGCCCCATCGCGTGCAGGTACGACGACTCGTTCGAGATGAGGTTGTCGGTGTCGAAGTAGCCGCCCGGCTCGGACAGCCTGGCGACGAGCCCCGCGAACGTCGTGTCGACGCGCGTCGCCGCGGCCCGCGGACGCGCCGGCGCTCGCTGCGCGCCCGCGTGCAGCGCGAGCGCCGCGACGGCGCCCGCGACGAGCAGCGGGCGCGCGACGCGCGCCCGGCGAGCACGCGCTCGCATCACCGGACGTCGACCAGCTCGACCTCGAAGACGAGCGTGGAGTTCGGCGGGATGGGGCCGGTGCCGCGCGCGCCGTAGGCGAGGTGCGGCGGGATGACGAGCTTCCGCCGACCGCCGACCTTCATGCCGGCGACGCCCTCGTCCCACCCGCGAATGACCTGCCCGCGGCCCAGCGAGAACTCGAGCGGCTCGCCGCGGTCGCGGCTGCTGTCGAACTTCGTGCCGTCGGCGAGCCAGCCGGTGTAGTGCACGCTCACGGTGCGGCCCGGGCGCGCCTGCTCGCCGCTGCCCACCACCTCGTCGAGGAAGTGGAGCCCCGAGGCGGTCTCGGTGGTCTTGGAGAGGCTCACGCCGAGCGCGGGGGCGATGTCGGTCATCGGACGGGTGGCTGCGGGTGGAGAGGCTGCGGCGGATGCTGCGCGCGCGCTGACGACGCGCGCCGAGCGAATGACGTCGAGCCGCGGAAACGCGCGCGCGAGGTAGCGCTCGCCCTCGCGCGCGATGGAGTCCTGCACCGGGCCGCGCCCGGCCGGCGGGCCCTCGCCGTAGCCCGCGTAGAGGCTGTCGACGACGGCCATTCCCGCGACCACGCGTCCGACGGGCGCGAAGCCCAGCCGATCGAGGTGCGGGTTGTCGTGCGTGTTGACGAAGAGCTGCGTCGTGCGCGTGTCCGGCCCCGAGTGGCGAACGAGACCGTGCCGCGCGCGTTGGGGCGCAGGACCGGGTCGTCGCGCAGCGCGCGCTCGGACCACGCGGCGGTGCGCTGCGGGTCGGCGGCGAAGCCGAACTGCGCCATGAAGCCCGGCACCACGCGGTAGAAGCGCGCGCCGTCGTAGTATCCCGCGCGCACGAGGGAGTGCAGCCGGTCCGCGCCGCGCGGCGCCCAGTCCCTCTGCACCTCCACGTCGAACGGGCCGCGCGTCGTCTCGAAGCGCACCACGTAGACGGCCGGCGCCGGCGGGTCCACGGCCGGCGGCGCCAGCACCGCCGCGCGCGCGCGGCCGTCGCTTTTCGGCGCCGTGCACGCGGCCGCGAGCACCGCGACGACGAGCGCGGCGCCGCTGCGCGCGAGCGTCACGCGTCGGCCTCCAGGTCCTCGTCGAGCAGTCGGGCGGCCTCGGTGGCGTCCTCGGGCCGCACGAGGAGCCGCACCGGGTGCAGGAGCTGCAGCCACGGCATCGCGCCGCCAGCGTTGTCCCGCAGGACCGCGGACGGGATCCCGTGCGCGTCGAGCACCGCCTGGGCGAGCTGCGCCTCCAGGTCGTTGGCGAAGGTGCGAAGCACGGTCGGCGTGGCGCTCATGGCTGGAAGGTAGCCCACGTGCGCAGAAAACGGAGTGGGTGGCGCGGCGCGGTGAAACCGGCCGTGGGCCGCGCCGTACGCGTCCGGACCACACCCACGGAGGCTCCCGTGAAGCACCTCGTCGTAGCCGCCGCCCTCGCGGTCCTCGCGCCCGCGTCCCACGCACAGGCGCCGGCGGTCACCAAGGACGCACCGGCTGCGCGGGCCCGTCCCGCGCGGCTCCCCGCGGACTCGATGGAGCTCGGCCGCCGCTACACGCGATGGCTGTACACGGGGCAGGTGGACAGCCTCGTCGCGCACCACTCGGCCGAGGCGCGCGCCGACACGGCGCGCCTGACCTCCGTGCTCCGCTCCGCGCTCGCGGACCTCACCGCGCGTGCCGGCACCGAGACGGAGGTGGTCGAGGAGCGCTTCGTGACGCGGAACGGGCAGCGGCAGTACTGGCGCACGGCGCGATTCAGCGGGTACGGCGAGCCCATCATGGTCCGCTGGGTCATCCTGCCGACGGGCGAGATCATGGGGCTCGGCACGAACCCCGCGAGCCAGGCGCCGCCGATCGACCCGCCGTGATCAGCCGAGCGCCTGCGCGAGGTCGGCGATCAGGTCGTCGACGTGCTCCAGGCCGATCGAGATGCGCAGGAGGTCGCGCGGCGTCGGCGTTCCCGGCGCCTCCACCGACGCGCGGTGCTCCACGAGGCTCTCCGCGCCGCCGAGGCTCGTCGCGCGCGTGAAGAGGCGCACGCGCGCGGCGACCTCCATCGCGCGCGCCTCGCCGCCGCGCACCTGCACGGCGAGGAGGCCGCCGAAGCCGCCGCGCATCTGGCGGCGCGCGACCGCGTGCCCCGGGTGCGAGGGCAGGCCGGGGTAGTGGGTCGCGCTCGCGGCGCGGTGCTGCGCGAGGAACTCCGCGACGCGCTGCGCCGCCGCGCTCTGGAGGCGCACGCGGGCCGGGAACGACTTGATGCCGCGCATCACGAGCCAGCAGTCGAAGGGGGACGGCACGGCGCCCGCGAGCGACTGCAGCGCCTTGAGCCGCTCCCACAGCTCGTCCACCGCGCGCGTCACGACGGCGCCGCCGGTCACGTCGGAGTGCCCGCCGAGATACTTCGTGGTGGAGTGCATCACGAGATCGGCACCGAGCTCCAGCGGGCGCTGGAGGAGCGGCGTCCCCACCGTGTTGTCCACCGCGAGCCGCGCCCCCGCCGCGCGCGCGACCTCCGCGGCCGCCGCGATGTCGGTGACCGCGAGCAGCGGGTTGGATGGCGTCTCGATCCAGAGGAGCCGCGTGGTCGGGCGCACCGCCGCGCGCATCGCGTCCACGTCGGACGTGTCGACGAAGGTGGACTCGAGGCCCCAGCGCGCGAACACGTCGGAGAAGAGCTTCCCCGTTCCCCAGTATCCCGACGTCGCCACGACGTGCGCCCCCGCCTCGAGCGACTGCACGATGGCCGCGACCGCGGCGGACCCGGACGCGAACGCGGCCGCGGCGGCCCCTCCCTCGAGCGTGGCGAGGCAGTCCTCGAGCGCCTTGCGCGTCGGGTTCGAGGAGCGCGAGTAGACGTGGCCGCCGGGGAAGCTCCCGTCGGGGGCGCGCTCGAACGTGGTCGAGAGGTGGAGGGGCGGCTCGACGGCGCCCGAGGCCGCGTCGGGGTGTCGGCCGGCGTGGACGGCGAGGGTCTCGATGTGCATGGGGGGCGGGTGGAGGCGCCCCGAAGATAACAGGCCCCGCCCGGTGTGGGCGGGGCCATGCTCGCCGGAGGGCGGGCCGCGCGGCGCGGAGGCGCGGGACTCAGCGCGCGCCCACGCGCTCGCCCTGGCGACCCTCCACCGGCTGTGCCGCGCCCTCGCCGAGCATGCGCGCGGTGTAGCGCTGCGCCTCGCTGATGCGCTCGACCTCGATGGCGACGGCCTCGACGGACTGCTGGAGGTGGCGAAGCTGACTCGAGACCTCCGGCAGCGCGGACGGCTGTGCGGATCGGCGGTCCATGCGGCGCGCCCAGGCGCGGGCGATCGGAAGCCCGACGACACAGAGCAGGACGGTCGCGAAGAAGGCGTAGGTCATCTGCACCGCCTGCGGCGGCATCTCGTCGCGGGGATTCCGCATGCCCGTGCCGGCGACGGCGCCGCCCCGTGGGAGCACGATGACCTCACGCCCGCTCGCGAGCGCCGCCGCCTGCGCCGCCTGCTCGGCGGCCCGCTCGGCGATGTCCTGCGCCATGGCGCCGATCTGATCGGGCCGCACCTCGCCGCGCAGCGCGTTACGCACGTCGCGCTGCACCTGCGCCCGTACCTCGCTCCGGATCTGCTCGCGGAGCTGCTCGCGGGCCGCGTCCTGCGAGGCGGCCTGGGCGGCCTGCTGAACCTCCTGCGCGAGCCTGAACGCTCTGGCCATGTTCGGCGGCAGCTCCGGCTGCGCGGCCTGCGCAGACTGCCCGGGCCGGGCGGGCTGGGCGGGCTGCTGCTGGAGCTCGGTGGTGCCCTGCATCGCTTCGACGATCGCCATCGTGACTCCTGCCGACCGCGTCGGCGCAATCTGGTACGGGTGCTCGTACGTCGTCCGGCCGCCGAAAGTGTCGCCCAGGCCACCGGGCGGTACGCACTCTGCCCCGTGCCGCCCTCCACCAGCGAGGAGGACGCATGACCAGCGAGCGGAAGGACCGCGCCGACGAGCGCGACCCGCGCGAGACTCCCGCCGCGCGCGGCGACAACCCGAGCCTCGGCGGCCGCAGCTTCGGCGGCGCCTCGTTCGGGTCCAGCGAGCGCGAGCAGACGGCGGACCACGGCCACCACGGCGAGGACTACCGCGTGGACGACGCCGTGAACCCGGGCGAGGAAACACGGGAGCGGTCGCGGGACGAGTCCTGAACGGCAGGGAGCAGGGGACAGGGAGCAGGGGCGGCCCCGAGGGGTCTGCACCTGCTCCCGGTCTCGCTACGCACCCACACTGCTTCCCGCTCCCTGCTACTGCATCACGGCGACCCAGATCCAGCGTGCTATGACGACGCCGAGCGTCAGCACGCCGCCGACGATCAGCAGCGCGGCGAGCACGACGAGCGCGACGAAGCCGCGGCTGCTGCGCTCGGCCTCGTGCGGGGCGGCGAGGTGGCGCTCGAGCAGGGCCACGTTGCGGGCGTTCGCCTTGTAGCCGAAGTCGAAGAGGTCGCCGAACACGGGCACGACGCCGACGAGCGCGTCGATCAGGACGTTGCCGAGCATGCGCACGAGCACCGTTTTGGAGGCGCCGAGGCGGGCCGCGACCAGGATGGCGTACGCGGAGGCGGCGCCGCCCACGAGGTCGCCGGCGCCGGGGAGCAGGCCGAGGAGCGGGTCGAGCCCGATGCGGAAGTCGGTGCCGGGGATGCGCACCGCGTTGTCGAGCAGGCGCGCGAGGGTGCGCAGGCCGCGGAGGTGCGGATCCGCCTCGGCGGCCGCGCGGGCGAGCTCGCGATGCCCGGGGCCGCTCGGGCCCCTCGGCTGACTCACGCGCGCTTGATCTTGCGGAGCCACTCCTCGGCGGCGCGCAGCGCCTTGTTCCGGCCGCCGTGCGAGGCGTCGCCGAAGAAGGCGCGGTGCTTCGGCCGCCAGGTGCCGGAGGTGGTGCGCTCGTACCCCACGCGCACGAAGAAGCCGTGCGTGCGGGTGGAGGGCTGGTCGATGCGGCTGATCCCGGGGCTCAGGCGCGACGACCGGGTGCCGCCCTTGGCCGCGCGGCCGCCGCGCGCCGTCTTCGCGGCCCCGCGGGCGCCCTTCGCCGCGCCGCTTCTGCTCTTGGCGGCGCTCCGCGTGCCGCCCTTCGCCGCGCCGCCCTTCGCCGCGCCGCTCGTGCGGCGCGCGCTCGCGCGCGAGGCCTTCATCGCCTTCGAGGCGGTCTTGCCCGTGCGGGCGGTCTTGCCCGCGCGACCCGTCCTGGAGCGCGTCGTCTTGGCTGCCATGGCTTCCTGCGCTGAGGGCCTAACGTGGGCGCGCCGGGCGGAGCCCGGCACGCGTGCCTAACGCACGCGGGAAAGGTGCATGCGGGCGGGCGGTCCCGCAAGCCGCAGACCCGCGGGACGCCGTTAGGCAGGGCATCGCCGCCGGAACGCACGTTCCCGCCGGACCGGAGGTCCGGCGCGCCCGTTAGGCCCGGCGCCGCCCTCAGCGCCGGTCGCGCGGGTCGCGCGGGTCGCCGGGCCGGCCGCCGCGCGAGGCCACGATCCCGGCGAAGCGCACCGAGGCCGCCGACCGCGCGGACGCGTTCGTCAGCGAACCCTCGAAGCCCTGCACGGGCGCGGAGAGCCGCCGGACGACCACCCAGTCGCCGCGACGCCAGCCGACCGTGTAGGGGCGGTCCGGGAGGTAGACCTCCCACATGGTGCCGTCGGCGAGGCGGATGAACGTGCCGTCGTCGAGGACGTCGGCGATCTCGACGGCGCCCGGGAGGCCGGCGTGGCGTGCCACGCGCCGGTCGGCGAGGGCCCGGCCGATCACGGGGCCCGCGAACGGGGGCAGCGTCGAGACGCGCGGCTCCGCGGGGAGCGAGCGGGCCGCGGCGGCGACGGTCGCGGTGTAGCGGGCGAGCCAGGCCTCGAGCGCCGCCCGCTCGTCGGGGCCGAGGCGGTCGACGCCGGTGCGGGCGCGCTCCTCGGCGGACATGATCCGGGCGAACGGCGTGGGCTCCTGGGCGCGGAGCGGCGGCGCGGCGAGCAGGGCGCCCGCGGCGAGCGCGAGCGCGGCGGAGAGTCGGGTCATGGGACGGCCTCCGTGGGCGACGGCGCGGGCGCCCTGCGCGCCCGCGCGACCGGCGGTGATACCCCGGCCACGCACGCCGGGTGCCGCGGGTCGTTAGGTGCGCCGGACGGCCGTCAGGCGCCGGCGCGCGCCTTCGCGTCTTCCTTCGGGAAGAGGGGCGCGCCCTTCCGCACGCGCCACCCCGCCGCGTCGAGGCCGTCGAGCTCGCCCAGCCGCCGCCCGGCCAGCGGCCCGAGCGCGGCGTCGCCGCCGAGCTGCGCCCACAGCTCCGCCGCCTTGGTCGGCATGAAGGGGTGGAGCGCGACGGCCTGCCGGGCGAGCGCGCGCGCGGCGCCCGCGAGCACCGCCTCGAGCTCCGCGCGCCGCGCCGGGTCCTTGGCGAGCGACCAGGGCTGCGATCCCTGGACGAACTCGTTCGCGCGCGCCACCGTGCGCCAGAGCGCGCGGAGCGCCTCGTGCAGCAGGTAGCCGCGCGAGCCGTCCATCGCCGAGGCGAAGTCGCGCAGGTCGCCGAGGTCGGCCGCGTCGAGCTCCACGCGCGGCGCGGCCGGGACCACGCCGGCGAAGTACTTCTCTATCATCGCGACGACGCGGCTGAGGAGGTTCCCCAGCTTGTCGGCGAGGTCCGCGTTGTAGCGCTCCTCGAACCGCTCCCAGGTGAAGCTCCCGTCGGCGTCGAACGGCACCTCGCGCAGGAGGAAGTAGCGGAACGCGTCGGGGCCGAAGCGGTCGATGGCCTCGCGGAGGTCGAGCTTCACGCCCGCCGACTTGCTGAAGCGCTCGCCCCCGAGCGTCACGAAGCCGTGCGCCCAGACGCGCTCGGGGAGCGGCAGGCCGGCGCACTCGAGCATCGCCGGCCAGATCACGCAGTGGAGCCGCGTGATGTCCTTGCCGATGATGTGCAGCTGCGCCGGCCAGCGCGCCTCGAAGCCCGGCGCGGGGTAGCCGGTGGCCGTGAGGTAGTTCGGCAGCGCGTCGAACCACACCCACGTCCCCTGCGACTCGCCGGCCGAGGCGAGCGGGAAGGGGATCGCCCACGCGAGGCGGGAGCGCGTGATGGAGATGTCCTCGAGCCCCTGGTCGAGCAGGCCGAGGATCTCGTTGCGGCGACTCTCCGGGCGCAGGAAGTCGGGCCGCTCGTCGAAGAGCCGGCGGACGAACTCCTGGTAGCGGCTGAGGCGGAAGAACCAGTTGCGCTCCTGGGTCCACTGCAGCTCGCGCGTCGGGTGCAGCACGCACTTGCCGTCGACGATCTCCGCGTCGCGCTTGAACAGCTCGCAGCCGACGCAGTACCAACCTTCGTAGGACTTCTCGTAGAAGTCCTGCGGGTTGCGCTCGTGGCAGCGCCGGATGAGCGCGACCACGCCCGCCTTGTGCGCGGGCTCGGTCGTGCGGATGAACTGATCGTAGGAGACGCCCAGCCGGCGCCAGGTCTCCTGGAACACGTCCGCCACCCGATCGACGAGCACCTGCGGCTCGACGCCGCGCTCGGCCGCGGCCTGGGCGACCTTCTGCCCGTGCTCGTCCATGCCCATCAGGAAGTGGACGTCGTCGCCGCGCAGGCGATGGAAGCGCGCGATGGCGTCGGCGCCGATCTTCTCGATCGCGTGGCCGATGTGCGGGTCGCCGTTGGCGTAGTCGATCGCCGTGGTCAGGTAGAAGCGGGCCACGTCACTCCTCGCCCGGCGAATCGTCTCCGGGCGCGGGCGGCGCGTCGCCGGGCCCCCCCGCCGACTCGTCGCTCTCGCGAGCGGCGCCCGGGGCGCCCGTCTCGCCGCGCGTGCGCCGGCCGCCGCGCCGCCCACGGCGACGCCGCGCGCGCCGCTCGGCGGCCTCCGGGCCCTCGGCGGCGCCCGCCGCGGACTCGTCACCCTCCGCCGTCTCCTCGCCCGACGGCGGCGACGGCGGCGCGGCCGCTTCGCCGCGCGGCGCCGGCCCGCGAAGGCCTGCGCGCGGGGGCGCGCCGCCCGTCCGCGGGCGCGGCGCATCGGCGCGGGCGCGCGGCGCGGAGACCGCCGGCGTCGCGGTGTCGAAGGCGCCCTCCTCGTAGCCCTCGCCGCTCGACTCCGGCAGGTCGCCCTCGTCGATGGCGGCGCCGTCGTCCGCCTCGTACGCGCCCGCCTCGGCGCCCCCGGCCGCCGCCGCCTCCGCCATCTCGCGGCGCAGCGCGGCGAGCGGCACGACGCGCGACTCGCCGTCGAGCCCGCGCAGCGTCACGCGGTCGTTGAAGATGTCGTTGGCGACGACCTTCTCCTCGCCCTTCGCCGTGCGGATGGGGCGCCCCTCCTTGGGGAAGCGCTTGCGCGCCTGCACGTAGAACTCGTGCTCGTAGCGCAGGGAGCACATCAGGCGCCCGCAGGCGCCCGAGATCTGCGACGGGTTGAGCGAGAGGCGCTGGTCCTTCGCGACGCCGAGGTTCACCGGGCGCAGCTCGGGGAGCCAGGCCGCCGAGCAGTACTGCCGGCCGCAGCGCCCGATGCCGTCGAGGCGGCGCGCCTCGTCGCGCACGCCGATCTGCTTCAGCTCGATGCGGGTGCGGAACATGGCGGCCAGCTCGCGGACGAGGTTCCGGAAGTCCACGCGCTTCTCGGCCGTGAAGTACAGCGTGAGCTTCTTGCGGTCCCAGCGCCACTCGGCGTCCGTGAGCTTCATCACGAGCCCGTTCGCCTTCACGCGCTCCATCGCCTTGCGGCGCGCGGCCTCGTCCTGCGCGCGCAGCTCGGCGTGGCGGCGCTCGTCGTCCGCGGAGGCGACGCGGAGCGCGCGCTTGTCGGAGGTGCCCGCGGCGCCGTGCCCGTGCGCGCAGCCGCGGCAGCGGAGCGACGCCTGCTCGCCGAGGGCGTGCACGCGGCCGAGGTCCTCCCCGCGGTCGGCCTCGACGATCACCGCCTCGCGCAGGCGCGGCGGCTCCTCGGCCTCCCAGAGGAAGAACTCCTTGCGGTTGCCCTTGAAGGCGACTTCGATGAGGTGCTGAGGCACACTACTCCGCGAACTTCCCGAGCTTCATGAACTTCTCGCGGCGCCGGCGCACGAGCTTGTCGGGCTTGAGGTGGCGGATCTCCTCGATGTGGCGCATGAGCGCCGCCTGGAGGTTCTTCGCCGTGGCCTCGTGGTCCGCGTGCGCGCCGCCGGGCGGCTCCGGGACGATCTGGTCGATCACGCGCATCTCGTAGAGGTCCTCGGCGGTGATGCGCAGCGCGACGGCCGCCCGCTCGCGCATCTCCACGCTCTTGCCGTCCTTCCAGAGGATGGCGGCGCACCCCTCGGGGGAGATGGTCGAGTAGATCGAGTTCTCGAGCATGAGCACGCGGTCGGCCACGCCGAGCGCCAGCGCGCCGCCCGAGCCGCCCTCGCCGATCACCGTCGCGATGATCGGCACCTCGAGCCGGCTCATCTCGAGCAGGTTGCGCGCGATCGCCTCGCTCTGCCCGCGCTCCTCGGCGCCGAGGCCCGGCCACGCGCCGGGCGTGTCGATGAAGGTGACGACCGGGACGTGGAACTTCTCGGCGAGCTTCATGAGCCGGAGTGCCTTGCGGTAGCCCTCGGGGTGGGGCATGCCGAAGTTGCGCCGGAGATTCTCGCGCGTGTCGCGCCCGCGCTGGTGGCCGATGACCATCACGGTCTCCCCGTCGAGGCGCGCCCAGCCGCCGGCGATCGCCTCGTCCTCGCGGAAGAGGCGGTCGCCCTTCAGCTCGATCCAGTCCGTGAAGGCGAGGCGCACGTAGTCCAGCGTGAACGGGCGCCGGGAGTGGCGGGCCACCTGCACGCGCTGGAGTGGCGTCAGGTTGCGGTAGATCTCGCCGCGCAGCTCCCCGAGCTTGCGCTCCAGCGGGGCGATCTCGCTCGCCACGTCCAGCGAGCGCTCCTCGGCCATGCGCTTCAGCTCGTCGATCTGCCGCTCCAGCTCGGCGATCGGCTTCTCGAACTCCATGGTCGCGGCAGTCGCCACGCTTAGCTCCCCCGCACGAGGCGGACGCGCTCGTGACCGAGCAGCGCCCGCAGTTCGGACAACGCCGCCGGACTGGCCGCCAGCGTGAGGCTCCGGCTACGCAGCCGGGCCCGCGTGCCGCCGCCGTCCGTCCACCGCACCTCGACCGGCGGGGCGCCCGGCACGCCCTGGTAGGCGTCGAGCACCGCGCGCACGTCCTGCATCACGGTGGGCGTCAGGTTGGCCCCCGCCGCGAGCTCCAGCGCGACGGCCACCTGTCCCGTGCCGCGCAGCTCCTCGAAGCGCGTGACCGATTCCACGATGAACGTCGGATTCTCCGCGTCCTGGTCGCGCCGCGAGTACCCGCCCTTGAGCAGCACGGGCACGTCGGTGCGGACGCGGTCGGCGATCGCCGACCAGGTCTCGGGAAAGACCAGGATCTCGGAAGATCCCGAAAAATCCTCCACTGTCAACCTGGCGAACTCGGCGCCGGAGCGCTTGCTCGTCTGCCGCTTGACGGCCGTGATGACCACGCCGAGCGTGATCGGCTCGGCGCTCCAGCGGCCGAGCTGCGCCACCGTGTGGCTCGCGAAGAGCTCGCACTCCATGCGGAACGGCTCGAGCGGGTGCCCCGACGTGTAGAAGCCGAGGATCTCCTTCTCGCGCTGGAGCCGCTCGGAGTCGCTCATGGGCCCCACGTTCGGGAGCGCGAGCTGCGCGTGCGCCTTCTGCGCGCCGCCGCCCACGTCGCCGAAGAGCGAATGCTGGCCGCTCTCGCGCTCCTCCGCCTTGAGCTGCGCCTCGGCGATGGCCTGGTCGAGCACGGCGGCGTACTGCGCGCGGTGCCCCCCGAGGCCGTCGAGCGCGCCGGCGTGGATGAGCGCCTCGAACACGCGCTTGTTGCAGGCGCGCAGGTCCACGCGCTCGCAGAAGTCGAAGAAGCTCGCGAACGGCTTCTCCGCCCGCGCGCCGAGGATGCTGTCGATCGCCCCGCGGCCGACGTTGCGGATGGCGCCGAGGCCGAAGCGCACCTTCCGGTCGCCGACCACGGTGAACTTGTAGCCCGACTCGTTGACGTCCGGCGGCAGGATCTCGATGCCGAGCTCGCGCGCCTCGTTGATGTACTTCACGACGCTGTCCGTGTCGCCGATGCAGCTCGACAGGAGCGCGGCCATGAAGTCGGCCGGGTAGTGCGTCTTGAGGTACGCGGTGTGGTACGTGATGATCGAGTAGGCGACCGAGTGCGACTTGTTGAAGCCGTAGCGGCCGAACGTCTCGATCTGCCCCGCGAGGTCCTCGATGACGCGGCGGTCGTAGCCGCGCGCCACCGACTTCTCGACGAACTTGCCGAGCTCCTGGCGGATGAGTTCCGCGTCCTTCTTGCCCACGGCCTTGCGCAGCACGTCGGCCTCGGCGAGCGAGACGCCCGCGAGGATCTGCGCGATGCGCATCACCTGCTCCTGGTAGGTGATGACGCCGTAGGTGGGCTCGAGCACCGGCTCGAGCTCGGGGAGCGGGAAGGTGACCGGCTCCTCGCCGCGCTTGCGCTTGATGTAGACGAGGTGCATCCCGCTGTCGAGCGGGCCGGGGCGGAGCAGGGCGTTCGACGCCACGAGGTCGTCGAAGCGGTCGCAGCGCATCTGCCGCAGCACGTCGGTGGCGAGCGAGCTCTCGAACTGGAAGATGCCCGCCGTGCGGCCCGACCGCACGAGCTTGTACGTCTCCTCGTCGTCGAGCGGCAGCGCGTCCAGGTCGAGGTCCACGCCGGTGCGCGACTTGATGGACTTCACCGCGTCGGTGACGACCGTGAGGGTCGTCAGGCCGAGGAAGTCCATCTTGAGCATGCCGGCCTTCTCGAGGTCGGTCATCTCGTACTGGCTGACGACGACCTGCTCCGGCAGATGCGCTGCGACTCGTTCGACGACCTCGTCGCGACGAGCGCGCTGATGCGCCCCGGCCCGCTCGACAGCGGGATGCACCTCGTCTACATCCGGCGCAAGCGCGGCGAGGAGCCGGTGTCGTACGCGCTGCCCGAGCTCGAGCCCATCCTCGAGCCCACGTACGGCGTCATCACCTACCAGGAGCAGGTGATGCGTCTCGCGCAGACGCTGGCGGGCATCTCGCTCGCCGAAGCGGACGTGCTCCGAAAGGCGGTCGGCAAGAAGGACGCGGAGCTGATCAAGATCGAGCTCGGCAAGTTCATCGAGAAGTCGGTCGGGCGGGGCTACGACCGGAAGATCATCGAGGAGCTCGCGGGCCAGATCGAGACGTTCGGCCGGTACGGCTTCAACAAGTCGCACTCGGTGGCGTACTCGGTGGTCTCGCTCCATACGGCCTGGCTGAAGGCGCACCACCCAGCCGATTTCATGGCGGCGATCCTCTCCTCGTCGATCGGCGATACCGACTCGGTGGTGAAGTTCATCAACGAAACGCGCGAGATGGGCATCGAAGTGCTGCCTCCCGACGTGAACGAGTCCGGCTACAAGTTCACC
>JBJMNJ010000460.1:0-3345 GCA_045804325.1 Gemmatimonadaceae bacterium
TCCTCGTCGGAGGGTTCTCGGCTGGTGTCCGCCTTCCCGAGCTCTGGGTCGTGCAGATCGACGCCGCGGGCAAGTGCCAAGTTACGCAGCGCTTCGCCCCCGGCGGGAGCGGGATTGAGGTCGGCGGACAGCCCGAGGCGATCATCCGACTCGCGCAGGGCTGGTCCCCGCGGCTAATCGACGGACTGGCGAAGCAGGGCATCCCGCACGCGGCGGCCGAGCAGTTCTTGCGGTCGGTGCCGATGGAGCCGATGATCGACCCCGGCCTCCCGATCCAAGACGCGATCGACTTGGTGCGCTACCTGGCGGACGTCACCATCGGGTTCGTCCGATTCACGCCGGGCCCTCCAGGGGTGCACGGCCCGGTGGACATCGCGGCCGTCAGTTACCACGAGGGCTTCCGGTGGGTCCAACGTAAGCACTACTTTAGCGCCGAGCTCAACCCTCCCATCCCCCCAGAGAGGTGACCATGGACACCCAAGTATTCTTCAGTGCCGAGGGGACGCCGAAAGGGTTCGAGTACCCGCAGACCCCTATCGAGTCGGCGACCATCCGATTCGAGGGAAAGACGACCCGGGAGCCGGTGACGAAGGAGAACGCTGACCGCATCCGCGAGGCGGTTCTCCGCCGGACGGAGCAAAAGATGAGATGAAATGACGAGCGAGGGCCCCGCCAGCTGGCGGGGCCCTCGCTCGTTCAGCTCTGTCCTCGCACGGCCACTCGCCGCCCGCCCGCGTCAGGGCTCCACCACCCGACTGCGCCGCGTGCGCCGGAGCGTCCCCTTCGTCGGGCTCGTGACGACGAACACGACCTTCACGAGCTCGCCGTCGATGCCCTCGTCCGCCATCGCCGGCGTCACCGACAGGTAGTACAGGCTGCCCTCGCTCGTGAGCGCGGCCGCGTCGAAGCTCGCGAGCTTCGTGACGCCGTCCTGCCGGTAGACGGTGCACGTGCCCGCGCCGTCCGTCACCTCGGCGCCGGCGGGGTCGGTGAGCTTCGGGCAGCGCAGCTTGAAGCTGTTCCCGCGCGGCCAAGTGTGGAGCAGGGCGTCGTCGCTCATGGGATCTCTCCTATTCGTCGGGGCGGAGTTCGAGCCCGCCGGTGAGGTCGTGCGTGAGTTCGGGGTCGCCCGCGGCGTCGACGTCCAGCGTTAGGCGGCCCGCGAGGTCGGCGGCGATCGCGAAGTCGCCCGCGGCGTCCGGGGCGAGCGCGAGGCGCCCGGCGAGGTCCGCCACGAGCTCGAGCACGCCGATCAGGTAGTCCGCGACGGCGGGCGTCGCGTCGCTCCAGACCTCGACGGCCGCGGCCAGCGCGAGCGCGACGGCCGCGAGCTGCTCCGCCGCGCTCGCCTGCGTGCGCGCGACGCCGGCGAGCGCCTCGGCCGCCGAGGTGCGGGACGTCACGACCGGCGACAGCGCTTCGGCGCCCGCCGCCTCGAGGCGCGCGAGCGCGGCGATCACCTCGCCGGCGACGGCCTGCGTCTGCACGACGGCGAGCGCGCCCTGGTTCTCGACGCCGGCGGTGCCGTCCGCGCGCACCGCGGCCGACAGCTCCGCGGCCGCCGCGAGCGCGCGCGAGAGCGCGGCCGCGAGCTCCACGCCGGCCACGCGCGCGACCGCGAGCGACGCGGTGGCCTCGGTCGCGCTCGGCGAGGACGCGGACAGCGGCGCGACCTGCTCCACGGCGGCCGCGCCGCTCGTGGACGCGCCCGCCGTCTGCTCCGTCGCCGGCGACGCGCTCGCCGCGGCCCCGGCCAGCACCTCCACGGCCGCCGCGAGCGCCTGGCTGACGGCGGTGGCGGCGGACCCCTCGTTCTCGACGGCCGCCGCGAGTGCGCGCGCGACGTCGGCCAGGAGCTCCACCGCCGCGGCGCCGGACGCGCCCGCGGTGGCGACCCACTCCGCGGCCGCGGCGAGCGAGCCGGCGACGGCCGCCAGCGCCTCGACGTCGGCGACGTCCGACGTCGCGAGGACGGCGGTCGCCTCCACGCCGCCGGCGCCGGACTGCGACGCGGGCGCCGTCTGCTCGACGCCGGCGACGCCGGTCTGCGAGACGGGCGTGGTGCTCGCGGCCGGCTTGATCTCGAGCACCACGCCGCCGCGCTCCGCCGTCGCGCTCGCGGAGGACGCCTGCACCGTGTTGTCCGGCGGCGAGAGGTGGTAGAAGCAATGCAACGCGCCCGAATCGCTCGCCGTGCCGGTGCCCAGCACCTCGGCGGAGGGCTCCGTGTAGCCCGTGTCGGGCGTCTGCGCCTCGGTGACGTTCGAGGAGCCGAAGAACGCGACCAGCGCGTCGCCCGCCGTCACGCCGCCGGTCACCGTGACGGTGAGGCTCGCGACGTTGTCCGCGCGGTTCGTCCCGCTCCGCGCGATCGCGCCCGAGCCGTTCGTGCCCGAGGTGTCGACGCCGTCCAGCTCGATGACGAAATGCGCGGCGTGCGATCCGGTGGCGGCGAGGTCGATCGTGATGGCCCCGGCCGAGGGGCTGGCGCTCATCCCGCGGTAGATCGCCAGGCGCTCCAGCGGCCCGGCCACGGTCTGGTAGGTGATCTCGGCGACGAGGGCGTACGTGATGCCGTTGCCGGTCACCGAGACGATGGTCGGCAGCGCGGTCGCGCGTGTTTTGACGCCGACGAGGATGAGCCGGTTCGCGCCCGGCGAGACCGACGCCGTGGTGTACGGGTCGGTGTTCGTCGCGTTGAACGCCGAGGCGAGGTGCGTGACCGTGATCGCCATGGTGCGCCCCCGGCGCCGTCAGCGGCAGTGACTGCGGTTACAGCCCGTCGGACAGCACGAGGCTCTCGCTGGGCCGGCCCTCGAGGAGGCAGCTCGCGAGCGCCTGCGCCAGGTCGATCGCGTCGTAGAAGTCCGGCGCGGCGATCTCCGGGTGCGCGAGCATCGCCGCGTTGAGCTCCCCCTCGGCCGCCTTCAGGTCGTCGTACGCCTGCTGCCGGCGGTTGACCGCCAGCGTCCCGTCGGCTCGCAGGTTGCCGAGCTGGCGGTCGCACCACGTGACGGCGGTGCCGCACGCGGTCTGCTGCTGCGCCGTGAGGCGCGCGTCGCCCTGGCGCGCCGCGAAGATCGCGCGCGCCCGCTCGAGCATCTGCCGCGTGGTGTAGGTCGCCACGGCTCAGCCCTCGTCCGAGAGCGCGAACCGCGGCGCGCGGTACTCGATCACCTGGCCGCAGTTCGGGCACGTGACCGTGCGCACCGCGCCGTCGAGCGGGCGCGCGAGGATCTCGGCGTTGAAGTCCGCGCCGCAGCCGCGCCACTCCGGGCCCGCCTCGGTCTCGACGCGCCGGCCCTTGCACCGGCGCTCGACGGCGCGGACGATCGCCTCGGCCTC
>JBJMNJ010000461.1:0-6357 GCA_045804325.1 Gemmatimonadaceae bacterium
ACTCTCATGGCTTCCGCTTCACTGACCGCCTCCCCCCGCACCGCCAACGGCAAGGGCGCCGCCCGCGCGCTCCGCCGCGAGGGGATGGTTCCCGCCGTCATCTACGGCCACAGCCGCCAGCCCCTGTCGCTCTCGGTGAACGCCCGCGAGCTGGAGCGCCTGCTCGACCGCATCAGCGCCGGCAGCACCGTCATCGAGCTCGCGCTCGGCGGCACGACCGCGAAGACGCTGATCCGCGAGATCCAGCGCAACCCGATCAAGCGCAACGTCGTGCACGTGGACTTCCAGGAGCTCGTGGCCGGCGAGAAGGTCACCGTGGACGTCCCGCTCCGCCTCGTCGGCACGCCCGAGGGCGTGCGCGTCGGCGGCGGCATCCTCGAGCAGGTCATGAGCGAGCTCTCGATCGAGGTGGATCCGGCGAACATGCCCGACCACATCGACGTGGACGTCTCGAACGTCACGATCGGCCACTCGGTGCACGTCAGCGACATCGTGCTGCCCGCGGGCGTCACGGTCCTCGCGGACGAGGGCGCGACGGTCGCGATCGTCGCGGCGCCGAAGGCGACCGAGCTGACCCCGGCCGCCGGCGTCGAGGTGATCGCGGAGGAGCCGGCGGAGCCCGAGCTCATCCGCAAGACGAAGGACGAGGAGGAGGAGAAGTAAGCCTCACGCCGGTGCTCGACGCGCTGCGCCGTCTGCTGAGCGGTCTGCTCGGCGGCGGCGCCGCGCCCGCGGCGCCAGCCCTCGATCCGAGCGAACCCGTGAAGGTCGTCGTCGGGCTCGGCAACCCCGGGCGCGAGTACGAGTGGACGCGCCACAACGTCGGCTGGTGGGTGGTCGACCACCTGGCCGACGTTTGGCATTTCGACGCCTGGAAGAAGGACGGCCAGGCCAAGGTGGCGGACGGTCGCGTGGGGTCGCACCGCGTGCGGCTCGTGAAGCCGCAGAGCTACATGAACCTCTCGGGCGGCGCGCTCGTGCAGTACGCGCGGCGCCCGACGTGGTCGGCGCGGACGGACCTGCTGGTCGTCGTCGACGACTTCGCGATCCCGCTCGGCACCTTTCGCCTGCGCGCGAAGGGCAGCGCGGGCGGGCACAACGGCCTCAAGAGCGTCGAGCAGCAGCTCGGCACGCAGGAGTACGCGCGGCTGCGCATCGGCATCGCGCCCGAGGACCGTCGCCGCATGGGCGAGGACCCGGCGGAGTTCGTGCTCGGCGTCGCGGGCAAGGCGGAGCGCGAGGCCGTGCGCGAGCTCTTTCCCGCCCTGGGCGACGCGGTGGACACGTGGGTGCGCGACGGGATCGACCGCGCCATGAACGTACACAACAGGTAGAACCGGAACACCATGCTTCGTCTCGGCATCGTCGGCCTCCCCAACGTCGGCAAGTCGACGCTCTTCAACGCGCTCACCTCCGCGGGCGTGCTCGCCGCGAACTACCCGTTCGCGACGAAGGACCCGAACATCGGCCGCGTGAACGTGCCCGACCCGCGGCTCGACAAGCTCGCGGACATCGTGAAGCCGGAGCGCACGGTGCCCGCGGCGGTGGAGTTCGTGGACATCGCCGGGCTCGTGAAGGGCGCGTCGCAGGGCGAGGGGCTCGGCAACCAGTTCCTCGCGAACATCCGCGAGACGGACGCCGTCGTCCACGTCGTGCGCTGCTTCGAGGACGACGACGTGCTCCACGTCATGGGCGCGGTGGACCCGGTGCGCGACCGCGAGGTCATCGAGTTCGAGCTCGCGCTCGCCGACCTCCAGACCGTCGAGAAGCGCCTCGAGCGCGTGCGCCGCGCGGCCAAGGCGCAGGATAAGGAGGCGCTCGCCGAGCTCCCGGCGCTCGAGTACGCGCACAGGTTCCTCTCCGAGGGCAAGGGGCTGTGGGAGGCGAAGCTCACGCCGGAGCAGCGGGCGGCGCTGACGCCGCTCAGCCTCCTCACCGGCAAGCCGGTGCTGTACGCGGCGAACGTGAGCGACACGGAGCTGCACGGCGACGAGGGGCCGCACATCAAGGCGCTGCGCAAGGCGATCGCCGACAGCGGCGAGCACGCGCAGGTGGTGCCGTTCTCGGCGAAGATCGAGGCGGAGCTCGCGGAGCTCCCGCCCGAGGACCGCGCCGACTTCCTCGCGTCGCTCGGGCTGGAGAGCGCGGGGCTCGACCGCCTCATCCGCGCCGGGTTCGAGCTCCTCGGCCTCCAGACGTACTTCACCGCGGGCGAGAAGGAGGTCCGCGCGTGGACCATCCACCGCGGCGACACGGCGCCGCAGGCGGCGGGCGTGATCCACACGGACTTCGAGCGCGGGTTCATCCGCGCGGAGACCGTCGGCTACGACGAGTTCCTCTCGCTCGGCGGGTGGAAGGGGGCGCGCGAGAAGGGCTCGGTGCGGAGCGAGGGGAAGGAGTACGTCGTGAAGGACGGCGACGTGATGCTGTTCCGGTTCAACGTCTGACCACTCCCCCACTCCGGTTAGGGCCCCCGGATCTCGGCCCAACGCCCCTCGGATAACCGGTCCGTGGGGCGTTTTCCCCGGCCCTCGCCGGCGCCGCGGACACACTCTGGACTCACCTCGGCGCGCCAGGGGAGCTGCTCACGCGCCCTCGGCCGTGTAGTCGTCGGCCAGAGTCCAACGTCCGTGCGCGTCGAAATTCGGACTCCGTCGCCACGATGCTGCCTGCCACAGCTCGTCGAGGAGTGGCCGGATCGCGGCGGCGACGCTCGCCTGGTCAGGCCGCGGGTCGCTCTCGATCGTGAGGGGCAGCAGCTGAACTATACCTGCGTCAAGCGCCGCGCCTGCGTCCGGGACTCCGTGACCGCCAGAGTGTAGCGTGACGCCGCTGCAGTGGCAGAGCGTTAGGTACACGCTGAAGGGCGCGGAGACTTCCCGCTGCGCGGCCCAGGTCAGTCCGCCGGTGAGTGCCTCGACCAAGTGGCGCTCGAGGTGGTCGCCGCGCGCCACTTGCTCGGAGTAGGTCACGCGGAATGCGGCGAGCTGGGCGGCCGCCTCGATTCCGCCGTTGCGCAGAAAGAGCAGATGCCGGCGGGGCTCGGGCGTCGTGTACGCGAGCAGGCCGGCCGCGGTCGGCCGCCGGGTGGTCAGCCGGTTCGCGGCCGCAGGCAGCTCCTCTGTCCACCGCTCGTGGCTCGGCAGCTCCACGCGCCGCCGGACCCGCCCGAGCGGCAACAGGTGTAGGTATACCGCGCCCTCCGGCCGCACCGAGCCAGGCGGCGTGAGGGGCCCGCGATCGCCGCTCAGCATGTGCCGAATGCGTTCGTCGCGGAACGCGTCCGCCTCGGCAATCCAGCGGTCGAACTGCTCGAATGCAGCACGGAGCTCGGGTACGGTCATCGGGTGATTCCCTCGCTCGCCTCGGAGGTAGAAGCCTGCCCCACCGCCGTCGTCGCCATCGTTCTGCTTCGCTTGGAGCGCCACACGATGCGGCGCAGCGGGGCTCCGCGGGACGCCGAGCAGCAGCACGGGCGGCTCGCCCGGCCGATCGAGGACGCGCGACCGGGCGCCCAAGAGCGGCGGCTCGAGGCCCGAGCGCAGCAGCAACTGCAGGCGCGCGATGTCGCTGTCGTCGCGGAGTCCCGAGACGCCCGGGATCGTCCACTCGCCCTCCTCCGGCGCGTCGAAGCCGAAGACGAAGACGCCGCCCTGGGTGTTCGCGAACGCGACCGCCGACTGGAGGAACTTCGCCTTCGCCCTCGGACTCGCCGCCGGCGGCGGGTGGCGCTTGTAGTCGTGCGTGGGCGACTCCTGCACCCGATCGGCGCGGAGCTGCTCAAGGAACTCCCAGGTGATCGCGTCGATCGGCGTCCCGAGGATGTGCATGTGGGAAGACTGCGCCCCGGCGCGCGACGCGGCGAGTGGGCCGCCCCGCCCTACCGGCCGCCGGATCCGGCGACGCGTACGCGCCGAGCGCGCGCGGCTGCCGTGAGCGCCCGCGGCCTACGGCAGCGGCCCGCTCTTCGGGAGCTGCCGGACGTGGCGGGCGGCGGCGTGGTAGCGGCGGAGCTCGGCCTCGCCGCACGTCTCCCAATCGTCCGGCACGGGCGTGAGGCGGCGGAGCCAGCCCGTCTCGAAGCAGGCGAACGTCAGCCAGTCGCGCGCCAGCGAGCCCGCCACCGGCCACGAGCCGGAGACGGCGCCGTAGGACTCCCCGAGTGTCTGCTCGAAGCGGCGGACGCGCCAGTGCAGGCCGTCGGCGTCCGTGAACCGGCGGACGGTGGGTTCCACGGTGGGTTCCTTGCTGGGCTCCTTGGTGGGTTCCTTGGTGGGTTCCACGCGCGGCGCTCCTCCCGGATCTCAGGCGTTGCGCCGGCCCCAGTGGCCGGCCGGCTCCGCCTCCGCGCAGAGCGCGTGCAGCCGGTGCGACCAATCGCCGCGCGCCTCGAACTCGGGCGCGTAGTAGCCGAGTAGCGCCGCCCGCGTGGCCACGGAGATCGCGTCGTCGAGCCGGGCCATCACCTCGTAGACCCGCGGCACGTCCCGCTCGCCGAGGCGCAGCACCACGCGGAGCGCGGCCCGCCGGAGCAGGTCGTACTCGTGGAGCACGGCGTCCTCGTCGAGGCCCGCCGGGCGCCCCGCCCGGCCGTGCGCCACGGCGGCGGCGACGGCCCCGGCGGCGGCCGCGCGGCGGCCCTCCGCGTCGTCCGGGTCGCCGAACGCCCAGCGCAGGAGCGCGGCGAACGTCGCCGCCAGCTCGTCGACCCCGGCGCGCAGGCGCTGGGCCGTCGCGCACTCGCCGGCGAGGGATGCCGCCTCGCCCATGACCTCCGGGATCCGCCTCGACAGCTCGTTGCCGATCGTCCGCATCGCCTCGCCGCGCCTGGTGATACCGCCGGGGCGTGTGACCCAGCGCACACCGGGTGCCGCGCCGGACCCGCGGTCGGGGGAGTACTGGTCGGGCGCCTGGCCGGGCGGCCAGTCCGCCGGCGGTCAGTCGCCGGAGGGGCGCACGCCCTCGTCCATCTCCTCCGCGGACACGACGCAGATCCGAGGGGCCAGCGGCAGCAGGTGCAGCCGGGCGCCGACGTCCCGGAGCTCGCGCTCGAGGTCGCGCCGCAGGTCGCCGTTCGCGCCGCGCAGCTCGTCGGCGCCGACGAACACGTGGTCCGTGGACCGGAGGCGCCCGGCGGCGATGCCGCGGCGGAGCTCGTGCAGGGAGGCGAAGCAGATCACCGCCGGGGGCGGGCGCAGGCCACGTGCCCCATAGTCCGCGCGGCGGCGGGAAAACGCGAAGGCGCCGCGCCGGATGCGGACCGGCGGGCGCCCACTACGCGCGGGGAGGCAACCCGCGTCCTGCTATGGCCGCGTCCTGCAACCTGCGCCGCGACCACGCCCGGCTGGACGGGCGCGCCGCGGGGCGTGCAAGTGCGATGCCGCCGCTCGGCGCTCGAGGCGCGACCCTGCTACAGCGGCTCCGCCTGGCCCTCCTCGACGAGTCCGTCGGCGTACTCCCCGTGGCGGAGGATGACGATCGCGACGCCGAGGCGCGAGATGACGCACGCGGCTCCGCAGTCGCGCAACCGCGCGGCGAGCAGACGGCGCGCCCGTGTAGTGAGGCTCGCGGCGAGCGCGCTCGGCACGACGACCCAGTGGCCGTGCCCGACGCGCCCCTGCGAGATCAACTCCTCGAGGGCGGCGATCGAGTGGAGGATCAACACGCTACAATGACACGGCCCGGGCGCGATCGTCACTCCGTGCGCGACCGCACGGCGCCCGCCGGCGTGCCCTCGCGCCTACTCGGCGCGCGGGAAGACTGGGGGGAAGGCGCCCGAGCACAGCTCCTCGAAGCTGACGACGTAGATGCTGGCCAGGTCGGGCAGCGCGTGGACGCCCGCCCCGACCCGGCGGAGCGCCTCCTGGATGCGGGCCCACGCCTCCTCGCCCAAGCGCCCCGGGAGCTCGGCGGGGACGTACACTTGGTCCCGGGCGCCGACGCGCCCGAGGGCGACGGCGCGCCCCAGGTCCTCGAGGGAGGAAATCTGCGTCATCGCCCCTCCGCCGTCGTCTGCAGCACGGCGGCATCCTGCGCCGCGCGGCGCACGGTGATCGGCGGGCCGACCGCGAGGTCGGTGACCAGGTGCGCGCGGCGCTCGAGCGCGAAGGCCCAGAGCCACGCGCGCTGCTGCGTCGTGAGGCGGGCGTACAGCCCCGGGGAGACGTACAGCGTGTCGCCCGGGAAGAGCGACCCATTCGTGGCCACGCCGAGGACCGCGGCGAGGGCGTCGGACGTCATTGGCGGTGATTGCATGTGCGGCTCGGTGCGGCTCGGTGCGGCCCGCCGCGGCGTCGACGCGCGCGGCAAGAGACCGACAGTCCTACCTCCCGAAGTGACGACGGCGCCCGGGTGCCG
>JBJMNJ010000462.1:0-7077 GCA_045804325.1 Gemmatimonadaceae bacterium
TCGCGCCGCGCGAGATCGCGGACGTGGTCGCGAGCGGCGAGGGCGCGCTCTGGGTGGAGGTGGACACGACGAGCCGGCCGCAGCTCGCGATGCTGGAGAAGGTCTTCCACTTCCACCCGCTCGCGATCGAGGACACGCTCAGCCCGAACAGCCGCGTGAAGATCGAGGAGTACCCGGGCTACCTCTTCGTCGTGATCCGCGTGGTGGCGTTCTGCGAGGAGACGCCGGACGACCCGTACGACCTCGAGACGTCCACGCTCTCCTTCTTCCTCGGGAAGAGCTTCCTCGTCACGGTGCACGGCGAGCAGTCGCCCGCGGTGGCCGCGATGGAGGAGCGGCTCGCGCGGTCGCCGGACTTCCTCGGGCGCGGCGTGGAGCGGCTGATGCACGCGATCGCCGACGCGTCGGTGGACGCGTTCTTCCCGATCCTCGACCAGATCGACGAGTTCCTCGACGACCTCGAGGAGCGCGTCTTCGTCGGCTTCGACCACAGCGCGCTGCGCGAGATCTTCACCGTGAAGCGGCTGGTGCTCGCCCTGCGGCGCTACCTCGCGCCGCAGCGCGAGGTGTTCAACGTGCTGACGAACCGCCCGACGCCCCTGCTCGCGCCCGAGACGCAGGTGTACTTTCGGGACGTGTACGACCACGTGCTGCGCATCAACGACTCGCTCGACACCTACCGCGAGCTCCTCTCGAGCGTGCTCGACAGCTACCTCTCGCAGGTCTCCAACCGCCTCGGCGCGACCTCGAAGACGCTCGCGCTCGTCGGGACGATGAGCCTCCCGTTCGTCGTCGTGAGCGGCATGTGGGGGATGAACTTCAGCGAGATCCCGCTCGCCCAGCACGCGAACGGCTTCTGGATCATGCTCGTCGTGCAGATCGCGCTCGGCGCCTTCTTCGTCGGGATTCTCAAGCTGCTGAAGATCCTGTGAGGGCCGGCGCGTGAGCCCCCTGAAGCTGTTCGGCGTCTCGCCCTACGACGCGCACGACGGCCGCGCGCCGGGGCCCGGCGCGTCGCTCGTGCACTTCCGCGACCTGGCGGCGGTCGTCGGCGAGACGCCGGTCGCGCGCCCGACGGTCGGGGCGCCGAACGTCGAGGAGCACGTGCGCGTCGTGGAGGCGGTCTTCGCGCAGCAGAGCATCCTCCCGGCGCCGCCGGGCGTCGTCTTCCGCACGACGGACGCGCTGACGCGGTGGCTCGAGATCCACTACGTGACGTTGAGCGACGCGCTCGGCTTCGTGGAGGGGCGGGCCGGGGCGCGCGTCTACGTGCGCGAGCGCGTGGACGACGGGGGCGGGCGCCCGGCGACGCACACCGTCGAGATGGCGACCGACCTCGAGACGATCGCCGCCGGCAGCTTCCGCGTGCTGCGGCGCCACGCCGCCGCGTCGGTGTCGTCGCGGCAGGCCGGCGAGGACGGCGGCGCGCCGATGACCGTGGCGGCGAGCTTCCTCGTGGACCGCGAGCGCTGGCAGGTGTTCGCCGACGTGGTCGCGGAGGAGGGCCGGCGGACGCCGGACCTCCAGTACGACCTCACGGGGCCGTGGCCCCCCTACGACTTCGTCCGCATGCAGTTCGGGAGCTGACGTGTTCTGCCCAGAGTGCGGGACCTGGAACCGGGCGGCCGCCGCGTCGTGCCAGCGGTGCGGCGTCGCGATGCCCAACGTCGCCACGACCTCGTCGGAGCCGCCCGACGAGGAGCTGACGACCCTCCGCCGCGTGACCGGCAACCGCTTCGTCGTGCGGCGCCGGCTCGGGAGCGGCGGGATGGCGCACGTGTACCTGGCCGAGCACGCGCTGCTCGGCCGGCCGCTCGTCATCAAGGTGCTGTACGCGCACCTCGCGCGGGACCCGGAGATGCGCGAGCGCTTCCGCCGCGAGGCGGAGGCGTCGAGCCGGCTGCAGCACCCGCATGTCTGCGGGATCCTCGACTACGGCGAGGCCGGCCAGACGGTCTACCTGGTGATGCCGTACCTCTCCGGGGGCTCGCTGGCCGACCAGCTCGGCCGCGAGCAGACCATTCCGGCGGCGCGCGCGGCCGCGGCCTGCGCGCAGGTGGCCACGGCGCTGGACTACGCGCATCGCAAGGGCGTGGTGCACCGCGACGTGAAGCCCGACAACGTGCTGTTCGACGAGGACGGGCACGCGCTGCTCACCGACTTCGGGATCGCCACGGCGCGCTACCACGGGCGCCTGACGAGCAGCGGGCGCGCGATGGGGACGCCGCACTACATGTCCCCCGAGCAGGCCATGGGCAAGATGCTCGACGGGCGCAGCGACCTCTACGCCGTCGGCGTGATGCTCTACGAGATGCTGGTCGGCTTCCCGCCGTTCGACGGGGCGGACTCGTACTCCATCGGCTACAAGCACGTGCACGAGAACCCCGCGCCGCCGGAGGTGGTGGACTCGCGCACGCCGTCCACGATGAACGCCATCGTGATGCGCTGCCTGCAGAAGGACGCGGCGGCGCGCTACCAGCGCGGTGACGAGCTCGCCGACGCGCTCATCGGCTACCTCCACGAGCTCGGCCCGGGCGCCTCGGAGCTCGTGCGCGCGGCGGCGACGGCCCGACTGTCGTCGTCGGGCGGCGGCGGCTGACCGCCGGCCGTGGAGCTCGCGTACGAGGTCGTCCCGCTCCGGACGCGCCACGCGTTCGTCATCGCGCGGGGCGTCGACCCGGACCGCCGGAACGTCCTCGTCCGCCTGACCGACGGCGGCGACGAGGGGTGGGGCGAGGCGGCGGGGAACAAGTTCTACGGGGAGAACGCCGATACCGTGGTGGCGGCGCTCGAGCTGCTGCGCCCCGTGATCGCGACGGCGGACCCGTGGGCGCTCGAGGCGCTCGAGGCCGAGATGGGTCGCGCACTGCGCTTCAACTACGCCGCGCGCTCGGCGGTGAGCGCCGCGGCGCACGACCTCGTCGCGCGGCGGCTCGGCGTGCCGCTCTACCGGCTCTGGGGCCTCGACACCGCGCGCATGCCGCGCTCGAGCTTCACGATCGCCATCGCCGGGTCGGACGAGGCGCTGCGCCAGCGCGTGACCGACGCGGCGGCGTATCCCGTGCTGAAGGTGAAGCTCGGCACGCCGGACCGCGACGAGCGGATCATCCGCGCGGTCCGCGAGGCGGCGCCGGAGAAGACGCTCCGCGTCGATGCGAACGCGGCGTGGGCGCCGAAGGAGGCGCTGCGCATGGCGGACGTGCTCGCCGACCTCGGCGTCGAATTCCTCGAGCAGCCGGTGGCGGCGCACGATCTCGCCGGGCTGCGCTTCGTGCGCGAGCGCGCGCCGCTCCCGGTGATCGCCGACGAGTCGTGCCTCGTGGCCTCGGACGTCGCGCGCCTCGCGGGCGCGGTGGACGGCGTGAACCTGAAGCTCGCGAAGTGCGGCGGGCTGCGCGAGGCGCTCGCGATCGTGCACGCCGCGCGCGCGCACGGGATGCTCGTGATGGCCGGCTGCATGGTGGAGACGAGCCTCGGCATCACGACCGCCGCGCACCTCGCGCCGCTGCTGGACTACGCGGACCTGGACGGCGCGGCGCTGCTGGCCGAGGACCCGTTCGAGGGGGCGACGATCGAGGGCGGGGAGATCAGGGTCCCCGACCGACCGGGCATCGGGGCGGTAAGGCGGGCCTGAAGCCATCTGCGGCGAGCGCCGCTGACGGCGCACGGCCGACCGCGGCCGGTCGCTCCTGAGCCACCCTCGTCCGCCAGCGTTTTTCAAGCCTGCCGGGTGTCGGACCTCGGTCCTACATTGGGCCCATGCCCGCCGCGCAGCGACTCGTCGAGGTCGCCCTCCCCCTGCCGCTGTTTCAGACCTTCACGTACGCCGTGGCGGAGGGGCTCGCGAACCCGGTGGAGGTCGGCTCGCGCGTCGTCGTGCCCTTCCGGAACAAGCGCGAGATCGGCATCTGCCTCGGCGCCTCCGACGGCGCGGGGCTCAAGGGGGCCGCCAAGGCGGTGCTCGAGGCGCCGGACGCCGAGCCGGCGCTGAGCCCGGAGCTGCTCGCGCTCTGCCGGTGGGTCGCCGACTACTACGTCGTGCCGATGGGCGTCGCGCTGCGCTGCGCGCTGCCGGCCGCGCTCACCGGCGCCGCCGCGCCGACGCCGTCGCAGAAGACGCAGCGCGTGGTGTCGCTCCGCCGGCACGTCGAGTCGCTGCTGCACCGCGAGCGCATCTTCGGCCGCGCGCCGCAGCAGCGCGCGCTCTACGAGCTCGTCGAGTCGCTCGGCGGCCGCGCCACGGTGGAGACGCTCCAGGAGGCGATGCCGTTCTCGCCGTCGGTGCTCAAGGGGCTCGTCGCGCGCGGGCTCGTCGTCGTGGACGACGAGGTCGTGGCGCGCGACCCGTTCGCCGCGCGCGCGACGTCCGCGCACAAGGCCGTGCGGCCCACGGAGCCGCAGCGCGCCGCGATCGAGGCGGTGCGCGAGGCCGGGCCGGGCGAGACGTTCCTGCTGCACGGCGTCACGGGCAGCGGCAAGACGCTCGTCTACATCGAGATCATCCGCGAGGTCGTCGAGGGGCGCGGCGAGTCCGCCATCGTGCTCGTGCCGGAGATCGCGCTGACGCCGCAGACCGTCGACCGCTTCCGCGCCGCGTTCGGCGACCGGATCGCCGTGCTCCACTCCGCGCTGAGCGACGGGGAGCGCTACGACGCGTGGCTCGCGCTCAAGCGCGGCGAGAAGACGATCGCCGTCGGCGCGCGCTCGGCCATCTTCGCCCCGGTGCAGAACCTCGGCGCGATCATCGTGGACGAGGAGCACGAGTCCAGCTACAAGCAGGGGGAGACGCCGCGGTACCACGCGCGCGAGACGGCGATCGTGCGCGCGCGGCAGGAGGGCGCGGTGGTGGTGCTCGGGAGCGCGACGCCGAGCCTCGAGAGCTGGGTGAACGCGCAGGCGGGGAAGTACCGGCTGCTCGAGCTGCCCGAGCGCGTGGGCGGCGGCCGGCTCCCGGAGGTCGCCGTCGTGGACCTCCGGCGCGGCGGCGAGGGGGGCGGTCCCGGCGCCGGGATCGAGGGGGTGGCGCGGGTGTCGCCGGAGGCGGCGCGCGCGCTGCTCGCGAGTCGCCACGGCGCCCCGGCCGCGCGAGCCGGCGGCGAGTACGCGGCGCCCGCGGGCGGGCAGGGGTGGGCGCTGCAGGGCGCCATCCGCGCGCCGTTCGAGGGCGGGCGGCCCCGCCGGGCGCCGGCGGGCGGGGCGAACGGCGCGCCCGGGGGGCCCCCCCCCGGTGGCCAATCTACGGCGTCGGACGCCGAGGACCGTCAGCAGGACCTCGCGCGGATGACCGCCGCCACGCTCCTCGCGTCGCCCGCGCCGCCGGCGTACCGCGCGACGATCAGCGCGCCGCTCGACGCCGCGCTCGCCGACCGCCTGGTGCGCGGCGAGCAGAGCATCCTCCTGCTCAACCGGCGCGGCTACGCGAGCTTCGTGCAGTGCGGCGACTGCGGCGACGTGGCGACGTGCCCGAACTGCAGCATCACGCTCACCTTCCACCGCACGCCCGAGCGCCTCGTCTGCCACTACTGCCTGCACAAGGAGGCGCCGCGGCCGCAATGCGCGCGCTGCGGCGGCGAGACCATGCGCCAGCGCGGGCTCGGCACCCAGCAGGTCGAGCGCCTCCTGGCCGAGCGCTTCCCGCGCGCGCGGATCGCCCGCATGGACGTGGACACGACGAGCGGGAAGTGGGCGCACGCCGAGATCCTCGACCGCGTCGGGCGCGGCGAGGTGGACGTGCTGCTCGGCACCCAGATGATCGCGAAGGGGCTCGACTTCCCCAACGTGACGCTCGTGGGCGTGATCGACGCCGACGTCGGCATCAACCTCCCGGACTTCCGCGCCTCGGAGCGCTGCTTCCAGCTCCTGAGCCAGGTGGCGGGGCGGGCCGGGCGCGGGCCGAAGGGCGGGCGCGTCCTGATCCAGACGCGGGTGCCGACGCATCACGCAGTGCGCTGCGCGGTCGCGCACGACTACCACGCGTTCGTGCGCGAGGAGATCGAGGGGCGCGAGCGGCCCGCGTACCCGCCGACGGTGCGGCTCGCGAACGTCATCTTCAGCGGCGCGGTGGAGGGGGCCACGGCGCGGCTCGCCGAGGCGGGGGCGGACTGGCTGCGGAGGCTCCTCGCGGGGCGCCCGGAGTCCGGCATCACGCTCATCGGGCCCGCGCCGTGCCCCATCGAGCGCATCAAGAACCGCTGGCGGTGGCACGTGCTGCTCAAGGCGGAGCACCCCGGCGAGCTCACGCGGGTGGGGCGCTACTTTCTCGAGCGGTTCGACATCCCCAAGACGGCCCAGCTCCGCGTGATTCTCGACCGGGACCCGGTGGCGCTGCTGTAGGCGTCCAGGCCATCTTTCCTCCCGTGACGACCTTCGCCCACCCCGACTTCCGCGCCGCGCGCTTCGCCCAGGCCCCCGACGCGACCTTCGTCCCCGCGCCCGCCGACGGCGTGCTGCCCGAGGGCTTCTTCTCGACGACGAACCTGCCCACCTACGTCCGCATCGACGGGCGCTGGCGCATGCCGCGCGAGCCGCGCATGGACGCGTCGCTCGTGCTGGACGGCGCGGGCGAGCTCTGGGTCCGCGAGATGCGCCGCGTGCAGAAGGGCGACCGCGTCGCCGTCGGCTACAAGGAGGACGGGAGCGAGGGGATCTACGTCCATGCCTCCGCGTTCCTCGGCGACGCGACCGACGGCGAGTTCAAGTTCATGTCGAGCGAGGTCTCGCGCGAGAAGCCGATCGACTACGCGCTCATGGCGCGGCTGCTCGTGGACGAGCGCGCGCGCGGCGGCTACCCGGTGTGGGTGACCGGCCCGGCGCTCGTGCACTCCCGGGCGCGCGCGGACATGACGTGGTTCATCCAGAACGGCTTCGTCGGCGCGCTGCTCGCGGGGAATGCCGTCGCCGTGCACGACATCGAGGCATCGATCTTCGGCACGACGCTCGGGATGACGAACACCGGCGAGATCACGCAGGGCGGCCACGGGCTGCACATGCGAGCGATCAACATGGTGCGCGCCGCGGGATCGATCGCCAACGCCGTCGAGAAAGGCATCATCACCGACGGCATCATGTATGAATGTG
>JBJMNJ010000463.1:0-3135 GCA_045804325.1 Gemmatimonadaceae bacterium
ACCCCGCCGGGACGCATCGTGCCGTCTCGGAGGGGTCTGCGTTCGGGCTCCCGGCGATGAGCCGCGGTCAGCCGTCAGCCCAGCAGCACTTCACGCGCACCCCTCCACCCACATCACCTCCGGCGTCCGCCCCGCGCGCAGGTGCCTGACGACGCGGCCGTCCGTCTCGAAGACGATCGCGCGCGTGGTGTCGGCGCCCCGCACGATGAGGTACCGGCCCCCCTCGACGTACTTGTGCGGCTCCTCGCGCAGCGCGCTGCCGTAGAGCTCGCGCACGCGCGCCTCCGTGTCGCCCACGCGCGCGCCGCGCGTCGTGGGGACGGTGGCCGAGTCCACGTCGACGCGCGCGACGCGCCCGCCGGCCATCATGATGCGCAGCCCGCCGGGCGCGCCCGCGACGCGCGCGAAGTCGCACGTCGCGTCCAGCGAGACGGGGAGCGCGAGCGCGCCACCGGTGGCCGCGCGCGCCTCCGCCGACGTCATGCCGGCGCGGATCGGCCCCGCCCCGGCCTCGCTCACCGCCCATGGCGACGCCACCGTGTCGGGTGCGGGCGCCCCCGCGGACGCGGCGGCGGAGGTGTCGCGCGCGCCAGCCGTGTCCGCGGCGCGGGAGGAGTCGCCGCGCGTGCAGGCGGCGGCGAGAAGGAGAGCCAGCGTCGGTAGGCGCATGAGGAATGATACTGCCGCCCTCGGCCCTCGGCCTGCTTTCGGAGCTCCGTGCGGCGCGCGGGGCGTACAAGGCCGACGGGCTCCCGCCGCGGACCAGCGGCCGAGGGCCGAGGGCCGAGGGCTGTTACTCCGCCCGCAGCGCCTCCATCGGGTCCACGCGCGCCGCGCGGCGGGCGGGGAGCAGGGTCGCCGCGAGTGCGGCGGCCGCCAGCGTCGCGGCGCCGGCGCCGAGCACGAGCGGGTCGCGCACGCTGACGCCGAAGACGATGCCCTGGAGCGCCTTGCCGAGTACGAGCGCTCCGGCGAGGCCCGCGGCGAGGCCGACGGCGACGACCGTCATCCCCTGGCGCACGACGAGCCGCACGACCTCGCGCGGGCGCGCGCCGAGCGCGACGCGCACGCCGATCTCGCGGGTGCGCTGGGCGACGGCGTAGGCGAGCACGCCGTACACGCCGACGGCGGCCAGCACGAGCGCGAGCGCCGAGAAGGCCCCGAGCACGCTCGCGTAGAGGCGCCGCGAGGCCGTGGCGAGCGCGACGCGGTCCGCGAGGAGCTTCACGTCCGCCACCGGGATGTCCGGGTCGATGGCCGTGACCATGTGCCTGACGAGCGGCACGAGCGGCGCCGGGTCCCCGCGCGCGGAGACGACGAGCGTGACCCAGTTCGGCGGGTTCACCGTGTACGGCAGCCAGAGCTGCGGCCGCGGCGGAACCTCGACGGACCAGTGGCGCGTGTCCTTCGCCACGCCGACGACGTGCACGGTCATCGGCTCGCGGAAGTCCGGGCGGCCGGGCACCGCCTTGTGCACCACGAGCGCGCGGCCGAGCGCGTCCTCGCCGGGCCAGTACGCGCGGGCGAACGCCTCGCTCACGACGACGGCGCCCGGGTTCGGCGTCATGTCCGCCGCCGTGAGGCCGCGCCCGCGACTCACCGAGATCCCCATCGCGTCGAAGTACTCGGCGGAGGCGGTGCGGAAGTCCGCGCGCAGCTCGGGATCTCCCGCCGCCTGCGCGCGCCCGGGGATCTCGATGCGCGTGTCCGTCGAGCCGACGAACGGCGCGTGGTTCGCCACGGCCGCGACGCGCGCGCCGGGGAGCGCCGCCGCCTCGTCGCGCAGCCGGCGGTAGAGCGCGACCGCCTGCTCCGGCGACGCGTACTTGCCGCTCGGGATGAACAGCGGCGCGACGACCACGCGCGACGGGTCGTAGCCGAGGTCGACCTGCGCGAGGCGGCGCTGGCTCTCGAGCAGGAGGCCGGCGCCCACGAGCAGGAGCATCGCGAGCGCCACCTCGCCGGCGACGAGCGCCGCGCGCATCCGCCCGGCCGCGCGCCCGCCCGAGGCGCCGCGCCCGCCCTCGCGGAGCGCCGTCACGAGGTCGAGCCGCGACGCGTGCAGCACCGGCGCGAGGCTGAAGAGCAGGGACGTGACGAGCGTGGCGGCCGTCGCGAGGGCGAGCACGCGCCCGTCCACCGCCACCTCCTCGAGGCGCGGCAGCACGCGCGAGTTCCACGGCTGCGCGGTGGCGACGGCGACGAACGCGCGCACCGACCACGACGCCACGAGCGCGCCGGCGGCGCCGCCGAGGAGGCCGAGCACGAGCCCCTCGGTGACGAGCTGCCGCGCGACGCGGCCGCGGCCGGCGCCGAGCGCGGTGCGCACGGCCACCTCCCGCCCGCGGCCGACGGCGCGCGCGAGCACGAGGTTGGCGACGTTCGCGCAGGCGACCAGCAGCACGAGCCCGACGGCGCCGAGCAGGACGTAGAGCCCGCGCCCCGCGCCCTGCACGATGTCGTCGCGCAGCGGGTTCACGGCGACGCTCCACTTCGCGTTCGTCTCCGGGTACTCGTCGGCGAGGCGCTGCGCGATCGTCGCGAGCTCGGCGCGCGCCTGCTCGATGGTGGCGCCGGGCGCGAGCCGGGCGACGGCGCGGTTGTCGACGCGGAGCGCGCGCTCGCGGAGCGCGGGGTCGCTCGCCCACGGCGCCATGGGCGTGTACAGCTCGGCCCACTCGGGGTAGGTGGCGCCGCGCGTCAGCACGCCGACGACGGTGTACGCCTGGTCGTCGAGGCGGACGGTGGTGCCGACGACCTTCGGGTCGCCGCCGAAGCGGCGGCGCCACAGCGCGTTGCCGAGCACGACGACGCGCGGCCCGCCCGGCCGCTCCTCGTCGGCGGTGAACGTGCGTCCGACGACCGCGCGCGCGCCGATGACGCCGAGGAAGCCCTCGGAGACCCGCGCGCCGGCGAGACGCTCGGCCCCGTCCGGCCCGCGCAGCAGGAAGCCGTCGCCGCGCGTGAACGCGAGCCCGCTCAGCGTCTTCGACGCCGAGCGCCAGTCGGCGAAGTCGGGGTACGACGGGAGGTTGAACGGCCCGTAGTTGGGGTGCGTGCTCCAGAGCCCGACGAGCCGGTCGGCGTCCTTGTAGTCGAGGGGCCGCAGCAGCACGGCGTCGACGACGGAGAAGA
>JBJMNJ010000464.1:0-3877 GCA_045804325.1 Gemmatimonadaceae bacterium
TGCGGCGATGGTGGCGTTCCTTGCCTCGGAACGTGCGAGCTACGTGACAGCGCAGTCCATCGCGGTGGACGGCGGGTGGATCAAGTCACTGTTGTAGCCGTCGACGACTAGAACGGAATGTCGTCGTCGTCGAAGGGCGGCGGCTCATCCGGGAACGGTGCATCGTCGCGCGGTGGCGCTTCCATAGCCGGCGCCGCTGAGCGCCGCTGCATGGGCGGCGGATATGGGCTCGGTGAACCATCGCGCGATGGCCAGATCACTCCTTCGCATCCCGGGCCGCCCCGCTCCTTCGGCTTGTTGCGGCACTTGAAGTCCGGCGCGCGCGGGTTGCGCTTCGACGCGCGGTCGTCCCACATCTTGCCGCCGCACACGGGGCACGCGGGGTCGTCGGCCGCGCCGGTGGGCTGGGCCGGTCCGGCGGCCGGCGCGCCCCCTTCACGCGGCGGCCAGATCACGCCGTCGCACGAGCGGTCCTTGCACTTGAAGTCGGGGGCGCGCGGGTTCCGCTTGTTCTCGCGGTTGTCCCACATCTCCCCCTGGCACTTCGGGCAGCGGGGGGCGCCGGTCTCGGGAGACTGCTGTTCGGTCATGCCGAAAAATAACCCGTTTCCTACTCCCTGCCCATCGGTCCACTGCACCGCACCGCCGCGTGTGCGACGGGAACTCGCACGACGCCGGCACCTCGCCCGGCGCGCCGTAGCGGACCCGCAGGATGAACGCGTCCCCCGCGCGCTCGAGCTCGAACGGCCGCGCGCCGGCGCGCCCTGGTCGGAGAGCGCGTACTCGATCGCGATGACCGAGTAGAGCGCCGCCGGGAGCGTGGCCGCGGCGCGCGCCGCGGCCGCCCGACCGGGCCGCCGCGCCATCCCGCCACCCGGACGCCATCGTGCGAGCAGCACGACGATGGCCGCCGAGGCCAGTACGAGCCTCCCCGGGGGTTCTCGCCATCCGACCCGCCAGCCAGTCGGCAGCTGTCGCCAGTCGCCAGTCGCCAGTGATCGTGGCGAACCGCTCGGCCGTCCGCCATCCGCGGCGCCCAGAGGCGTCCCTGGGCGCCGCGGGGCGAGGTGCCGGTCCGTCTACTGCCTGGCGCGCCGCGTCGTCACCACGATCACGCCGTTCACCCCCGCCGAGCCGTAGAACGCCGTCGACCCCGCGTCCTTCAGCACGTCCACCCGCATGATGTCGCCGGGGCGCATGGAGTTGAGCGTCGAGGCGACGCTGCCGGTGCGGACGGGCATGCCGTCCACGACGACGAGCGGCTCGCCGCTGCCGTGGAAGCTCTGGATGCCGCGCACGCGCAGCGAGTAGTTCTCGTCGTTCCCGAGCACCTGGAGGCCCGGGACGCCCGTGAGCAGGTCGCGCATGGTCGAGTAGCGCGAGAACTTCGACTCGCTGTTGGTGACGGTCGTCGTCGCGCCGGTGCCGGACGCCGAGGCGGTCGCGGGCTCCGTCTGCGGGGTGGAGGCGGCGCCGCCGCCGCAGGCGGCGAGCGACGCGGCGAGCGCGAAGACGAGGGCGGACGACGAGGTGCTCACGGAAACCTCCACGAAGGGCGACGACGGATGGGACGGGCCGGGCCGGCCCTGCACGCCGGTGGACGGGTGGGGCCTCGGCCGTCCAGCACGCCCGATGCGATCGGGGCCCCTATACTAACACCTGGTCCAGGCTCGCGCCCTGGGAGGCGCGGCACACGTAGGCGGCCGGCCGGAGCCCCGTCGCCTCGGCGTAGCGGTCGGCCACGTCCGCGGCGAACTCCTCCGCCGCCACCGCGCTCACCAGCGCCACCGCGCAGCCGCCGAACCCCGCGCCCGTCATGCGCGCTCCCCAGCACCCCTCGTGCTCGCGCGCCAGCTCCACCATACGGTCGAGCTCGGGGCGAGACACCTCGAAGTCGTCGCGCAGGCTCTCGTGGCTCTCGTCCATGAGGACGCCCACCGCGCGCACGTCGCCCGCGGCGAGCGCCTCGGCCGCGGCGAGCGTGCGCTCGTTCTCGCTGATGACGTGCCGCGCCCGGCGCCGCGTCACCGCGTCGAGCCGCGCGGCGCGCTCGCCGAAGGTCGAGGCGTCCACGTCGCGCAGCGCGCGCACGCCGAAGAAGTGCGCGGCACGCTCGCACTGCGCCCGCCGCTCGTTGTAGGCGCTGTCCACGAGCCCGCGCCGCGTCGCCGTGTCGAGCACCACCACCGCCGACGACGCGGGGATCGGGACCGGGCGCACCTCCAGCGAGCGGCAGTCGATGAGCAGCGCGTGCCCCTCGGTGCCGGCCGCCGAGATGAGCTGGTCCATGATGCCGCAGTTCACCCCCACCCACCCGTTCTCCGCGCGCTGGGCGAGGCGCGCCATCGGCGCGGGTCGCCACTCGATGGCGCTCGCGGCCGCGAAGGCGCGCGCGGTCGCGAGCTCCAGCGCCGCGCTCGAGCTGAGGCCCGCGCCGAGCGGCACGTCGCCGGCGACGACGCCCTCCCACCCGCGCAGCGGCAGCCCCGCGCCGGCGAGCGCCCACGCGACGCCGCGCACGTACTCCGACCACCCGTCGCCGTCGCGCGATGCGGGGAGCCGGCCGGGGTCGAACTCCACGCCCTCGCCGAACTCGAGCGACTGCACGCGCACCCGCCCGTCCGCGCTCGGCCGCAGCGCCACCCACACCGCGCGGTCGATCGCCATGGGCAGCACGAAGCCGTCGTTGTAGTCGGTGTGGTCCCCGATGAGGTTCACGCGCCCCGGGGCGCGCGCCACCCACGCGGGCGCCTCGCCGTAGCGGCGCGCGAACTCGGAGACCACCTGGTCGCGCAGCGACGATTCGTCGTTCATCGACTCTCTCGCGTCGTCCACCGCCCTCGGCCCTCGGCCGACGGTCGGCCCGTCAGCGGCCGAGCGCCGAGGTCCGACGGCCGAGGGCTACTGCCGCACACGATAGTGAACATCGGGCAGCGCACGCAGTCGCGCCGCCGCCGCCTCCGGCGTGATGTCGCGCTGCGGCTCGCCGAGCATCTCGTACCCGACGAGGAACTTGCGCACCGTCGCCGAGCGGAGGAGCGGCGGGTAGAAGTGCATGTGCAGGTGCCACTCCGGGTGCGGGCGGCCGTCCGTGGGCGACTGGTGGAGGCCGGCGGAGTACGGGAACGACGTCTCGAACAGGTTGTCGTAGCGCACCGCCACGCGCCGCACCACGTCGGCGAGCCCGTCGCGCTCCGCGTCGGTGAGCTCTCCGAGGTCCGCGACGGGGCGTCGCGCGGCGACGAGCACCTCGTACGGCCACACCGCCCACCACGGAACGAGCGCGACGAAGTGGTCGTTCGCGAGGACCACGCGCTCCCCCTCGGAGAGCTCCGCCTCGAGGTAGTCGGCGAGGAGCGTGCGGCCCGTGCGCTGGAGGTGCTCCGCCTGGCGCTCGCCCTCGCGCGTGGGGTGCAGCGGCACCGAGCGCTGCGCCCAGATCTGCCCGTGCGGGTGCGGGTTGCTGCACCCCATGAGCTCGCCCTTGTTCTCGAAGATCTGCACGTGCCCGATGTCGGGGCGGCTCCCGAGCCGCGCGTACTCCTCGGCCCACACGTCCACGACGCGGCGCACCGCCGGCTGGTCCATGTCGGCGAGCGTGAGGTCGTGGCGCGGCGAGAAGCAGACGACGCGGCACACGCCGGGCTCGAGGCGCGCCTGCAGCATGCCGGCGACGGTGATCGCGGGAGTGCCCGCCACGGGCGAGGAGGGAGCGCTGCTGCCGTTAGGCATGAGCGCAGCGAAATCGTTGTCGAAGACGAACGTCCCCGTGTACCCGGGGTTCTGGTGACCGCCGGCGCGCTGGTTCCCCGGGCAGAGGTAGCAGGTGGGCTCGTACTGTGGACGCACGACGTCCATGAGCCGCTCCACCTTCCCC
>JBJMNJ010000465.1:0-3448 GCA_045804325.1 Gemmatimonadaceae bacterium
GCTCGTTGGACGCGTAGGCGTCGGTCGACATGCCGCCTTCGTCCTCCGGCCCCTCCACCTCCTCCTCGACGTCCGTCGGCGTGACGGCGCCCGACTCGGCGGCGGTGTCGCCGAACACCTCGACGACGCGGCGCTGCACCACGCCCGGGGCGACGCCGGCGCGCTCGCTGTCCGCGGCCGGCTTCGCCACCTCCGAGTCCTGGCGCGCCGGCGCGGGCTTCTCGGCGGGATCGGTCGCGGCTGCCGCGGGGCGCGGGGCCGGCGTCTCGGCGGTGCGCGGAGCCGGGGCGCGCGTCGGTGCGGTCTGCGGGGGCGCCGAGCCGGCGCAGGCGCCCAGTGTGACGGCGAGGCCGAGGATTGGCAGGAGGCGGGTGCGCGGCATCGGGTCCTTGGCCGTACGGCGGGAGCGGGCGGGAACGGCGAGGCGGGCGCGACCGAGGGTCCGGCGCGCCCGCCTGCGGCGGGAGTCTAGTGCGCTAGCGTGTCGCGATGAAGTTGCCGAGCACGCGGTTCGTCGCGTTCAGGACGGCGATGACCGAGGCGCGGATGGGGTCCGCCTCGGCCAGGTAGCATCCGAGCAGTCGGGACGTGGCCTCCCCGCGGCGCGCCACCGCGACGATGACGACGTTGGCATCGAAGACGCGGAGCGCTTTGACGCCGATGATCTCGAGGTCCAGCTCCCCCTCGGAGAAGTTGCGGATGGCCTGGAGCGCCGCCTCCGCCGCGACCCGCAGGTCGCCCATCGCGCTCGAGGTCCCCTCGGCGCGGCCCTTCACGCGCTGCCCCTCGAGCCACTCGAGCTCCACCTCGGCGGAGCACATGCCCGACGGGCTGCGCCCGAAGCTGAAGTTCGTGAACCGCAGTCGCTCGCGCTTGAGCTGCGCCTGCGACACGACGTTCGGTCCGTCTTCCGAGGGTCCGGTCGAGGAAGTCATCACCTGGGAGGGCATCGCGTGGGGGAGTCTCTCCTCATGACACGAGCGAGCCCGGCCCGAGGCAACCACGCGGGTGCTGGCTGCCCCCCGGAGGACCGGGCATATTGGCTCATGCTCATCCGTGTCCCCGCTCGCGCCCCGCTCCTGGGTGCGCTGACGCTCGCAGCTGCCTGCCGCCCGGCCGCCGGGCGTCCGTCCCCCGCTCCCGAGCCGCTGCGTGCCCGGATAGAGGCGCGCGTCGCCCGGGTCCCCGGCGCCGTGGTGGGGGTGGCGTACCGCGACCTCGCCACGGGCGAGGCGCTCGACGTCATGGGCGACACGGTGTTCCACGCCGCGAGCACGATGAAGGTGCCGGTGCTCGTGGAGCTCTTCCGGCAGGTGGACGCCGGCGCGCTCTCGCTCGACGACACCGTGCCGCTCGCGAACGAGTTCCGCTCGATCGTGGACGGCTCACCGTACGCGCTCTCGATGGCGGACGACTCCGACTCGACCCTGTACGCGAAGGTGGGAACGCGGGTGCCCATCCGCGAGCTCGCGGAGCTCATGATCGTGCGCTCGAGCAACCTCGCGACCAACGCGCTGATCGCGCTGGTCGGCGCGGAGCGCGCGGACGCGACGGCGCGCCGCCTCGGCGCGCGCCAGACGCAGGTGCTGCGCGGCGTCGAGGACGGGAAGGCGTACGAGCGCGGCCTGAACAACCGCACCACGGCGAACGACCTCGCCGCGATGATGGCGGCCATCGAGCGCGGGGAGGCGGTGAGCGCGGCCGGCGCGCGCACGATGCGCGAGATCCTCATGCGCCAGGAGTTCAACGGCGAGATCCCCGCGGGCCTGCCGCCCGGCACGCGCGTGGCGCACAAGACGGGGCAGATCACCGCGCACCTGCACGACGCCGCGATCGTCTACCCGCCGGGGCGCGCGCCCTACGTGCTCGCCGTGATGACGCGCGGGATTTCGGACGAGCGCGTGGCGCGGGCGCTCATCGCCGACGTGTCGCGCGCGGTCTGGGAGCACGCCACCGCGCGTGGCACCGCGCGCGGCACCGCGGCCCACTAGCGCTTGTCCGAGGCGACGGCCCGCCCCGCGGCGCCGGGCTGGCCCGCGCGCTCCGCCGCCCCCCCGCTCGGCGCGGACGAGGTGCACGTGTGGAGCGTGCGGCTCGACGTCGGCGCGGAGCGCCTCGACGCACTCGGCGCCCTGCTCGACGCCGACGAGAGCGCGCGCGCGGCGCGCCTCGTCACGCCGCGCCACCAGCGGCGCTTCACCGTCGCGCGCGGCGTGCTGCGCGAGGTGCTCGGCGCGTACCTGGGTGAGGCGCCGGCCGCCGTGCGGCTCGCCTACGGCGCGCGCGGCAAGCCGCGCCTCGCGGCCCCGCCGCCGCACCGTCCGCTGCAGTTCAACGTCGCGCACACCGCCGACCTCGCGCTCGTCGCGGTGACGCTGGGGCGCGCGGTGGGCGCCGACGTGGAGCGCGAGCGCCCGATCGACCACGTGGCCGTCTCGCGGCGGATGTTCTCGCCGGCGGAGCGCGCGGCGCTGCTCGCCCTCCCGCCGGCGCGGCAGCGTGCGGCGTTCTTCGAGTGCTGGGCGTACAAGGAGAGCTACGTGAAGGCGCACGGCGACGGCCTCGCCGCGGACACGTGCCGCTTCGACGCGTGGCGCCCTGGCCGCGCCGACGGCGACCGCACGCCCGTCGTGGGCGACGACGTGGCGGGGCGATGGGAAGTCGTCGCCCTACCGCCTCTCGCGGCGCACCCTGCCGCGGTGTGCGCGGAAGGCGCGGGGTGGGGGGTGGTGCGGGGGGAGTGGGTGGGACCCCGGTCGTGAGTCGTGGGAAGTGGGTCGAGGGCCAAAGACCAACGACCAAAGTCCACCGACCGTGAGCCACAGGACCGGGCCGGCTCAGTCCTGTGGCGCACGGCTGGTGGTCCGTGGTCGTTGGTCGTTGGCCGACTACCCACGACCCACGCTCGCGACTATTCCGCCACCCGCACCTGCAGCGGCTCCGTGATCCGCACGTCCACGCGGCCGCCGCTCGGGACGCAGCCGTCGAAGTTGGCGGTGACGACCGCGGCGATGCCGCCGGCGACCGCGCCCGCCCCGGCGCCGGCGACGGTCGAGCGGGTGTTGCGGCCCATGATCTGGCCGACGATCGCGCCGATGGCGGCGCCGGTCGCGACCTTCTTCATCGCGTTGCCGCCGCCGTCGGAGCTGGCGCTCTCCACCTGCACCTGCGTCACCTCGCCCGCCACGGGATAGGTGACGCCCCCGACGATCAGCGAGACGACGGTGAAGCCGATGACCGGGCGCTCGCGCGCGTTCTCGCTGCGCCGCATCTGCGTGGCTTCGAGGATGAGCGTGGACCCGGCGGGGATGCGCGCGCCGTTGGCCCCCTCCACGGGCTCGGTGACGGACGCCGTGAAGCGGTCGCCGACGCGGCTGGACGACGTGCAGATGCGCTGCCCGGCGGAGAGACGCAGGGCGCTGCCGCCGGGGATCGTGCCGACCGCGCC
>JBJMNJ010000466.1:0-2758 GCA_045804325.1 Gemmatimonadaceae bacterium
GTCCACACGATCGCGCCGCCGAGCCCCTGCGTCTTCACGTACGCCCCCTTCGCGGCGATGGACTGGGGGTCGTCGTAGGAGATGAACGTGCAGCGCTGCGGGCCGCGCGGGCTCGTGAACCCCAGGTACGGCATCTTGGCGGCGTCGTCCCAGTGGTACGCGGCCGCGTCGAAGTACGTCGCGAGGAGGTTCGGGTAGCTCATCACGTTGTCGCCGGCGACCACCCCGGCGGTCGAGCCGAGGGGCTGGAGCGGCGCGGTGGGTCCGCGCCAGCAGGCGCCGTAGAACGGGATGCCGATGCCGATCTTCGCGGCCGGCACGCCGGCGTCGCGGTACGCGCGCACGCTGCTCGCCACCGAGGTGGGGTGGTCCGCGCCCTCGGCCTGCAGCGCGCTCGTGTGCCAGCTCACCCACCCGCCCCAGTTGTCGGCCATGTCGTACGACATGATGTTCAGCTGGTCGAGCGGCGCGGCGAGCTGCGCGTACCAGCCGTCGACGTCGCCGGGGAAGTTCGCGTTGGTGAAGTACACGGGCACCGTGAGGATCATGCCCGGCCGCGCGGCGCGGAGCGCCTGGACCAGTGCGAGCAGGGCCGGGCGGTCCGCGGTCTCGATGGGCTCCCAATCCACGTCGATGCCGTCGTAGCCGAGGTCGTCCATCGTGGTCAGGAGGTTCGCCACGAAGGTCGCGCGATTGGCCGGGGACGCCGCGCTCGCGAGGTTGTCGTGCTGCCCCGCCCCGCCGAGCATGAGGATGGCCTTGCGCCCCGCCTGGTGCGCGCGCGTGGCGAGCGTGCGCGCCACCTGCGGCCCCGTCGTGTTGTCGATGAAGAGGTCCCGCGTCACGCCGCCGGACGGCGTGGGGTTGATGGCGCCGACCATGACGTGCGTGAGCAGCGAGAAGTCGACCTCCGTCTCGGGATAGAGGTCGCGCTGGTAGCCCACCCAGTACCCCGCCACCCAGCGCGTCGAGGGCGGCGGCGTCTCCGTGATCGGCTCCTCGGGCGTGCCGGCGTCGGCGCCCTTGCACGCCGCCCGGGCGCCGGCGCCGACCAGGGCCGCCAGCAGGAGTCGCCGCGTCTGCGCGCGCGCGGCCGCGCGTGTGTGCTCGAAGGACATGCGTTCGTGGTCCGGGCGTCAGAAGAGCGTGGTGCCGTTTCCGATGGAGCCGACGCCGCAGTCCACGCCGCGGTTCAGGCACTGGGTGACGATCGTCCGCATCGTCTCCGGGTCCCAGCCGTTCATCCAGTCGGCGTGCGCGGAGAGGCCCCCCGGCTCGGTGGTCGCGTACATGTCGGACGACAGCCGCCAGAACGCCGGCGCCCGGGTGTCCTTCGTGAGCCAATCGAAGTGCTCGGTGATCTCCGGGAGCGGCACCGGGTGCGAGGCCGGGCAGCCGCTCCGCTGGGGCGGGTTCCGGTAGACGGGATACGCCACGTGGCTCTTGTGGTCCGGCGAGTCGACGTTCACCCCGTCCCAGCACTGCGGGAAGATGACCGTGAGCCGGACCCAGTCGCCCGCCGCGCAGTTCGCGGGGATCGTCGCCTGCTCCTCGCCGAACGAGCCGTCGGGGCTGCGGCAGCTCCACGAGATGCCGAACTGCGACCCGGCCGCGTCCTTGTTCCCCGCGATCATGCGGAGGCCGGCCGGGAACGTCCGGATCGTCGTCGGATCCATGTTGTAGCCGGTCTTGTAGTAGAACGTCGCCTCCTCGGGAGGCACCACCTTGGCGTCCGGCGTGTAGCGCGTGTCGAAGAGCGCGGGCACCCAGTAGCCGGTGCGGTTCAACGTGCCGCCGCGGCAGGTGGAGTTGCCCGTGGACGCGATGGACTGCGGCGTCGTGCTGGCGGTGATGGCCGCGTTGCCGAAGAACATGTGCAGGTGCGCCGCGCCCGGGCGCCCCGGGTAGACGATCGGGTCGTCGAACGCCAGCCGCGCGAGGCTGCACGTCGTGCGGAAGGCGCCGCTGCCGTCGGTCCGCTCCGGGCTGTCGGGCGCCGGCCCGACCTGCTGCCCCGCCACGCCCGGGGACCCGAGTGGCACGATGACGCGCGCGCGCAGCCCGGCCATGCCCGGCGACGGGTTCTCCACGGTGTCCGTCTTCATCGGCCCGTAGTCGCAGTGCAGCGACTGGCCCGGCGCGGGGTCCTGGTCGTCGAACCCGTACGACGCGCACGGGATCGCGTGGTACGCCTCCTTCTGGACGTAGGGGCCGTTGGCGGGGCCGAGCCGGACCGTGCGGAGCCCCGTGAACTCGCAGGGCGCGCCGGCATTCGTGCAGAACGTCCAGGCGGGCTCCGGGGCATCGACGAACGGCGTCTCGCCCCCGGGATCGGTGGCACCCCCGTCACGCCCGCCGCAGCTCGCCGCGGCGATCAGCAGTCCGAACCCGCACGACAGCAGCAGCCGGTTGGAAGCCTGCATTCGGATCTCTCCCGAGGTGATGGATCTTCGACGGGCCGCGGGGACCCTCGGCGGACGGATGGCCCCGTCCGACGCGTGCGCCTCCGGATCGCGCTTCGGCACCGGTCTCGGCCTTACCGACGACCGCGAGCGTGTGAACGTCAAATCAACCGGTCGTGGTGCGACGAAACGACCGATCGCCCGGACCGAGGGCCCGACGAGCTCGGTTGTGGACGTCCCTTGCGACGTAGCACAGTCGGCGACTCTGTGGTGTGTCGCGGCCGCGCCGCGCTTTCTGCGCCCGGGCGGCTGGCTCTGCTTCGAGGTCGGGCTCGGGCAGGGCAAGGGGCTCGCCT
>JBJMNJ010000467.1:0-9413 GCA_045804325.1 Gemmatimonadaceae bacterium
AGCGCACCCCGGACACCGAGTCGACGGACGACATGCGGTCCCACCCTCTGGCGCTGATGTGGTCGTCCATCCAGCAGTCGACGAACACCGCGCTGCCGACCGCGTCCGGATCGCCGCCGGCGTGCCACGGCCGGCCTAACGTCACCGAGCTGGGCGCCATCCGCGGGCTCTCCTTCGTCAGGCGGCTGCGGATGAAGAGGAAGCCGTACGGATGCGACACGTGCGTGCTCGGCGCCGCGATGACGCCGTTGTTCGTGCGGCTGCCGCGGTCGCGCGACACGATGTCGCACTCCTCGAAGACCGCCTGTCCGGCGCCGAAGATGAAGTCGACGCTGCCGGCCACCTCGCAGCGGTGGAACCACGCCCGGCCGGCGTTGGGGAAGAGCGTGTCCTGGTGGCCGAGGATCCGCACGTCGACGAACGCCGCGCGGTCGCTCCCCGTGTCGAGCATGAGCGCCACGCCCTGCGCATCGCGGATCTTCGTCGCGTCGCTGTCGGACTTCGCCGCGTTCGCCGGATAGTCGAACGCGTTCTCGATCGTCAGCCGCTCGGCCCGGAAGTCCGGCGCGACGACGCGCAGCGTGTAGCTCCCGCGCGTCCCGTAGCGCCCGCCCCCCGGCGACGGCATCCCCGCCGCCGCGTCGAAGGTGATCACCGCGCCGTCGCGGCTCTCGCCGAGCAGCGTGACGCGCGGGCGCTCGATGGTGAGCTTCTCGTGGTAGCGCCCGTTCTTCAGGAACACCACCGCCCGCCCGGCGCCGTGGTAGACGCCCGCGCGGTTCGGGTCGCCGAGCCCGGCGAGGGCGGCGCCGATCGTGTGATAGGTCGGGACGCCGTCCACCGGCGCGCCGTCGGCGCCCGCGTAGCGTGCGTCCACGACGGCGGCGTAGTGCTGCGTCGGCGCCGCCTGGCCGCCCGCCGTCGCCGGCAGCGCGAGCCGCCAACCCGACGCGAGCGCCGCGAGCGCGAAGAAAGACGCGCGTCTCATTTCGCCACCCCCTGCGTCCGACCCGCCAGCATCGTGCTCACCTCGAGCGGCGCGGCGAGCCGCCGCGCGTAGTCGTTCAGGTACGCCCACCAGTCCTCGGCGCCGCCGAAGTCGCGGCTCCCCGTCCACCCGGCGCCGACGTACGTGACGAGCGGCTGTCCACTGCGCGCGGTCGCGACCGCCACGTAGTGGTCGTCGAGCTCCTTCGTGTCGGTCAAGGAACGGCGGTCCAGCATCACGGCGGTGCCGAGCTCGCCGTGGCCGCCCTCGCCGTACTTGTTCGTGACGGGCCCCCAGCCGCTGAGCCACGCCCACTGCTGCGCGCGGCTCGTCGAGCCGACGAGGCCCGCGCGCTTCACGAAGCCCACGGCGACCGAGAGCGTGTCGGCGCCCTCGGCGCGGAAGACGCTCTCGCGGCGGTAGAGGTTCGAGCCGGCGTCCATCGAGAAGCGCGCCGTCTCGCTCACCCTGAGGCCGGCCGCGTCCCACGTCTCGAAGTCGAGGTCGAAGACGAGGCGGATCGGCCCGTCGGCGACGATGCGGTAGTCCTTGAAGTTCTCGGCGCGGTACATCTTCCCGCCGCGCCAGATCGCCACCGCGCCGCCGCCGAGGGTGGGGCCGACGCTGAAGAAGTCGGCGCCCTCGCCGCGGTCGATGTGGTAGAAGTCGTGCCCGCCCGCGTACCACTTGTCGAGCACGAGGTCGCGCGTGCGCTTCACCCACACGTCCACGCCGCTCGAGTGGAGGTTCTCGAGCTCCCACAGCTTGCGCCCGTACGTGCGGAACGCGACGCGGTCGCTCTCCCACGCGACGTCGCTGCGCTCGGGGACGTACTTCACGTGCACGCGCGCCTTCGCCGGCGCGGGCGCGGCGGCCTCCACCGCGAAGGCCTTCGTCTCGTTCGGCCAGAAGCTCGCCTGGAAGAGGAGCGAGTCGGGCTGGCCGTCGGCGTTCGTGTCGAGGGCCTGCGAGACGACCTCGCCCGAGCCGTCGACGACGCGCACGCGGTTGGCTGCGGCGCCCGGCAGCGCCGAGCGAACCTGCGCCCACGGAAGCGCGATCGTCTCGTCGCGCCGGGCCTCGGCGATGGGGTTCTTCACGCGCACGGCGAGCGACTGCGCCTCGAGCGTTCCGGTCGCCAAGAGGGCCAGGATGACCACGGGATTCACGCGGAGGCGCGGAGATGCGGAGGACGCGGCGAAGACCCTCGCAGCGATTCTCTCCGCGCTCTTCGCTCCTCCGCGTCTCCGCGCGAGAATACCGGCGCCGACGAACCTCGTCATGACTCTCATCTGAGATCTCCGATCTCTACCGGCTGCATGTCCGTGTACACCTGGTTCTCCCCGCCCATCGCCCAGCAGAACGAGTAGCTCGCCGTGCCGCAGCCGGAGTGCACCGACCAGCCGGGCGAGAGGATCGCCTCGCCGTCGCGCACGACGAGGTGGCGCGTCTCGCCGGGCTCGCCCATGAGGTGAAGCACCACCGCGTCCGCCGGGAGGTCGAAGTAGAGGTAGACCTCGGTGCGGCGGTGGTGGGTGTGCGCGGGCATCGTGTTCCACACGCTTCCCGTCTCGAGGCGCGTGACGCCCATGACGAGCTGCGCGCTCCGCGCCCCCTCGACGTGCACGTAGCGCGCGACGCGCCGGCGGTTCGCCCGCTCGGCGCTGCCGATCTCGGCGCCCTCCGCGTCGGCGGCGCGCACGACCGTCGGCGGGTAGTCCGCGTGCGCCGGGTAGCTCACGAGGTAGAAGCGCGCGGGGCGCGCGGCGGCGTCGCTCTCGAAGCGCACCTCGCGGTGTCCGCGGCCGACGTAGAGCACGTCGCGCGCGGCCAGCTCGTACGCCTCGCCGTCCACCGTCACGCGTCCCGCGCCCCCGACGTTCAGCACGCCGAGCTCGCGCCGCTCCAGGAAGTACGCGGAGCCGAGCGACGCCGGCGCCTCGAGCGTGAGGTCCTCGCTCGTCGGCACCGCGCCGCCGAGCACCACGCGGTCGAGGTCGACGTGCCGCAGCACGACCTCGCCCGGGATGAAGAGGCCCTGGACGAGGAACGCGGCGCGCAGCTCCTCCGTCGACATCGTGCGCGCCTGGGTGGGTCCTGGTAGGTAATGGATCATCTTCGCTGGAAAGTGTCCTCGGCCCTCGGCCCTCGGCCGCGGGAGAGCAGCCGAGGGCCGAGAGCGGTTCACCGTGCCATCCATCCCCCATCGACCACCAGCACGTGCCCGTTCACGTAGTCGCTCGCCCGCGACGCGAGGAACACGACGGCGCCCGCGAGGTCGTCCGGCGTGCCCCAGCGGCCGGCGGGGATGCGCGCGGTGATCTCGGCGTTGCGGCGCTCGTCGGCGCGGAGCGCCTGGGTGTTGTCGGTGGTCATGTAGCCGGGCGCGATGGCGTTCACGTTCACGCCGTGGCGCGCCCACTCGTTCGCCAGCGCCTTCGTGAGCCCCGCGACCGCGTGCTTGCTCGCGGTGTAGCCGGGCACCGTGACGCCGCCGCTGAACGAGAGCAGCGACGCGACGTTCACGATCTTCCCCGCGCCGCGCTCCACCATGCGCGCCCCGAGTCGCTGCGAGAGGATGAACGTCGCGTCGAGGTTCGTGCGCAGCACGAGGTCCCAGTCGTCGAGGGAGTGCTGCGCGGCGGGCGCGCGGCGGATCGTCCCCGCGTTGTTCACGAGGACGTGTATCTCGCCGGCGGCCGATTCCGCCGCGTCCGCCACGCGGAGCGCGGCCGCGCGGTCGCCGAGGTCGCCGTGCGCCTCCCACGCCTGACGGCCCGTCGCGCGCACCCGGTCGAGCGTCTCCGCCACGTTGCCCGGGCGCGCCCCGACGCAGACCACGTCGGCGCCGGCCCGCGCGAGCGCGACCGCCATCGCCTGCCCGAGCCCGCGCGACGCCCCGGTGACGAGCGCGCGCCGGCCGGCGAGCGAGAAGAGCGACGACGCGGCGTCGCGGGCGGCGGGCGCGATCATCGCCCGAGCTCCTGGGCCGCCATGATGAAGGGGCCGACGCCCTTGTAGTCGTCGGTGACCACGGGCTCGGTGTTGTAGTAGAAGAACGTCCCGCTGCGGTACGAGCCGTCCTTGCGGTTGCTCCCGCCGAGCCCGGCCGACTGCATGATGTTCGTGAGCGAGACGGTGCCGTCGGCGTTCTCGCGGACGAGATTGCTCAACAGGCCATCGAACGCGCGCTCGGCCAGCCGGCGGTAGCGCGCGTCGAGGTACCCGAGCCGCGCGCCCTTGGCGAACACGTAGGCGAAGATGCTGGAGGCGCTCCCCTCGAGGTAGTTGCCGGGGCGGTCGCCCTGGTCGAGGACGTTGTACCAGAGGCCCGTGAGCGGGTCCTGCACCCGCGCGAGCCCCTCGCAGGCGACGCGCACCGTCTGGATCACCGCGTCGCGGTCGGGGTGCGTCGCCGGGATGTAGTCGAGCGCGTCGACGGCGCCGAGGAGGTACCAGCCGAGCGAGCGGCCCCAGAAGGCGGGCGAGCGGCCGGTGAGCGTGTCCGCCCACTTCTGCGCGCGGGCGGCGTCCCAGCCGTGGACCATGAGGCCCGTGGCGGGGTCGGTGGAGTGGCGGGCCATCAGCAGGAACTGGCGCGTGATGTCGTCGAACGCCGACGGCTCGCCGAAGTCGCGGGCGTACTGCGCGTAGAAGGGCTCGGCCATGTACAGCCCGTCGAGCCACATCTGCTGCGGGTAGACCTGCTTGTGCCAGAAGCCGCCCTCGCGCGTGCGCGGCTGGCCGCGGAGCTGGGCGCGGAGCACGTCGGCCGCCCGGCGGTACCGCGCGTCCCTCGTGCGCGCGTGGAGCGCGAGCAGCACGCGGCCCTGCGAGACCTGGTCGAGGTTCCAGTCGCTCGAGTCGTAGCCGACGATGCTCCCGTCGGGCCCGAGGAAGCGGTCGGTGTTCGCCTTCACGTAGTCGAGCATCGCGCGGTCGTTCCGCGCGAGCGCGACGCGCTCCATCGCCGTGAGCACGACGCCGGCGGTGTAGTCCCAGCGCCGGTGCGTCTGCGGGTTGCGCGTCATGACCGAGCGCGCCATGCGCACGGCCCACGGCGTCGCGCTGCGCTTCGGGCGCGCGGCGGCGTTCGGGATGGCGTACGCCGAGTCGCCGGGCTGGCGGGAGCCCTCGCCGAGGCCCTGCGCGGCGGCGAGGTGCGGGAGCTGCTGGGCGCCGGCGGTGGCGCCGGCCGCGAACAGCACACTCGCGCACGACAGCGATGACGCGAGTCGGCGGAGGCCGCGTAGGTTCCCGGTGGGGGGGCCCCCCCGCGGCCGCGCCGTCGGCCGGAGCGTCATCCTCATCTCGCCGGAGGTGTCGCGGGGACCCGCATGTCGCTCGGCAGGCGCTCCTTGTCTGCGGGCGGGGCGGCCTCGTGCGACGTCGGCGTGGCGGGCTGGCCGTTGATGCGCACGTTGCGCATCGCCAGGCGCTGCACGCCCTCGGTCACGTTGCCGCGCGCCACGCCGTCGAAGGTGCAGTCGATGATCCGCACGTCCGAGATCTCCGACTTCGGGTAGGCGCGCATGAAGAGCGCGTAGCGGCTCTTCCGGCTCGTGACGTTGCGCATCTCGACGTCGCGGATCACCGGGGCGTACGGGCCCCGCGGACCCTCCTCGTAGTAGAGGTCCATCGAGAGCACCGCGTCGGCCACCTGGCCCACGCGGCAGTCGCGCATGTAGACGTGCTCCAGCGTGCCGCCGCGCATCGCGTTGTTCTTGAAGCGGAGCGCCCGCTCGAGCTCCGGGCTGTCCATCTCGCAGCGCTCGATGAAGACGTTGCGCACGCCCGCCGTGATCTCGCTGCCGATGGTGACGCCGCCGTGGCCGTCCTTCATGTTGCAGTCGCGGACGATGACGTTCTGCGTCGGCACCGGCACCTGGCGGCCCTGGGCGTTGCGGCCGCTCTTGATCGCGATGCAGTCGTCGCCCGTGTCGAACGTGCAGCGCTCGATGAGCACGTCGGTGCAGCTCTCGGGGTCGCAGCCGTCGTTGTTCGGGCCGTGGCTGTCGATGCTCACCCCGCGCACCGTGACGTTCGTGCAGAGCACCGGGTGGATCTCCCACATCGGCGAGCGGACGATGGTCACGCCCTCGATGAGGACGTTCCGGCAGCGGTACGGCTGGATGAACTGCGGCCGCAGGAAGGACCCCTCGGCGAACACGCGCTGCTCGACGGGCACGCCCGCCTCCATCATCTGCATGAGGCGGTCGCGCGCCGGCGTCTGGCTCGTCGCGCCCTTGCTGGTCTTCCAGGGCCACCAGTGCTGCGCGTCCGCCTGCCCGTCGAGCGTGCCCTCGCCGGTGACGGCGACGTTGTTCTGCTCGAAGGCGTAGATGAGGGCCGAGTAGCCCATGAGCTCCATGCCCTCCCAGCGCGTGTGCACCGCGGGGAGGTAGGCCGCGGGGTCGCGGCTGAAGGCGAGTGTGGCGCCCTTCGCAACGTGGAGGTTCACGTTGCTCTTCAGGTGCACGGCGCCCGTGAGGAAGCGCCCGGCGGGGATCACCACGCGCCCGCCGCCCGCGGCGCTGCACGCGGCGATGGCGTCGCGGATCGCGCGCGTACAGTCGGTCGCGCCGTCGCCGACGGCGCCGTACTTCGTGACGTCGAAGTCGCGCGCGGGGAACGTCGGCGGGACGATGCGGGCGAGGATGCCGGGCACCATGTCCCACCCGGCGCCGCCGGCGGCGCTCGCGGCGGGCGTCGACGCGACGGCCACCGCGCGGCGGCAGGCGAGCGAGGGCGCGACGAGCGCCGCGCCGGCGCCGAGCGTGACGGCGCGGACGAACTCGCGGCGGGTCTGTGTCCTTTCGGTCATCTCATGTCTCCGAGACTGCTACCGCGGAGGAACGCGGCGGAACGCGGAGAATGCTCGGCTGCCCGCCTCCGCGTTCCTCCGCGTTCCGCCGCGGTGTCACTTCCTGGGGTATTTCCTGGACCACTTCGCGTACTCCTTCAGCGCCGTCGCCGGTTCGCGGCCGTACCACGCGTAGCCCGAGCGGCGGTCCGTGAGCTGGTTCCAGTCGTAGAGCTTCACGCCATCGCGGTTCGCGAAGATCGGGCGGTCGGTCTCCACCTCGGTCAGGCGCGCCCAGATCGGCGCGGCGCTCGGGTTCTCCGTGCGCCCCTTGAGGTAGTCGTAGTCGTAGCCGGTGAGCTGGTGCGCCTTGAACCAGTCGGCCGCCGCGTGCACCGCGGCCACCACCGCGTCGCTCGGCTCCGGCACGTCCATGAGGAAGCGCATGATCGACGCGCTCTCGCGGCCGCTGAGCCCCGCGAGCTCGTAGCTGCGCGCGCTCGTCGGGAGGAGCGTGAGCGGATCGTGCTGCTGGCCCCACACCGTGCGCACGCCCCGCACCGTCACCTGGCTGTCGAGGATGCAGCCGACGCCCCGGGCCTCGGCGGCCGTCACCCGCGCGAGCACCGGGGCCGGCACGAAGGGGTTGCCGTGCGTTCCGGTGCCGATCACGTCGCGCAACAGCGCGAGCACGTTCACGATCGCGTCGTCGTTGAACGTCGCCGCGTCGTGGTAGCCGCCCTGGAGCGGGAAGACCTGCGGCCAGCAGCCGTTCGGCATCTGCGCGGCGAGCAGGTAGTCGATGCCGCGCAGGAACGCGGCGCGGTACGTCTCGTCCCTCGTGCGGTCCCACGCCCCGTGGAGCAGGCGGAGCTGCGCGACCGTCGCGTCGTTGTCGAGGGTCGGCGTGTACGACCACTGGTCCGTCTCGGAGAAGTACGCCTCGCCCGTCCGGCGCGGCCCCTGCGCGTAGTCCACGTGCTTGGACCACCCGCCGGACGGCGTCTGGAACGAGAGCACCGTCGCGACGAGCGTGCGGAGCGAGTCGTCGGGGAGCCGCGCCGCCGCCCGCACCGCGTCCTCGATCGAGATCGAGTGGCGCGCGTCGGGCGCCTTCGTCATCCGGTCGCGGCCGAGGCGCTTCAGCTCGCGCGCCATCGAGTCCACGTCCAGCCGGTGGAGCCGGCGCGACGTCTCGACGTACTGCCGCCACGCCTCGCGCTGCGCCTCCGGCAGCCGCGCGATGCGGCCCTCGCCGAGCAGGCTCGTCGTGTCGTTCTCGACGCGGGCGCCGAGGGTGCCCGTGCCGCCCGTCGCGCCGGTCGCGGCGCTCGACTGCGCGTGCGCGCAGCCGACGGCGGCGGCGAGGAGCAGGGTGGCGAGACGCATCACGCCGCGACCTCGCCGCGGAGCCGGACGGGCTCCATGCGCGGCGCGAGCAGGTGGATGATCAGCAGCGCCGTCACGTAGGCGAGCCCGCAGAACACGAAGACCGGCTGGTAGTTGCTGCCGTTGCTCTGGAGGACGACGCCCGTGACGCGCTGGAAGAGGAAGCCGCCGGCCGCGCCCGCGAACCCGCCGAGCCCGACGACGGAGCCGAGCGCGTAGCGCGGGAACATGTCGCTGGAGAGCGTGAAGAGGTTCGCGCTCCACCACTGGTGCGCGGCCGCGGCGACGCTCACGACGGCGACCGCGATCCACAGGCTCGGGCTCCGCGGCGCGAGCATCGTCGGGACGATGAGCAGCGCGGCCGTGAGCAGCGTGACCTTGCGCGCCCGGTGCACCTCCCAGCCGCGCTTCATCAGCGCGCCCGACATCCACCCGCCGCCCACCGAGCCGAAGTCGGCGACGACGTACACGACGATGAGCGGCAGCGCGATGGCGCCGAGCTTCACGCCGTACTGCCGGTCGAGGAATTTCGGGAGCCAGAACGTGTAGAACCACCACACGCCGTCGGTCATGAACTTGCCGACGATGAACGTCCACGTCTGGCGGTGGCGCAGGAGGTCGAGCCACCCCGCGCGCCCGCCGGCCGCCTCCTCGGCGCCCTGCTGGATGTACGCGAGCTCGCCCGTCGAGAGCCGCGGGTGCTCGGCGGGGCGGCGGTAGATCGGGAGCCACAGGGCGAGCCACACGAAGCCGACGAGGCCCGTGACGACGAACGCCGGCCGCCAGCCCCACGTCAGCGTGATCCACGGGACGAGGATCGCGGTCGCCAGCGCGCCGACGTTCGAGCCGGCGTTGAAGATGCCCGTGGCGAAGGCGCGCTCGTGCTTCGGGAACCACTCCGCCGTCGCCTTGATCGCCGCCGGGAAGTTGCCGCTCTCGCCGAGGCCGAGGACGAAGCGCGCGATGCCGAAGCCGAGGACGCTGTAGGCGAGCCCGTGCGCCGCGCCGGCGATGCTCCACACCACCACCGCGAGCGCGAAGCCGAAGCGCACGCCGACGCGGTCGATGAAGCGGCCGACGAACAGGAACCCGATCGCGTACGCCGCCGTCCACCACGACGTGATCGCCGCGTACTGCGTCTCCGACCAGTGGAACTCCGCCTGCCGCGTCGGCGCGAGCACGCCGGTCACCTGGCGGTCCAGGTAGTTGATCGTCGTCGCGAACAGCAGCAGC
>JBJMNJ010000468.1:0-4993 GCA_045804325.1 Gemmatimonadaceae bacterium
CGACTCCGACGAGAACGCCGAGCGCGAGGCGCGGTTCTTCTTCGCCGAGACCGACCTGCTGTAGTCCAGAAAGGAGAAAGGAGAAAGGAGAGGCTGCTCGCCGGAGGCCTCTCCTTTCTCCTTTCCCGTCATTAGGACTTCGTAACTCGGCGTCCCTCCACGACTTGTAATTGGAGTCCGGCGCCGGTAAAATTATTGGCTATGCTGTCCTACGACCTGCGTCAGATCGAGTCCAAAGCCGTCCACGTCGAGGGTGACCTGCCGGCGGACGACCCGATCTGGCAGGAAGGGGACACGCGTCCGGAGGGCGCCGTGCACGTGAGCGGCCGCCTCTCGAGCGCGGGGGGCAGCCGGTACTTCTTCGCGGGGCGGCTCGACGGGCGTCTCGAGGCGGAGTGCCGCCGGTGTCTCGGTCCGGCCGCGGCGACGGTGAGCGACGACCTGCAGCTCATCTTTGCCGAGGACGAGGACGAGGAGACCTCGGACGATCCCGACGTGTACCCGCTCGACCCGCAGACCGGCGAGCTCGACCTCCGGCAGGCGGTGCGCGAGCACTGGCTCCTCGCGGCGCCGTCGTATCAGCTCTGCCGCGAGGACTGCAAGGGGTTGTGCCCGCAGTGCGGGACCGACCTCAACGAAGGCACCTGCGAGTGCCCTCCGGTGACCGACAGCCGCTGGGACGCCCTCCGAAAGGTGCGCGACGAATCGTCCTGAGCGATCGTCCACGATCGCTCCGACCGACGAAGCATCGCGCCCCCGCGGCCGACCGCCCTTCTCTCCGACACTACACTCACCACTTCCATGGCCGTCCCCAAGCGCCGCACCTCCAAGCGGAAGAAGCGCGCTCGCAACACGCACAAGAAGGCGCCCGCCATCGTGCTCCAGGCCTGCCCGCGCTGCCAGAGCCCGAAGCGCCCGCACCGCGTCTGCGAGGAGTGCGGGTACTACGCGGGCGAGCAGCGAGTCGAAGCCAAGGAAGCCTAGCCTTGGCGCGCATCGCGTTGGACGCCATGGGGGGCGACTTCGCCCCCACGGCGACGGTGCAAGGCGCGCTACTCGCACTCACCGAGCTCGGCCCCGAGCACCGGATCCAGCTCGTCGGCCGCACCGCCGTCGTCGAGCAGCAGCTCGATGCGCTCCTCGGCGGTGAGCTCGCACACGCCGCCGAGCACCGGCCGCGCCTCGACATCGTCGAGGCGCCGGACGTCGTCGAGATGTCCGAGAAGCCGACCGCCGTCCTCAAGAAGCCGAACTGCTCCATGGCCGTCGGCCTGCGCCTGCAGGCCGAGGGCAGGTCCGACGCGTTCGTCTCCGCCGGCAACACCGGCGCGCAGATGGCCGCGTCGCTGTACCTGCTGAAGCTCCATGGCGGGCTCAAGCGTCCCGCCATCGGAACCATCTTCCCGACCGCCCGCAATCCCATCGTCGTGCTCGACTCGGGCGCCAACGTCGACTGCTCGGCCGAGGAGCTCGTGCAGTTCGCGCGGCTCGGCGCCGTCTACGCCGAGGACATCCTCGGGCGGAAGAATCCGAGCATCGGGCTCCTGAGCATCGGCGAGGAGGCGGAGAAGGGGAACGCCGTCGTGAAGGAGGCCAACCAGCTCCTCCAGGGCGCCGGGCTCAACTTCCAGGGCAACGTCGAGGGGCGCGACATCCCCGCCGGCGCGAGCGATCGCGGGCCGGTGGACGTCGTCGTTTGCGACGGCTTCGTCGGCAACGTCCTGCTCAAGTTCTACGAGGCGGTCGCGCCGATGATCGTCGGCATGGCCGGCAACGCTGCCGGCATGGACCGGGAGCGACTGCAGGCGGCATTCAAGAACCTCGACTACTCCGAGTACGGCGGTGCGCCGCTGCTCGGCGTCAGGGGCGTCAGCATCATCTCGCACGGCAAGTCGTCGCCGCGCGCGATCAAGAACGCCCTGAAGGTGGCGCTCCGCGCCGTGGAGTCCCGAATGAACGAGCACATTGGCCGGCGCCTCGAGGCGCCGACGGGCGCCGAGGGCGCCACCGCGGCGGCGTCATGAGGCGGCCTATCGCGTACGTGGCCGGCACCGGGCGCGGCCTGCCCGCCGGCGTCCTCACGAACCACGACTTCGCCTCCAAGGGGATCGAGACCTCGCACGACTGGATCGTCGAGCGCACCGGCATCCACGAGCGCCGCATCTGCGCCGACGGCGAGACGACGACGTCGATGGCCGCCGATGCCTCGCGCGAGGCCATGAAGCGCGCGAACGTCACGCCGGGCGAGCTCGACGTCGTCATCCTCAGCACCGCGACGCCGGACCGCCTCCTCCCGGCCACGGCCGTGGACCTCCAGGCGGAGCTCGGCGCGACGCGCGCGGCGGCCTTCGACCTCTCGGCGGCCTGCTCGGGCTGGCTCTACGCGCTCACGGTGGCCGAGGGGATGATCATGTCGGGCGTGGCCGAGACCGCGCTCGTGGTCGGCGCCGAGAAGATGAGCTCCATCGTCGACTGGCAGGACCGCAACACGTGCGTGCTGTTCGGCGACGGGGCGGGGGCCGCGGTGCTGAAGCGCGTCCGCCCCAGCCGCATGACGCCCGCGATCGAGAAGGGGATCCTGTCCGCGTTCATGCGCTCGGACGGGACGCTCGCCGACCTGCTCTACCGGCCCGGCGGCGGCGCCACGTCGCCGTTCTGCGAGCAGACGCTCGTCGACCGCAGCCACTACGTGAAGATGGCGGGCCGCGAGGTGTTCAAGCACGCCGTGCGCTCGATGGCCGAGGCGTGCGACCGCGCCCTCGACGGCGCGAAGCTCACGGGCAACGACATCGACCTGCTGATCCCGCACCAGGCGAACGTCCGCATCATCGAGGCGACGGCGAAGCACGCCAACGTGCCGATGGAGAAGGTCTACGTGAACGTCGACCGCTTCGGCAACACGTCCAGCGCGTCCATCCCGATCGCGCTCGACGAGGCCATCGAGCGCGGGCGGGTGAAGGAGGGGAGCACCGTGCTGCTGGTCGCCTTCGGCGCCGGCTTCACGTGGGCGTCCATGGTCGTCCGCTTCTGATCTGAGCAGGCACCTCTCGAGATGAACGTCGTCCTGCTGTTTCCGGGGCAGGGGTCGCAGAAGCCGGGCATGGCCCGGGACCTCGCGGACGCCTTCCCCGCGGCCCGCGCCGCGCTCGACGCCGTGGACCGCGCGCTCGACGCACCGCTCACGCGCCTCATGTTCGAGGGCCCGGCCGACGAGCTCACCCTGACGAACAACGCGCAGCCGGCGCTCCTCGCCCACGGGGCGGCCGCCTGGGCGGCGCTCCGCGACCGCCTCGCGCCGCACGTGCGCGCCGCCGCCGGGCACTCGCTCGGAGAGTTCACCGCCTACCACGCCGCGGGTGCGCTCTCGCTGGAGCACGCGGCCCGCCTCGTCCGCGAGCGCGGCCGCCTCATGCTCGAGTCGGGGCAGCAGGCCCCGGGCACCATGGCGGCCGTGCTCGGCGCCACCGCCGAGCCGATCGACGCGATCTGCCGCCGCGCCTCCTCCGAGGCCGGCCTCGTGGTGCCCGCCAACTACAACGACGCCGAGCAGACGGTCGTCTCCGGCACCGTCGCGGGCGTCGAGAAGGCGATGGAGCTCTCGAAGGCCGCCGGCGCGAAGCTGGCCAAGCGCCTCCAGGTGAGCGGCGCCTTCCACTCGCCGCTCATGGCGGGCGCCGCCGCCGGGCTCCAGCGCGCCATCGAGTCGGCGGGGCTGGGCGGCCCGAGCTTTCCGGTCTACTCGAACGTCACGGCCGAGCCGGTGACGGAGGCCGCCGTCGCGCGCGACGGCCGCCTCCGGCAGCTCACGAGCCCGGTGCGCTGGGTCGAGGTGATGAAGGCGCTCGCCGCGGCGCACCCCGGCGCGCTGTTCCTCGAGCTCGGGCCGGGGAACGTGCTCACGAAGCTCGCCACCCGCGTCGTCCCCGGGCTCACGGCGCAGCCCTGCGGCACCGTCGCCGACGTCGAGACCCTCCTCGCTCAGCTCCCCGCATGAAGATCGACCTCTCCGGCCGCAGCGCCGTCGTCACGGGCTCCACGCGCGGCATCGGCCGGGCGATCGCCGCCTCCCTCGCCGGCTGCGGCGCCAAGGTTGCCGTGGTGGGCCGGGACCGCGCCAAGGCCGAGGCGGCGGCGGCGGCGCTCGGGGTGGGCGACGGCGCGCGCGGCTTCGCCTGCGACGTCTCCGACCCTGCGAGCGTCACCGCACTGATCGGCGAGGCGGAGAAGGCGCTCGGCGCGGTGGACATCCTCGTGAACAACGCCGGCATCACGAAGGACAACATCCTCCTGCGCCTCAGCGACGAGGACTTCGACGCGGTCGTGGACGCGAACCTCCGCGGCGCCTTCGTCGCCATCCGCGCGGCCGTGCGGGGCATGATGAAGCGGCGCTGGGGGCGCATCGTGAACATCACGAGCGTCGTGGGCATCACGGGGAACAAGGGGCAGGCGAACTACGCGGCGAGCAAGGCGGGGCTGATCGGCCTCACGAAGTCGGTCGCGAAGGAGTACGCCTCCCGAAACATCCTCTGCAACGCGGTCGCGCCGGGCTTCATCGAGACCGACATGACCGCCGCCATGACGCCCGAGGCGCGGACGGCGCTCAACGGCCAGATCCCGCTGGAGCGGCTCGGCCGGCCCGAGGACATCGCCGGCGCGGTCACCTTCCTCTGCTCGGAGCAGGCCTCCTACATCACGGGGCAGGTCCTCGTGGTGGACGGCGGCATGGTCATGTAGGACAGCCTCGCGGCTAACTTCCGAAAGCGGAAGCGGTTCGCTTAGTTTTCGACGTTTACCAGACACTCTTCCATCCGGAGACACGACCCCATGGCCGACCACACCGAGAAGGTGAAGGACATCATCGAGAAGGAGCTCGGCGTCGAGCGGGAGAAGCTGACGAACGAGGCGAGCTTCATCGAGGATCTCGGCGCCGACAGCCTGGACATCGTCGAGCTGGTCATGGAGTTCGAGAAGGAGTTCAACATCGACATCCCCG
>JBJMNJ010000469.1:0-3162 GCA_045804325.1 Gemmatimonadaceae bacterium
CGGCGCGCACGCGGCCCGCGCTCCACTGCGCCGCCGCGCTCGAGACCGTGCTCGCCTGATCGGGCACGTGCGTCGCGGCGAAGTCGCCCTCGATCGGCACGCCCGCGCCCCACTGATGCGTGGCGGCGTGCGCGGCGGTGAGCGTGGGCCACCACACCGCGCCGGCCGTGCGGCCGAGCGCAGCGGCCACCGGAAGCGTGAGCGTGCCCGCACCGGTGCGCGTGTACGTGCGGAGGATCGAGACGATGCGGGCGAGGTTGTCGTTCGCGCGGGTGAAGCTCCCCTGCGCCGCGAGCGCGCCGAACGCGCCGGTGAGATCGAGCGCGCTGCGCTGCACGTCCGCCTGCGCGGCGCCGGCCACGCTGCGGTAGTTGGGGTCCACGCGCTCGTGGCGCGCGGTTGCCGCGAGCGAGAGCGCGGGGAGTGGACGCAGCCGCGCGTTCTGCAGCAGCCCCACGCCGAGCTCCGCGAAGCGCGCGTCGCGCGACTCGGCGCGCACGGGTACGAGGTCCGCACCGCGCGACAGCAGCGAATCCGTCGGATTGTCGAAGCGACTGCGCGCCCACCCTCCCGCCACGCGCACACGCTGCGAGGGTGTGCTGGCCGAGAGCTGCAGGCCGCCGCCGCGGCTCCGCTCCGCATCGGTGACGGCGCCCTGCGTGGCGGAGGAGCGCGGCAGCAGCGAGCCGTCGAGGTACATGACGTCGAGGTGCACCGCGCCCGGCCGCGCCGGCACGAGCTCGACGCCGAGCGATGCGGTGCCGATGCGGTGCTGCGGCTCCGCGAGACCGGTGAGATTGTCCCACCCGACGACGTTGGTGCCGCTCACGGCGGACAGCGCGAGCGACAGCGGGCCGCCGAGTCCGAGCGTCACGCCGCGGCTGGCGAATCCGCTCGCGAGATATGGGTTGATGCCGATGCTCTGCGTCCCCATGCCGAGCGACGCGCGTCCGCGCTTGAGCTCCACCTTGTAGTCCGCGAGGTCGAGGCGTGGCGCCAGCGCGCCGCGGTCGCCGAAGCGCAGCCGCTCGCGCTCGTTCGTCACGCCGAGGTAGGTGGACTGCGTCGAGAAGAGCCAGCCGCCGCGCTCGTGCGCGGAGACGAAGCCGCCGTTGAGCGTCGCGTCCTGATAGCGCGGCCGTTCCGGCACGGCGTCGATGGGCCCGTGGCCCTCGGCGAGCTGTCCGCGGCTCCCCAGCGCGAGCGATGGGCGCAGCTCCGCCTTGGAGAACCCGTGCGTCGTGAGCACCTCGAGCGGCAGGCGCGCGACCTCGGTCCACGCGCCGTCCTTCACGAGGTAGACCGCCGCCTCCTGCGTGCCCGACGGCATGCGGAACGCCGGCGACGGACGCACCGTGACGCGATCGACGCCGCGGTCGACGAGCGCGCTGACGTCCGTCCCCGCGATCACGATCGCCAACCTTCCTTCGCTGGCCTCGAGTGGCCGGCTGAGTCGCAGCGCCAGCGTCGCACCCGGCGACAGCGGCCCGGCTGCGTCGAGCCGAACCGTCAGCGCCGCCGCCGCGGTCGCATCGGGCTGCCCCTGCACCGCCACCTGCGCGGCCAATGCGCTCGGAATGACTCCCCAGACGACGAGTGTGACGGCGATGCCAATGCGTTGCGACATGAGTCGAGTCGGAAGGGGAGGCGTGCGACGTTCCGAGGTACGCGCGCGGGCGTCGCGCCGTCTCACGCGCGCCGCGCCGCCGCGCGGGCCGCGCGCATCACGACGCCGAGCAGCAGGAGCTCGCCGCGCGAGCGTGCGTCGCGCATCAGCAGGTCGAGCACGACGAGCCGCTCGTGCGACGCGCGTTGCTCGCGGCCGCCTCGCGCACGCTTGCGTGCGACGCGACCCGCACCGCGCGGCGACGCGCGTCCGCCGGTGCCACCAGCTCGCCGACCCTCCCGGTGTGCCATCTCACCTCCGTCGCGATCGGCGAGCTCGCGAGCAGCTCGCGCAGGTCGGCGAGGCCGCGATAGAGCAGGTTGCGCGTCTTCGCTTCCGTCCAGCCGGCGAGGGCCGCCATCTCGTCGCGATCGTAGCCGGCCAGGTGCATGCGCACGGCGACGCGCCGCGCGAGCGGGAGCCGCTCGACCGCCTGCGACACCTGCCGCGACAGCTCCTCGTCGTCCAGCGTGTCGCCTGGCAGCCTGGCGCCGTCGCTGAGCCCATCCAGTCGCGCCGCGCCGTCCGCGGAGGCGATGCCGCCCCGCGCCCGCTTCCGACGCAGCAGGTCCAGCGCGGCGCTCACCGCCGTGCGATACACGTAAGACGCAGGGGCGCCGCGGATCTTCTCGCACGTCCCCAGGGATCGCCACAGACGGATGCGAACCTCCTGCGCGACCTCGTCGAGCACCTCGGGGTCGAGGCCGTGGCGCCGGCCCGCGTGGCGCACGAGGGCGCCGAAGCGCGCGCACACCTCCTCGATCGCCTGCGAGAGGTCGTCGCCGCACGCGGGACGCGCCCGTGGAGCGAGAGGGATGGTCATGGCGCCCTCCTCACGGCCGCGCCGGCGCGTACTGGACCTGCGCCTGCTCACAGCGGTCGCGCAGCCCGGTGCGGTCGTGCACGAGCGCGTAGGCGGGCAATGGGCAGTGCACCGCGCGCGTCCCACCGCGCCCCGGCGGCGCGCCGACGCCAGCGACCTCCGTCGGCAGGCAGGCGTCGGCGCCGCCGCGCACCCGATAGGTGGCGAACGCGGAGTCGGGGCAGCTCGTGACCGCCCAGGCGACGACGGTGCGCCGGCAGCCCTGAGCCTGCCGAAGGGCGGCGGTTTTGGCGCTCGGGGCACCGTTCCGCTCGTAGCCGGCGGGGCATCCGGCGACCGCGGGCCGCGGCTCGCCGGCAGGCGTCGGCCCCTGGCCGGCAGCGGTTCGCGCGGCGGCGATACCGAGTGCGGCGGCGGCGAGCGATGCGCGTGCGGCACGCCAACGTGATGAGAGGGGCATGGGGGGGTCGGCGAGGCTCGCCACCGCTGGACAGCGTGATTGCCGTCACCAATGGGGCGTGCTACGTTGGCGACCCTACTCCCCTTCCGTTTGTCAGCCGTCGGCCGAGCGTTCCGTGGCCGTCGCGGTGCGTTCCCCGTGCGATTCCCGAGCATCGGCGACCCCCAATGCGCACTTTCCGGCTTCTCGGGACCATCGAGCTGACCGCCGACG
>JBJMNJ010000470.1:0-2832 GCA_045804325.1 Gemmatimonadaceae bacterium
TCGCCGCGCAGCAACGACAGGTCGCGCCGGCCCCGCCACAGCTCACCGAGCCGCAGCGCCGCGGCGTCGGCGACACCTCGGTGTTCGCGCCGCTCCCCCTTCCCGCGCCCAACGGCGTCCGCGACGCCTCGGGCGCGCCCGGGCCGCGCTACTGGCAGAACCGCGCCGACTACGACATCAAGGCGACGCTCGACACCACCGCCCAGTCGCTCAACGGCGAGCTGCGGATGCGCTACACGAACAACTCGCCCGACACGCTGCGCTTCATCTGGGTGCAGGTCGAGCAGAACGCGTTCAAGGACAAGTCGCTCAACTCGTACATCTTCCCGCAGGAGTCGCGCTTCGGCGCCCGCGGCTTCGAGGGTGGCGACGTCATCACGCGCTTCGACCAGTTGATCGGGACGGGGAAAGCGGGAGCCGGGACCCGTGAGCTAAAGACGCGCGTCGAGGGAACGATGATGAAGGTGGACCTCGCCCAGCCGCTCGCGCCGGGCCGCACGGCCACCTTCGACGTCGCGTGGCACTTCCTCGTCCCCGAGCACGGGGCCGACCGCATGGGACACGACGGCTCGCTGTACGAGCTGGCGCAGTGGTACCCGCGCGTGGCCGTGTACGACGACGTCGAGGGGTGGAACACCGAGCCGTACCTCGGGCAGGGCGAGTTCTACCTCGAGTACGGCGACTTCACTTACCAGGTGACCGTGCCCGCCGGCTACATCGTCGCCGGCACCGGCACCCTGCAGAACCCGGAGGCCGTGCTCACCGCCACGCAGCGCCAGCGCCTCGCGCAGGCGCGCACGTCGGCGACGCCGGTGAACATCGTCACCGCGGACGAGCTCCAGAGCGGCGCGGCGCGCCCGCGCCCGGCGAGCGCGTCGAGCACGCTCACCTGGAAGTTCGCCGCCAAGAACGTGCGCGACGTCGCCTGGGCCGCGAGCCCCGAGTACCTGTGGGACGCGTCGTCGTGGGACGGCATCCTCGCCCAGGCGTACTACCGGCCGAGCGCCGTCGACAACTGGAAGGACGCGGCCGACCAGAGCCGCATGTCCATCCAGGAGTACTCCGAGCGGTGGTTCCGCTACCCGTACCCGCAGATCAGCGCCGTCGAGGGGCCGATCAGCGGCATGGAGTACCCCATGCTGGCGATGGAGAACCGGAGCCAGGACAAGTACGACCTGTACAACGTCGTGACGCACGAGATCGGGCACAACTGGTTCCCGATGATCGTCGGCTCGAACGAGCGGACGCACATGTGGCAGGACGAAGGCTTCAACACCTTCATCAACACCTTCAGCGAGGGGCGGCGCTACCCGGAGAAGGGCGACCAGATGGCGCGCGCGCTCGGCGAGCGCTCGTCGGTGGAGGGTGCGATGAAGGTGAACGTCGATGTGCCGGTCGACGTCATGCCCGACCGCATCGACTCGCGGCTGCTCGGCCTCGCGGCCTACGTGAAGCCGAGCGTCGGCCTCCAGCTCTTGCGCCAGGAGATCATGGGTCCTGCGGCGTTCGACGACGCGTTCCGCACCTACATCAAGCGCTGGGCGTACAAGCATCCGTCGCCCGCCGACTTCTACCGCACCATGGAGGATGTCGGCGGCCGCCGGCTCGACTGGTTCTGGCGCGAGTGGTTCAAGGAGAACCCGCACTTCGACCAGGCGATCGACAGCGTGGGGAGCTCGCGCACCGGCGATGTGGAGAATGTCACCGTCCAGTACGCCAACCGCGCGCGGGGTGTGCTGCCGATTCACGCTCGTTTCTCGTTCAGTGACGGCTCGACGGAGAATTTCGACTACCCCGCCGAGGTCTGGAGCCGGAACACCGTGCGCTATCAGCGCAGCTACACCTTTCGCGGCAAGACGGTGACGCGCATCGAGATCGATCCGGACCATCGCGTGCCCGACATCGACCGCACCAACAACGCCTGGGGCTCCGCGCCTGCGGGTCCACGACCCTAGCGAACGCGTCCGCGCGTAAGTCGTTGCGTAAAAAGGGCGACCGGAGATCGGTCGCCCTTTCGCGCACGGCCCGGCCTGGCAATATTTTTGCGCGAACTGCGATTATGCGCATTATCCTTATGTTGACGGAACCGGCGCGCCACCACGACGCCAGCCGGGCGCCGTCCACGCGTGAGCGATGGCGTGACCCGCGAACCCAGGGCTGATGACGGACGAGCGGCGATTCGAGGAGCTGTTGGCGGAGTTCGAGCGGGTGGGAGTCGACCTCCACAGCTTTCCGGCGGGGATCACGGTGCGCCGAGAGGAAGCGATGCGTATCCTGCATTCACTGCCGGACGACGCCGGGCCCGCCGCTTTCCTTGCCCGCATTCGCGAAGAGCAGCAGTCGCGCACCCCGCCACATGGGACCGAGCGTCAGACGCTCGAGGCCAGGGACTGAGCGAGCGCGTCGCTTGACGACGCGGATGAGGGTGGCGCGTTCGCCTTGAGTGCGTCGAGCTCCGCGACCATGTCCGCGCCGAAGTAGTACGCGAGCTCGCCACGCGCCATGTCGTAGGCCGTCGGCCCCTCGCCGGCGCACACGAGCGAGCCGTCCAGGAGCTCCTCGGAGCAGAGCAGCGTTCCCTCACCGAAGGTCACCGGAAAGAGCGCGCTCACCATCGGCTTGATGGCGTGATAGTCCTCGCCGCGACTGAGCGCGTGCGCATGCAGGGCGCAGCCGCGCGCGTCGCGTCGCCGGAAGACGCAGCCGCCATTCACGACCGCGGTGCGCGTGGCGGCGCCGCCGGGAAAGTCGGCGTCGGGCTGGACGCGCGGCACGAACCAGCGGTCGCGCGGCAGCCCCACCAGCGGCTCGAGCGCGTCGGCCTGGGCGAGG
>JBJMNJ010000471.1:0-5826 GCA_045804325.1 Gemmatimonadaceae bacterium
AGATCGCCCGGCGCGTCGCGTGGGTCGCCGGCGTGCTCGGGCTCGAGCCGCTCCTCGAGCGGCGGCCCCGGCAGCTCTCTGGCGGGCAGCGGCAGCGCGTGGCGATGGGGCGCGAGATGGTGCGCGAGCCAGCCGCCTTCCTCTTCGACGAGCCGCTGTCCAACCTCGACGCCGCGCTGCGCGCGCAGATGCGCGTCGAGATCGGCGCGCTCCAGCGCCGCCTCGGCACCACGACGATCTACGTCACGCACGACCAGGTCGAGGCGATGACCCTCGGCGACCGCATCGTGGTGCTGGCGCACGGCGTCGTCCAGCAGGTCGGGCGGCCGATCGACCTCTACCGCGCGCCGGCGAACCGCTTCGTGGCCGGGTTCATCGGGACGCCGGCGATGAACTTTCTCCCGTTCTCGGCCCTCGGCCCTCGGCCCGGGGCCGCCGGAGAGCGCGTGGCGGAAGTCGGAGTGCGGCCCGAGGACATCGAGCTCCTCGCTTCGGCAGAGGGCGACGCGCCACGGGCTCGCGTGGTGCTCGTCGAGCGGCTCGGCGGCACGAGCCACGTCCACCTCGACCTCGGGCCGCACCGCATCGTGGCCGTCGTGAGCGGCGATCGGCTCCCGGACGTCGGCACCGCGGTGGGGGTGCGGCTGCCCCCGGAGCGCGCCTACCTCTTCGCCGCCGACGGCCGCGCGCTCGTTCGTGATCGGTAAGGACCGGCCGCAAACCTTTCGCTTCCCTTGCGCGTCTAAGGGAACGGTGGCACTCTCGTCCCCTAGATGGAAATAGTGAGGCCGCTCCTCCCGCCGAGCGCGGCCGAGGGCCGTCGGCCGAGGGCCGAGGGCCGACCACGAACTTTCACTCCACCGCGATGTTCGACAGAGACTCCGGCCTGCTCCAGGGCACCCTCGAGCTCCTCGTCCTCAAGACGCTCTCCTGGGGCCCCATGCACGGCTACGGGATCGCGAGCTGGATCGAGAGCGCCACGAGCGACGTCCTGCGCGTCGAGGAGGGCTCGCTCTACCCCGCCCTGTACCGCATGACGAAGAAGGGCTGGATCGCCGGGAGGTGGGGCGTCTCCGAGAACAACCGCCGCGCGAAGTACTACCAGCTCACCGCCGAGGGGCGGAAGCAGTTCCGCGAGCAGACGAGCGGGTGGCAGCGCTTCGCCGCCGCCGTCAACGCCGCCGTCACGACCACGCAGGCCCCGAGTTGGGCGAGGTAAGCCGATGCGCAACCCGTTCTCGCGCGGGCACGGCCCGCACCCGTTCCAGGCCGCGCCCGAGGCGGAGGTGGCCGCCGAGCTCGCGTTCCACCTCGAGCAGCGCGTGCGCGACTACGTCGCGCGCGGCATGACGCCCGAGGCCGCGCGCGCCGCGGCGATCGAGCGCTTTGGCGACGTCCGCGCCGTCAACGACGAGTGCGCCCGCCTCCTCGAGGACGAGCGGCGCTCGGTGGCGCGCCGCGACTGGCTCGACGACCTGCGGCAGGACCTCCGGTTCGGCGTGCGCTCCGCCCTCCGCGCGCCGCTGTTCAGCCTCCTCGCCATCGTCACCCTCGCGCTCGGCATCGGCGCCAACGCCGCCGTGTTCGGCGTCGTGAAGTCCGTGCTCCTCGACGCCCTCCCCTACCGCGACGCCGACCGCCTCGTGCGCGTGTACGGGCGCATGCTCGACGGCACGCAGGAGCGCGGCGGCATGAGCGCCGGCACCATCACCGACATCAAGGCGCGGCAGCGCTCCTTCAGCCGACTCGGCGGCTTCGTCGGCGGGCCGTCGGAGGCGATCTACCAGACGGAGGCGGGCCCGCGCGTCGGCAAGGTCGCGTGGGTGGAGCCGGAGCTCTTCCCCGCGCTCGGCGTCGCCCCCGCGCTCGGCCGCGGGCTCACGCTCGAAGACGTGGTGCGCGACACGGTGCGCAACGTCGTGCTGAGCCACGCCGCGTGGCAGCGCCTCTACGCCGGCGACCCGGGCGCGATCGGCCGCCCGCTGGTCCTCAACGGCATCACGCGCACCGTCGTCGGGGTGATGCCGCGCGGCTTCGTCGCGCCGTTCGGCGACGCGGACTTCTACTACCCGTTCAACACCGCGAGCGTGCTCCGCGACCCGGTCCGGGCGCGGCGGTCGCACTTCATGGGGCTGGTCGGGCGGCTCCGGCCGGGCGTCGCCCCCGAGGCGGCGCGGCGCGAGATGACCGCCATCGGTGCCGCGCTCACGAAGGAGTACCCGGCGGACCAGGGCAACATCGGCGTGACGGCCGTGCCGCTCCGCGACGCGCTCGTGGGCGACACGCGCACGCCACTCCTCGTGCTGATGGCGAGCGCGGGGCTCGTGCTGCTCATCACCTGCGCCAACGTCGCCGGCGCGCTCCTCTCGCGCACCATCTCGCGCCGCAAGGAGTTCGCCGTGCGCGTGGCGCTCGGGGCCGGGCGCGGGCGGCTCGTCCGGCAGCTCCTCTCCGAGAGCCTCCTGCTCGCCGGCGCCGGGGGCGCGGCGGGGCTCGTGCTCGCGAAGGTCGCCCTCTCGGCGCTCGAGGGGCTCGCGCCGCCGGGGCTGCTCCCCGACTACGTGCAGCTGCGCCTCGACCCGGGCGCCATCGGGGCGACGGCGCTCGTCGCGCTCGTCACGGGGCTCGCGTTCGGTCTGGCGCCGGCCCTCTCGGTGAGCCGCGCGAACCTCCACGGCACGCTCCGCGACGAGTCGCGGGGCGCGAGCGAGAGCGGCCGCGCGCGGCGCCTGCGCGGGATGCTCGTCGCCGGGCAGATCGCCCTCTGCGTGAGCCTCCTCGCCGGCGCGGGACTCCTCGCGCGGAGCCTCTGGGCGATGATGGCCGCGCCGCCCGGCTTCGACCCGCGCGGCGTGCTGAAGGTGGACGTGAAGGTGCGCGGGGCGCGCTACGCCAGCGACACGGCGCTGACACAGTTCCACGAGGCGCTCGAGGCGCGCGTCGCCGCGCTGCCCGGCGTGCAGGGCGTCGCGAGCGTGAGCGAGCTGCTGACGCCCATGATGAACCGCAACGGCCTCGTGATCGAGGGCGTGCAGTGGGCGAACGACCAGGTGCCGTTCATCAACGCGGCGGTCGTCTCCGACGACTACTTCCGGGTGATGCGCATCCCGCTCCTCCGCGGGCGCGCCTTCGGCCCCGCCGACCGGCTGGGCGGCGCGCAGGCGTTCGTCATCAGCGAGAGCATGGCGAAGAAGTACTGGCCGAAGGGGAACGCGCTCGGCGCCCACATCCGCATGGGGCCCGCGCGGGACGCGCCGTGGGGCACCGTCGTCGGGATCGTCGGCGACGTTCGCGCCGACGCGGCGCGGCCGACGCCGGAGCCGTTCTCCTACACGTCGATGCGCCAGGAGGTGTACGACAGCCGCACGTACGTCGTGCGCACGGGCGGGGACCCGGCGCTGCTGGTCCGGCCGTTCCAGCGCGAGCTCGCGGCGATCGACCCGACGCTCCCCGTCGCCGACGCGCGCCCGCTCGAGGCGGTGCTCTCCAGCGGACTCTCGGCCCGCCGCCTGCCGGTGGTGCTCATGACCTCGTTCGGCGCGCTCGCGCTGCTCCTCGCGTCGGTCGGCGTGTACGCGCTCTTCGCGAGCATGGCCGCCGCCCGCGAGCGCGAATTCGGCGTGCGCATCGCGCTGGGCTCCACGCCGGGCGCCATCGCGGGCCTCGTGCTGCGCCAGGGCGGCGCGTGGATGGCGCTCGGCCTGATCGCGGGCGCGCTCGGCGTCGCGCTCGTCTCGCGTACGCTCCGCGGCCTGCTCTACGGCGTCTCCCAGTTCGACCCCGTGGCGCTCGGCGCCGCGGTGGCCCTGCTCGCGCTGTGCGGCGCGGTGGCGCTCCTCGCGCCGGTGCGGAGGGCGACGCGGGTGGATCCGATCGCGGTGCTGCGCTGACGGCCGGTCGGCGACCACCGGCCGCAGGCCGGTCTGAACCGACGAGCGGCACGAAGTGCCGCGAAGTAGAAGACCGACGAGCGGGGCGAAGCCCCGCGACGTAGAGAGCCGGGTGAAGAAGCGCTCTGCCGCCGCGAGGGGTAGAGAACCGCGGCCCGCAGGGCCGCCCGTCAGCCCCGCCGCTTCCTCGGCGGCGTGTGGTACTTGTTCAGGTCGCGCTTCGTCCACACCAGCACGGTCATGCACATCGTGCGCGGGACGACGTTGCCCGGGAGGCCGGCGGGCTCGTTGTGCGCCTCGACGGCCAGCACGTCGTGCACCGGCGCGATGACGTCCAGCGCGTCGGCGCCGTCCATGATGAGCATCCCGTCGAGGTACACCTCGGGCACGCAGCCGCCGCGCCCGCGAATCGCCCCCATGCCCGTCGGCGTCGGGAACACGCGCGCGCCCGGCACCTGGTAGAACAGGCTGCTGAGCATCGTCGGGCGCCACTTGTCGAGGTCGTCCGGCGTGAAGTACCGCCCGAAGCCCATCTCGCGGCGCTTGAAGAAGTCGTCCATGAGCCGCTGCGCCGCCGACGGCTTCCCGAAGATCCGCACGCGCTCGAGCGTCGCGACGGTCGCCTCGAACTGCAGCGTGGCGTGCGCGGTGGCGCCGGGCGCCAGGTTCACGAACGTGCGCGTCGGGGAGAGGCCGAGCGAGAACGCGTCCACCGTCCAGCTGCCGCTCGGGAGCGAGTCGACCCGGAACGTGCCGGCGTCGGAGGTCACCACCTCGCGCCCGGTGCCGAGCACGAGGACGTGCGCGCCGGCGCGCGGCTGACCCGACGGATCGAGCACGACGCCCTCGAGCCGCGCCGTCCCGACGAGCCGCGTGGCGCCACCGGGCGCGGACGAGTCGCGCACCGTCACGAGGCGGCCGAGGCCGATCTGCACGCGCGTGACGCCGTCCTCTCCCGCGACGACCGTGATCTCGCCGCTCACCACCGAGTCGCCGTTCACGCTCGCGCCGGCCTCGACGAGCATCCCGTCGTCCGCCGGCACGCCGCACAGGCGGAAGGTGCCGTCCTCCACGGTGGTCGCCGGCACCCGCACCGTGCGCAGCCGCGGCCTCGGCGTCACGTCGAGGATGCGCCAGCCGACGAGCACGCGCGCCCCCGCCACCCACGCGCCCGCGTCCTCGTCGCGCACCGAGCCGACGATCACGCCCTTCTCCGTGCTGGACGCGAGGGTTCCGCACAGCGCCGTCCGCAGCGTCGCCGCGCTCGGGAGCGCGAGCTCCACGCGCGTCGTGTCCCCCGCCCCCACCCTCGCCTCACGGGGCACGGGGACCATGCCGTACTCCTCCGCCCGGCGGTGCAGGAAGGTGACCTTCCACACTCCCGGCTCGAGGCCACCCGCCGCCCAGCGGCCGAGCGTGTCGGCGAGCACGTTCAGGGTGGTGCCGTCCCCGCCGCCGGCGGCCGCGAGCAGCACGACCGCGCCGGCGAGCGGCGCTCTGCCCGTGCTGTCCCATACGACGCCGGCCAGCGCGCCCGACGTCGCCGACGCCTGCGCGGTGGGCACCTGCGCGGCGAGCGGGGCCGTGGCGATCGCGCAGGCCGCGAGCGCCAGCTGGCCAGGCACCATCCAGGTAAGAGTCCGATGCATCACGCCCTCCGGCTCTCGGCACTCGGCCGCCCCGACGGCCGTCGGCCGGGAGCCCAGCGCCGTCTACCATACCGCCGGGAAATACCGCACGAGGCGCACCCGTCCGCTAGTGAGTCGAAAGGCCGATATCACCGGGCAGCTGCTCCCCCATGGCGCGGCAGGGTGCCACTGGCCCGTCTCCGACGCGAAGCGGCTTGGGGCGGGTCGCGTCCCCGGGCGTGTGGACCGCCGCTTGCGGCGTCGCCGCGCCGGCGCGGCACCTTCGCGCCGCTCGCATCCCTACCGAG
>JBJMNJ010000472.1:0-3006 GCA_045804325.1 Gemmatimonadaceae bacterium
GAAGGGCAGGTTGAGGAAGCGCGCGTTCTTCGCGGTGAGGCCCATGACCTCGATGCCGGCCACCGCCTCGGACTCGCGGACGATCCGCTTGATGTCCGCGACCTCCGGGATGTCCACCTGCCCCGGCTCCTTGGTGTCGAGGAAGTCGCACACGCGGGCGGAGAGGGTGGCGAGCTCGCCGCTCCCCACGTGGCGGTCGCGCTCCATGCGCTGCATGAAGTCCACGTAGCGCCGCACGTCGTGGTCGAAGACGGCGATGTTGCCGCTGGTCATGTACGCCACGGTCATCTCGTTGCCGTTCTCGACGAACTTGCGCAGGATGCCGCCCATCGAGATGACGTCGTCGTCCGGGTGCGGGCTGAAGCAGATCGTGCGCTTGCCGCGCGGCAGCTTGGACTTGCCGCGGATCTTGGCGCCGAGCTGGTTGAACACCTCGCCGTTCACCGCGCCCGGGCTCCCGAAGCGCGCCACGAGGCTCGACATCCGGTGGTCGGCGTAGTCGCGCTGGGTGAGCTTGAGGATCCCCTTGTCCGTCTGCTGCGACAGCCACACGACGGCGCGCATCGTGAGCTCGGGGGTCCACTGCACCTCGTCGAGGAGCCACGGCGTCTTGATGCGCGTGAGCTCCGCGCCCGCGGCGCGGTCGACGTAGAACGTCGTGTTCGGGTGCTGCTGGAGGAACGTGGCCGCCACCTCGACGTCCACGTCGCCCTCGACGGAGCGCCGGATGATCATCGACTTGTGCTCGCCCGTGGCGAGCAGCGCGATCTCGCGCGCCTCGAGGATCGTCGCGACGCCCATGGTGACGGCCTCGCGCGGCACGAACTCCTCGCCGAAGAAGTCGGCGGCCGCGTCGCGGCGCGTCACGGCGTCGAGGTGCACGAGGCGCGTGCGGCTCTCCATCCCGGAGCCCGGCTCGTTGAAGCCGATGTGCCCCGTCTTGCCGATGCCGAGGATCTGGAAGTCGATGCCGCCCACGCGCTCGATCATCCCCTCGTAGCGGGCGCACTCGTCCTCGACCTGCTCGTGCGGCACGTCGCCGCGCGGGATGTGGACGTTCTTCCGGTCGATGTCGATGTGCGAGAAGAGGTTCTCCCACATGAACCGGTGGTAGGAGTGGATGCTGTCCGGCGGCATGGGGAAGTACTCGTCGAGATTGAACGTCACGACGTGCCGGAAGGACAGCCCCTCCTCGCGGTGCATGCGGATGAGCTCGCGGTACACCCCGATGGGGGTGGAGCCGGTCGCGAGGCCCAGCACGCACCGCTCGCCCGTGGCCGCCCGCTCGCGCACCAGCGAGGCGATGCGGTTCGCGACGAGCCGCGCGATGTGCTCGTGGTCCTCGACCACGACGGTGCGGATGCGCTCCGGGGAGGAGCCGGAGGCGACGGCAATACGAGAAGGCCCGCGACTTCCGATGGGATCGCGGGCCTCCTTGGCGGCGCCGGCGTCTGTGTGAACGCCAGGGACCTTAGTGATCATGTGCCTTGTGCGGGTCGGAGTGGGAACAGCAGCGTGAACCGCTCGACCACCTCTCGCGCAGCAACTACTACGCCTGCGGGGCGCCTCGTCAGGCGCCCCGCGGGACCCGGCTCACGCCGAGAACGAGCTGCCGCAGCCGCAGCCGCCCGTGGAGTTCGGGTTCTTGAACGTGAAGCCCGAGCCCTGGAAGGACGACACGTAGTCGATCGTGACGCCGTTGAGGTACTGGGCCGAGAACGGGTCGACGAAGACCTTGTAGCCGGCCTGCGTCAGAATCAGATCGTCCTCCGCCGGCTCGTCCTCGATCAGGAGGCCGTACTTGAAGCCGCTGCACCCGCCCGGCTGCACACTCACGCGGAGGCCGCCCTTCTCCGGCGTCACGCCCTCCGCCTCCATGAACCGCCGAACCTCGACCGAGGCGGCGGAGGTGATATCGACGGCCAGATCCGGCTGCTGAATCGTGCTCATGACACTGCCTCCTCGTATGGATGGGCCCGGCGCGCACCGAGCCATGTAACCACTTGAAAAATAGCGCTTTCACGCCGGCCCTTCAAGCGAGCCGGCTCGGCGCCCCCGCTCGGCGCATCAATCCGCCGCCATGGCCTGCCGTTCCCCGACCATCGCCGGCGGCGCCGCGGGCTCGTTCCGGAAGGACCGGGCGATCCAGGCGAAGGCGATCACGGCGATGACGACCATGATCAGCCCCTCCGTCAGCTCGCCGAAGATCAGCTTCCCGATGCCGAAGAGGGAGCTGTAGACGGCGACGATGCCCGCGATCCAGTTCGACCAGGCGAGCGCGCCCCCCGGGATGGGCTCGCGGCCGAGGCCGAGGCGCTCCGAGACGCGTGCCCAGCCGGGCCCGCCGGGGCGGACTCGGCGGTAGAAGCTCTCGAGCACCGCGTCCGCCTCCGGGCGCGTGACCATGGTGACCGTGAGCCACGCGACCGTGCTCACCGCCACCGTGATGAGCATGACCCAGGCGTCGGTCCGCAGGTCGCCCGCCGGGAAGCGCGGCGTGACGACGCGCATGGCGATCTGCGAGACGATCAGCGACGTCACCATCGCGCTGATCTCGCTCCACGCGTTCACGCGCCACCAGTACCACCGCAGGATGAGCACGAGGCCCGTCCCGGAGCCGAGAGCGAGCAGCAGCTCCCACATCGCTCCAACCGTGTCGATCATCGACGTCACGACGATCGACAAGAGAAACAGCACGACCGTTGCCCAGCGCGAGACGGTGACGTAGTGCCGCTCCGAGGCCGCCTTGTTCAGGAACCGCCGGTAGAAGTCGTTGACGAGATACGACGCACCCCAGTTGAGCTGTGTGCCGACCGTCGACATGTAGGCGGCGGCGAATCCGGCCATCATGAAGCCGCGCCACGGCGTCGGCAGCAGATCGACGTAGGCCTGCACGTACGCTGCTTCGTGGTCGTGGTTCGGACCGACGCCGTTCGGGTAGAGAATCACCGCCGCGAGTGCGGTCACGATCCACGGCCAGGGGCGCAGGGCGTAGTGCGCGACCTG
>JBJMNJ010000473.1:0-7170 GCA_045804325.1 Gemmatimonadaceae bacterium
ACGCGGCGCCCTGTCCCTCCCCCTGCCGCCGACCTATCTTCACCTGCGTTTCCCCGCGCCCCTCGGAGCACAGGTGTCCAACTTCCGCCCCCGCTCGGCCGCGGAGATCGCCGACGCGGCGATCCAGCTCCTGCGCCGGCACATCGCCGAGCTGCTGCCGCTCTCGGCGCTCCTCAGCATCCCGAACGTGCTCCTGGGACTCTACTCGGCGCGCGTCGCGCCGATCCCCGGGACGATGCCGACGGCGAGCGACGTGGGCGCCGTCTTCGTTCCCGCGTTCGTCAGTGGCCTCTGGTGGTTCCTCGCGGTCGGCACGCTCGTGGCGGCGGTGTCCGGCGCGTACCTCGGCGAGCGCGAGCCGCCGCTCGCGAGCGCCCGGCGCGGCCTGTCGCGCACGCCGGCGCTGCTGGGCGCGAGCCTGCTCGTGTTCATCGTGACGATGCTCGCGTTCGTCGCATCGTTCGCCGCCGTCGCCATCGTCGCGGGGGTCGTCGGCTTCCTCGCCCGGGTCGCGGGCAGCGCGGCGCTGAGCGAGGCGCTCATCGGCGCCGTCGCCATCGTGATCTCGATCTTCGCGTTCGCCTGGCCGCTCTTCCTCGGGGCGCGCTACCTGCTCACGCTCCCGGTGATCGTGATCGAGCGCGTCGGGCCGCTCGCGTCCCTGCGCCGGTCGAAGTTCCTCAGCGACGGCTTCACCTGGCGCACCGTCGGCCTGCTGACGGTCTCGCTGGTCATCACCGTGGCGGTGGTCGGCACGCTCTTCCTGCTCCTCGGCACCCTGCTCAACGAGCACGCCGCCAACGCGATCTCGAGCCTCGTGCTCGTCGTGCTGTACCCCGCGTGGGCGTGCCTCGTGGTCGTGCTGTACTACGACCTGCGCATCCGCAAGGAGGGGTACGACATCGAGCTCATGGCCCGCGCCATGGGGGAGGCGGCGCCGCCGGCGCCCCCCGCACCGCCGGCCCGCGGCGCCGGCCCGGCGTTAGGCACGGACGCGTCGCTGGGCGGGGCCGGCCATTAGCGCGCTCGCCGCGGCCGCCGTCCGCGTGACTCTGGCCGCACACGCGGCGGCGCAGGCCGCGGCGCAGGCGGCGGGCGCGGCGTCCGGCGCCCCCCCCGCGCCGAGCGACGCCGAGGTCCGCCGCACCGCCGCGTCCGTGTTCGCGGACCGCGCGTACGACCGCTCGCTCCGCCAGACGCTCTGGGACCGGTTCCTGGCGTGGCTCGCCGACGTCTTCCGCTCTCTGCGCGATGCGGCAGGGAACGGGCCGGGGTGGCGCTGGGCGGCCGTCGCGGCGCTGGTCGTCCTGGCGGTGGCCATCGCCGCGCGGGTCATCGTGCTCGCGCGCGCCCCCGACGCGGCCGCCGCGCGCGGCGGCGGCGCCTCCCGCCGCGGGCGCGGACGCGGCGACGCGTGGGCGGAGGCCGAGCGTCTGTCGAGCGCGGGCGACTACACGGGCGCCGCACACGCGCTCTACCAGGCCCTGCTCGGCGCGCTGGCCCGCCGCGAGCGGCTGCGGCTCCACGAGAGCAAGACGGTCGGCGACTACGGGCGGGAGCTGCGTGCGCGCTCGTCGGCGCTCGCCGGGCGCTACCGCGAGTTCGCGCGGACGTACGAGGTGGTCGTCTACGGCGAGGGGCACTGCGACCGCGAGCGGTGGGAGCGTCTGCGCGCGCTCGCCGCGCCGATCGTCGGCGCCAACGCCGAGGCGGCCGCGTGAGCGATCGCGATCGGGTCTCACGCGTCCTGCTCTCGCCGCGCGTCGTCTTCCCCGCGCTCGCGGCCGCGATCCTGCTCGCCGTGCTGTTCGCCCCCGAGGGGAATCGCGCGGGCGACGAGCGGCTGTCGAGCCACTCCGTGGGGCCCATGGGCGCGCGAGGGCTCTTCGACCTGAGCCGCCGCCTCGGCTGGGCGCCGCTGCGGCGCACGGGTCCATTCCAGGGGCGGCTCGACAGCGCGGCCGTGTACCTCGTGCTCGACCCGCCCGTCGAGATGGGCGCGCGCGAGACGGGGGCGCTCCTCGCGGCCGTGCGGCGCGGCGCGGGGCTGCTCTACGTCGTCTCGCCGCGCGACGCGCTCGCGGACTCGCTGAAGCTCGGCCGCTCCGAGGGCGGGCTCCCGCAGGACACCGTCGGCCTCCGTACCCCGGGCTGCGCGACCGCCGAGAACCGCACGCACGGGATCAACTGGCCCAACGATCTCGTGAACTCGTACTGGCTCGAGGCGCGGGCACCGTATCCCTCGGACACCCTGGTCTTCCTCCGCGTGCGGCGCGAGCCCCTGCTCGGCGCGCCCCGCCCGCGGGCCGGCGACACGAGCGGCGCGGCAGACGACGACGTCGCCGCGCGCAGCCCCGCGGTGCGCGCGAGGCTGGAGGACGTCGTGCGGGAGGCGCCCGCGGCCGTGGGCTTCCAGCTCGGGCGCGGCCGCGTCGTCGCGCTGGCGGACCCCGACTGGCTGCGCAACGACGTGCTGCGCGTCTGCCGCTGGGGCGCGTCCACCGCGGCGGCGCGGATGTTGTCGTGGCTCTCCGCGCCGCGGGACGCGGTGCCCGACGGGTCGCGGCGGCTGGTGTTCGACGAGTTCCACCAGGGGTTCGGGACGTACCGCGGCGCGGGCGCCTCGCTGCGCGAGCTCGCGCTGGGGAGCGGGTGGGGGCGCGCCATCGTCCAGAGCGCGCTCGCGGCGCTCGTGCTCCTGCTCGCGCTGGCGCCGCGTCCCATCGCGCCGACGATGCGCGAGCGCGTGGAGCGGCGCTCCGCGCTGGAGCACGTCGGCGCTCTGGCGCGGGCCTACGAACGAATCGGCGCCACGCGCCTCGCGACCCGCCGCCTCGTGCGCGGCGCGCGGCGGCGGCGCGGCGGGGCGTCCGCGAGCGCGGGCACGCGCTTACGCGGGACGGAGGAGGACTGGCTGCGCGACGTCGCGACGCGACACCCGGCCGCGGCGCAGGACGCGCAGCGGGTGCTGCGAGCACTCGAAGGGCCGGTGCCGGCGGCGGAGCTGCTCGCCGTCGGCCGGTCGATCGACAACATCGAGAGGGCACTGACACGGTGAGCACGGCGAGCGTAGAGACGGTGGCGGAGACGGTGGGCCGCGTGCGCGCGGCGGTCGCCTCGCGCGTGGTCGGGCAGGACGCGGTGATCGACGAGGCGCTCGTCGCGTTCCTCGCCCGCGGGCACGCGCTGCTCGAGGGGGTCCCCGGCACGGCCAAGACCCTCCTCGTGCGCGCGCTCGGCGGCGCGCTCGGCGCGCGCTTCGGGCGCATCCAGTTCACGCCGGACCTCATGCCGAGCGACATCACCGGCGTGAGCGTCCTGCGCCAGCAGGGGGGCGGCGGGCAGTTCGAGTTCCACCCTGGGCCGGTGTTCACGGACCTCCTGCTCGCCGACGAGATCAACCGCGCGCCCGCCAAGACGCAGGCGGCGCTCCTCGAGGCGATGGCCGAGCGGCAGGTGACGGTCGAGGGGCGCCCGCGCGCGCTCGGGGACCTGTTCACCGTCTTCGCGACGCAAAACCCCGTGGAGTACGAGGGGACGTACCCGCTGCCCGAGGCGCAGCTCGACCGCTTTCTCCTCAAGATCCGCGTCCCGTACCCCGCGCTCGAGGCCGAGCTCGAGATGCTCGCGCGCTACGCCGCCGGGTTCGATGCGGAGCGGCCGGCGGACGTGGCGACGGCGCCGGTGGTGAGCGCGGAGGAGCTCGCGCTGCTCCGGACGGTGGCGGACGGGGTCACCGTGACGCCCGAGGTGCGCGCGTACGTCGCCGCCGTGGTGCGCGCGACGCGCGAGGACGCCGGGCTCACGCTCGGCGGGAGCCCGCGCGCGACGGTGGCGCTGTTCCGCGCCGCGCGCGCGGCCGCCGTGCTCGCGGGGCGCGCGTTCGCGACGCCGGACGACGTGAAGGAGCTGGCGCCCGCCGTGCTCCGGCACCGCGTGATGGTCGCGCCGGAGCTCGAGGTGGAGGGGCGCACGGCGGACGACGTGCTGCAGGCGGTGCTCTCGCGGGTGCCGGCGCCGCAGTGACCGATCGCGCCGTGGGCGAGTCGCGCTGGTACCGGCTCACGCCGACGCGGCGCCTCGCGCTGCTCGTGCTGCTCCTCGCGCCCGCGTGGGCGCTCGGCGGCCCGGCGCCGCTCGTCATGCTGCTGCTCCTCGCCGCGCTCGTCGCGGTGGACGTCGCGCTCCTCCCCCGCCCCGCCGATCTCTCGCTCACGCGAGACGTGCCCGCGCACGTGGGCCTCGGAGACCGCGGCGAGGCGTCGTACCGGATCGCGTCGCGCTGGGCGCGCGGGGTGCGCCTCTGGCTCTTCGACGCGTTGCCGGCGGGCGTGGCGCGGGAGGGCGAGGCGCCGGTGCGTCCCGACGCGCTCTCGGTCGAGGGGCGCGAGCTGCGCGTGCCGCCGCGCGGCGAGGGCTCGCTCGCGTTCGCGGTCGTGGGCCGCGAGCGCGGCGTGTGGGCGCTCGGGCCCGTCGCGGCGCGGGTGGCGGGGCCGCTCGGGCTCGTGCGGCGCACGGTCCGCTGGAGCGCCGACGACCGGGTGACCGTCGCGCCGTCGATCGCCGGCGTGCGGCGCTTCCGGCTCCTCGCGCTCCAGCACCGCCTGCGCGACGCCGGCGTGCGCGCGGTGCGCCGCCGCGGCGAGGGCACGAGCTTCGCGGGGCTGCGCGAGTACGTGGTCGGCGACGACCCGCGCCGCATCGACTGGAAGGCGACGGCGCGGCGGCAGGCGGTGATCACGCGCGAGTACGACGTCGAGCAGGGGCAGACGGTGCTCCTCGCCGTGGATGCGGGACGGCTGATGACGCAGTTCGCCGGCGCGCAGCCGCGCTTCGAGTACGCGCTCTCCTCGGCGCTGGTCCTGGCCGACGTGGCGGTGCAGAGCGGCGACCAGGTGGGGCTGATCGTCTTCGACGACGAGGTGCGCGCGTTCGTGCCCCCGGCGCGCGGGCGCGCCGCGCTGCGCCTCGTGCGCGACGCGCTCGTGCCGGTGCGCGCCTCGATGGCCGAGCCGGACTACGCGGCCGCGTTCCGCACGGTGGCGACGCGGCACCGCAAGCGCGCGCTCGTCGTGCTGTTCACCGACGTGATCGACGCCCGCGCCTCGCAGGCGCTCATCGCCCACACCACGCGCGGCGCCGTGCGCCACCTCCCGCTCGTCGTCGCGCTGCGCAACGACGAGCTGCTCCGCGCGACGTCGTCCGCCGCCTCCCCGTCATCGTCCGCCCTCTACGAGAGCGCGGCCGCCGAGGAGCTCGTGGCGGCGCGCGAGGACGCGCTGGCGCGCATGCGGCGCGCCGGGGTGTCGGTCGTGGACGTGTCGCCGCAGGCGATGACCGCCGCCGTCATCAACCGGTACCTCGAGATCAAGGCGAGGGCGGGACTCTAGCCCTCGGCCTTCGGCCCTCGGCCCTCGGCCGCCGTCAGCCGTCAGCCGTCAGCGGCTTCTACTCGTGGCGCATCGCGTCGATCGGGCTCAGCCGCGCCGCACGCAGCGCCGGGTACGTCCCGAAGATCAGCCCGACCGCCGCCGACGCCACCGCGGCGAACGCCACCGTGCGCCACGAGAAGCCCGCGTAGATCAGCGCCTCCGTCTGCGAGCGCATGACGGCCGTCGCGGCGAACGCGATCGCCAGCCCGAGGGCGATGCCGAGGGCGCTCCCTGCTCCCGAGATCGCCACCGACTCGGCGAGGAACTGGAGGAGGATGTCGCGCTTCCGCGCGCCGGTCGCCTTGCGAATGCCGATCTCGCGCGTGCGCTCCGCCACCGCGGCGAGGAGGACGTTCATGATCCCGATGCCGCCGACGAGCAGCGATACGCCGGTGAGCGCGCCCATGAAGAGCTTGAAGATCATGATGCCCTGCTGGAGCTGCTCGAGTCGGCCCGCGCCGAGCGCGCTGATGCGGAGGCCGTCCTTGAACGCGGCGCCGCGCGCGGCGGCCCAGCCCTCCACGGTCGCCTTCACGGCCGCGACGCGCTCCACCCCCGCGGTGCGCAGCACGACCTCGCGCGGGCGCGGGAGGGGCGACGGGGCCATCGCGCGCTCCGCGGCGTCCACGGGGGCGACGAACGAGAAGCCGCGCTCGCCCGGCGAGGGCGCCAGCACGCCGATCACCGTGAGCGTCTGCCCGCCCGTGGAGAGCGTGCGGCCCACCGCGCGGGCGGCCGCGGCGTCCCGCTCCTGGCCGGTCACGCTCGCCGTGTCGGCGCCCGCGAGCACGAGGGCGAGCTTGCGCGAGACGAGCGCGGCGGGCGCGCCGGCGGCGAGCTCCGCCTCCGTGAACGGACGCCCCGCGAGGAGCGGCGCGCCGATCGTCTGCGGCGCGTTGGTGTAGACGCCCGTGGCCGTCGCCGCGCGCGGCGCGGCCGAGCCGGGGAGCGCGAGGCGCGCCGCCCCCGAGGTGGTCACGCGCACCGACGTCGCGCCGCTGGCCGCGAGCAGGGCGCGCGCGTCGGCCGCCGACAGCACCGGGTACTCGGTCCGCGGGATGCGCACCTCGTCCACCAGGTCGAACGTGCGCGACGACACCTGCACCGCGTCGTACCCCTCGGCCGCCATCTGCTCCCGCGCGAAGCGCTCCATGCCGTCCCCCAGCGCGAGGACCGAGACGAGCGACCCGACGCCCATGATGACGCCGAGGGTCGAGAGCAGCGTGCGGAGCGGGTTGGCGCGCAGCATGGCGACGCCGACGCGGATGGACGGGACGGAGGACATGAACGTGCTCGCTGCGCTCGCGGTTCTCGGCGGCCTTCGGCCGCGGTTCTCGGCCCCTCTCGGCGTATGGCCCCTCGTCTCTCGGTCTTCTACTTCGCGGGCCTTCGGCCCGCTCGTCGGTTCTCTACTTCGCGCCGCTGCGCGGCGCTCGTCGGTTCTCGGCTCGCTGCGCTCGCGGTTGCTGATCCGCGACCGCCGGCCGGAGGCCGGCCGACAACCGACGAGGGGCACTAAGTGCCCCGACGTAGAGAACCGACCAGGCGCGCGCAGCGCGCCGACGTAGAGAACGGGATGGAGAGGAGCTCCGCCGCCGCGCGGAGTAGAGAACTGGATAGTGTACGGAGCCTGCCCTACGAGGGCCCCAGACCCGGGTTTCGTCCGCGCGTCACGTACAACACGATCCCCAGCCCCGTCACGATCGCCACGAACCACTTCCACTCGCTCGGCCAGGGG
>JBJMNJ010000474.1:0-3126 GCA_045804325.1 Gemmatimonadaceae bacterium
CCGCGAGGAATCCCGTGCGCAGGCCGAGGGCCGAGGGCCGAGGGCCGAGGGCCGTTTGGAAGCGGCGCTCCGCGCCGCCTACGACTTCTTCGTCGACACGACCTCCCAGCTCCCACCGCCGCCGCGCGCGTCGCGCGAGCCGTGCGCCACGCCGATGCCGACGCTCGCGCCGAAGAGCAGTGCCGTCCCGGTGCCGACGAGCGGCAGGAGGGCGACGACCGGCCAGGCGATGAGCGCCGCCCCGGCCGCGGCGGCGAACGGGGCCCAGCGCCCCTGCACCACCGCGTCCACGAACCGCAGCCGCTCGCGCACGAAGCGCCGCGACTGGAAGTAACCGATGAGGGCGACCGCGACCGTGGCGCCGAGAGCGATGAGTCCGAACATGGTGGGTTCCTCCGTGTGGGAGGTCTACGCCGGCGGGCGACGGAAGTTTCGCCGCCTGGCGCTCAGGCCGGGAGGTCGTTCCCCGCCTCGGCGTCGAGCTCGAAGCGCGGGATCGTCGCCTCGAACCGGGAGCCGTCCTCGCGCACGAAGAAGTACTGCCCCTCCATGTACCCGCGCGAGGATTTCAGGACGCAGAAGCTCTGGTACTCGTGCGCGCTGCCCGGCACGATGAGCGGCTGCTCGCCGACCACGCCGTCGCCCACGACCTCCGTCTCCTCGCCCGACGAGTCGTGGATGAGCCAGCGGCGCGAGAGGAGCTGCGCCGCCTGCGCGCCCACGTTCTCGATGCGCACGGCGTACGCGAAGACGAACTGGCGCTGCCACGGGCGCGACTGGTCGCGCATGTACGTCGGACGCACCGTCACGCGGATGCCGAGCGTCTCTCGGTAGAAGAACGGCCGGCGTCCCCCGCTCACGGCGACGGCCCCAGCCAGCGCCGGAGCGCCGCGTACGGGTCCTTGGGCTCCGCCTTCGCGAGCTCGATGACGCGCCCGACCGCGCGGCGAGTGCTGCGCCCCTCGCGCCGCCAGACCTCGTCGAACAGCTCCAGCTCGGTGAGGTAGATCCGCCGGGCCATGAGCGCCGCGTTGTCGATCCGCACCCGCTCGAGCGCGCGCGCCGATACCGTGCGCAGCCGGGGCGCGAGGTCGCGGACGAGCCGCGTGCGTGCGTCGCGATAGAGGCTGTCGCGCACCGCCAGGCGCGCGGCCTTCGCCGCCGCGCCGTCGCCCGGCCGCGCGTCGAAGGCCGAGTCGAGCGTGTGGTAGAGGCCCGTCCAGAAGGCGCCGAGCAGCTTCTCGTCCTCCCAGCGCACGTCGATCTCCGCCGCGGCGCCCTCGTCGCCGCGGCTGCGGTAGAACTCCGCGGCGCCCCGCGAGCCGACGAAGTTCGCGAAGCTCTCGTTGAAGACCGCCTGCCCCGGCGCGTAGTACGTGTTGTGGGTGACCTCGTGGATCACCGTGTTCGCGAGCTCCAGCGAGTCGAGGTCGAGCGTCGTCGAGAGCAGCGGGTCGTTGAAGAAGCCGAGCGTGCTGAACGCGCTCGCCGGCCGGAGGTGGACGTCGTAGCCGCGCTGCTCGAAGTCGCGCGCCTGGCGCTTCGCCTCCTCGAAGTCGAACCACCCCTTGTACGGCACGCTCCCCACGATCGGGAACCACCAGGTGTGGAGGCGCAGGCGGTCGCGGTACGCGGCCGAGAGCACGAGGACCAGCGTGTCGCGGTCGAGCTGCGAGAACTGCGTGAAGCTCTCCTTCACGCGCAGGCCGAGCGAGTCGCGCGCGAAGCGGCGGGCGGCGAGCACCACCGCGAGCTTCTGGCGCGTCGCGGCGTCCGTGGCCGTGGTGTCGGCGACGAGCGCGCCGATGTCGCGCCGCCGCGCGAGGATCCTCGCCTCCTCCCACCCCGCGCGGCTCAGGTAGCATCCCGTCGGCGTGAGGAGGAACGTGACGAGGAGCACGATGCTCCCGAGGCAGCCGAGCCGCGGGAGGCCGCGCCAGCGCGTGCGCCGGGTGCGCACGGCGGGCGACGGCACGCCGTCGCCCGCTCCCGGTGTGTCCTCGGGCACACGATCCGGACGAGGCCCGGACACGGCGCTACGGGAGCCGGAAGATGCCGATCTGCGCGCGCAGCGCCGGCGGGAACGTCCCGCCCGCCTGCGGCGCGAAGCGCAGCGTCGCCGCCGCGGCGTCCGCCGGCATCTGCATGGACAGGAAGTCCATCGACCCCTGGATCACGGTGCCCTGCACGGAGCCCGGAAGGCCGAGCTGGCGCGACGCCGGGAACGTGATGGGGAACGGCGTCGGCACGCGCCCGATCGCGTTCAGCCGCGCGAACAGCGCCCGCAGGTTCCGCGTCTGGAAGCGGTAGCGCGACGGGACGGCGGCGCGCGGGACGCCCGGCAGGCTGTCGGCGTAGAGTGCGATCCCGAAGTCGCCGAACAGCGAGGGGAAGCTCTCCCCGGACGCGAACTCGACGTTCGCGAGGCCGGTGCGGCTCGTCTGGACGAGCCGCGGGAGGATCTGCTCCCCCTTCTGGTCCGCGAGCCAGCGCACGAACAGCCACGCGCCGCCGCGCTCGAGCAGCGTGCCGAAGTCCTTGAACGTCGTGACGGACGACGCCGTCGGCTGCCGCATGTAGTCGTACGCGTTCTCCAGCACGTGCACGATGAACCCCGCGGACGAGTCGGGGAAGAGCTGCGTCGAGCTCGTGCGGCAGCCCGTCGGCCCGCACTTGTCCTCGTAATAGCGCGAGCCCATCTCCTCGGCGAGGATGCTCAGCCCCTCGTTCAGCCAGACGTCCTCCGCGGCACCGCGGCGCGCGAGGACGTGCTGGTTGTGCGAGATCATGTGCTGGAACTCGTGCAGCATCGTGCTCGGCGTGAGCGTCTGCACCTCGGCCAGCGTGTGCGCGCAGTCGAACTTCCCCGTGGGGTCGGGGACGAGCGTGTAGAGGATCTCCCCGCGGTAGGAGCCCGTGTTCCGCGTGAAGTCGTTCGGGTAGAAGAAGCCGATCACCGCGCCCTGCGAGCAGTTCCGCGCCGTGAGCGAGTTCACGACGGACGACATCAGCACGATGACCCGGCCGTTGGCGTCGATGTCCGACTCGCTGCCGAAGTAGCGGACGCCCACCTCGTGCATCGTCTCGTCGAAGAGCTTGCCGAAGTCGTGCAGCTGCGCGTCCGAG
>JBJMNJ010000475.1:0-7668 GCA_045804325.1 Gemmatimonadaceae bacterium
CCTCGCGGAGCTCCTGCGCAAGGCGCTGGCGGTGCCGAAGAAGCGCAGGGCGACGAAGCCCTCGAAGGCCGCCAAGCGGAAGCGGCTGGAGGAGAAGAAGCGGAACTCGGAGAAGAAGGCCGCGCGCAGGTTCAGGGAGTAGCGTCGGCCGTGCGCCGCGGGACGTTGCCCGGCGCGGCGACGTAGCCGTGCGCGCGCAGGATGCCCGGCCGCGCCTCCGCGAGCGGCACGATGCGCCCCGCCCCCATGTCGAACAGGTACGGCACCCGGTCGGGCGCGAGGCGCAGGAGGCGCGCGTTGTCCTCGCCGCGGTCGTAGGCCGTCCACACCCGCGCGGTGTCCTGGAGCGGCGCGTTCTTCACGAAGCTGAGCCCCGGGTGCATCTCGACGGGGTAGCGCACGAAGACGAGCACGCGCTTGCCCGGCAGCCCGTTCATCGCCGCGTCCACGCGAGCGAACGTGCCCTGCGTGTGCGACATCTCGCGCTGCACGCGCGCGATCGCGCGGACGCCGGACCAGGCGAACACGCACGAGGCGAGCACCGCCGTCGCTCCCTGCCGAGCGAGGCGATCGGCCTCGTCGCCCTTCGGGCGCACTGCCATGAGCCACCCGTAGACGCGCGAGAGCCCCAACGCCGCCACGAACGCGAGCACGGGGAGCGTCTCGGCGTAGTAGAGCGTCCAGGCGTCCGGGTGCGCGTACGTCAGATAGAGGAGCAGGTGCAGCGCGACCGTCCCGAGCGCGAGCCACGCGGCCGCGGGGAGCACCGCCACGCCCACGAGCGCCGCGGCGACGAGCGGCGGACGCGCGTCGTGCCACGCCGACAGCGTGAGCGCCTTCGCCCGATCGACGAGGAGCCCCGGCAGGCTGTCCGGCTTGTGCGCCGCGTGCCAGTAGAGGTACAGCGCGTTGAGGTTCGCGAGGTCGGGCGGCACCGGGCGGCGCGGCGGGCCGCCGATCACCCCGAAGCCCGGCACGTCGTACGGCATGTAGTCCAGCGTGTACTGCGTCTGCGGCGTGAGGCGCCAGCTCCCCGTCGTCCGCGCGCTCCACAGCGGGATGATGGCGAGCACCGCGACCGCCGCCGCGGCGCCGGCGCCGAGGTCGGCCCAGCGCACGGGGCGGACGCGGACGGCGCGGACGAGCGCCCACACCGCGGCCGGGAGCGCGAGCGCGACGCCGGTGAGCGGGCGCGTGACGACGCAGAGGCCGGCGAAGAGCGCGGCGAGCGCCAGCATCCGCGCGCGGGGCCGGTCGCGCCACTCGAGCAGCGCCCACCACGTCGCGAGGTACAGGGCGCCCGTGGTCGTCTCGGAGAAGTAGGTGGCGTGCCAGCCGTACTGCTCGTAGCTCGCGAGCCACACGGCCGAGGCGAGCAGCGCGACCCAGGGGCCGGCGACGCGCCGCGCCAGCGCGAACGCCAGCGCGCCGGTGAGCCCGGTCAGGACGATCACCATCAGCCCGGGGGCGCCGAGCCAGATGCCGGGCACGAGCGCCAGCGCGTGGCCCGGGAAGTACTTCTCGGCGAGCACCGGCGTCACGAGCACGTGCGCCTGCTCGAAGAACTCGGGGAGCACCCGCCCCGGCGACGTCCAGCGCCCCGAGGCGAAGATCTCCGCCTGCAGCACGTACGCCTTCTCGTCGTGGAACATGGGGAGGCGGTTCACGCCGCCCCACGCGACCATCACGGCGATGGCGCCGACGAGCCCCGCGACCCAGGGCGCCCAGCGCGAGCGCAGCGCCTCCTCCACCCGGCCGACGCCGGGGTCGCGCACGACGCGCGCGGTGACGGCGGCGAGGAGGAGCAGCGCGGTGACGAACACCGCGATCCCGGTGCGCGAGCTGAAGAGGTCGAGGGGCATCGTGACGGGCGCCGCGGCCGGATGGCGCGCGGCGGAGGCAGGCGTGAGGGCGGCGCACCACTCGGCCGAGCGGGCGTCCGGAGAACTGCCGACGGCGCGAGAGCCGTCCGCCGGCTATGGTACGACGCACGACCTCGCGTTGCGCCACGCGCGAGCGCCGCGTCGTCCGACGGACGCCGCCCCTCCCCGCCCCCCACATGTTCGTCCCGAAGCTCGTCACGACGCTCCGCTCCTACTCGCGCGACCAGTTCGCCAGCGACGCCGTCGCCGGGCTGATCGTCGGGATCGTCGCGCTGCCGCTGTCGATCGCCTTCGCCATCGCGAGCGGCGTGACGCCGGACCGCGGCCTCTACACGGCGATCATCGCGGGCTTCGTGATCTCGGTCCTCGGCGGGTCGCGCGTCCAGATCGGCGGCCCCACGGGGGCCTTCGTCGTCATCATCTACGGGATCGTCCAGAAGTACGGCCTCGGCGGGCTCACCGTCGCCACCCTGATGGCGGGCGCCATCCTCGTCGCGTTCGGGCTCGCGAAGATGGGCGCCGCGATCCGCTTCATCCCGCGGCCACTCATCACCGGATTCACTTCCGGGATCGCGGTCATCATCGCGGCCGGCCAGGTCAAGGACTTCCTCGGGCTCGAGATGGGTGCGGTCCCCGCGGAGTTCGCGGAGAAGATGGCCGCGTACGCCGCGCACATCGGCACCGTGAACGTGCAGGCGGCGGGGATCGCGATCGCGTCGGTCGTCATCATCGCGCTGTGGCCGCGCGTCAGCCACCGCATTCCCGGCCCGCTCGTCGCGCTGCTGGTGACGACGGCGGCGGTTCACCTGCTCCACCTCGACGTCGAGACCATCGGCAGCCGATTCGGCGCCATCAACGCGGGCTTCCCGAAGCCGATCCTCCCCCATCTCACGTTCGGCGAGATGGCGCAGCTCGTCGGCCCCGCGTTCACCATCGCCCTGCTCGGCGGCATCGAGTCCCTGCTCTCGGCGGTCGTGTCGGACGGGATGATCGGCGGGCGCCACCGCTCGAACATGGAGCTCGTCGCGCAGGGCGTGGCGAACATCGTGTCGCCGCTCTTCGGCGGCATCCCCGCGACGGGCGCCATCGCCCGCACCGCGACGAACATCAAGAACGGCGGACGCACGCCGGTCGCCGGCGTGTTCCACTCGCTGACGGTGCTGCTGATCACGCTGTTCTTCGGCCGGTGGGCGGCGCTCATCCCGATGGCCACGCTCGCCGGCATCCTAGTGGTCGTGGCCTACCACATGAGCGAGTGGCGCGTCTTCCGGATGGAGCTCACCTCGCCGAAGAGCGACGTGGCGGTCCTGCTCGTGACGTTCCTGCTCACCGTCTTCGTGGACCTGACGGTGGCCATCGAGGTGGGGATGGTGGTGGCCGCGTTCCTCTTCATCCGCCGCACGGCGGACCTGGCGCAGATCACGCCCGTCGGCGAGGCCGAAGCCGAGGAGGAGGACGCGCTCGATCCGCACGCGACGGGGCGGTACGCCATCCCGAAGGGCATCGAGGTGTTCGAGATCGACGGGCCCTTCTTCTTCGGCGCCGCCGAGACCTTCAGGGACACGCTGGCGCGCATCTCGGGAAAGCCGAAGGTCCTGATCCTCCGGATGCGCCGCGTCCCGTCCATCGACGCCACGGGCATCCACACGCTCAGCGACGTGGTGCGCCGGAGCCGCAGGGACGGCACGCTCGTGCTCCTCTCCGGCGTCCAGGCGCAGCCGCTGGCGGCGCTCCGCAAGTCCGCGCTCTTCGAGGAGATCGGCGAGGAGCACGTGTGCGGGCAGTTCGAGGAGGCGCTCGCCCGGGCGAACGAGGAGCTCGAGGTGCGGCGGCTCCTCCGCCGCACCGGCGAGTCCGCCGTGCCGCGCTAGCTGCGCTAGCAGCGCCAGTTGCTCGGCCGCCGCGGCGCGGCGGCGCCGCCGCGCGGCCCGCCGCTACCGCCCGCGGCCGAACAGGTACGACACGCCGAGGCTGTACGAGACGAAGTCCGCGCGGCTCCGCGTGGGCGTCACCGTCACGTTGGCGTTGTCGTCGATGTCGATGTCCCGCTCGGCGACGTACTCCGCCTCGCCGTTGTGGACGTAGCGCACGCCGACGTCGAGGGTGAGCGGCGCGCGCAGCCCGCCGAGCGCGATGCGCAGGCCGCCGAGTCCCGTCAGGGCGAGCACCGCGTCCCCCTGGAGGCTCTCGCTCCAGACCTCCTCCCAGCCGTCGGAGTCGTTGGGGTCGTTCGTCTCGGCGTTGATCGACGAGCGCGTCCCGAAGTGCCCGAGGCCGACCGTGCCGCCGACGTAGGGGCGGACCGCGCCGGTGCGGAGCGCGAGCTCGGGCCCGACTCCGAAATGCGCGTACGTCGAGGACGTCTGGAGTCGCCCGGGGAAGTTGTAGAAGCCGTTCGAGATGAGGATGTCCTCCCGCTCGCTCCCGTACGAGATGAACCCGCCGTTGACGAGGAGGCCGAGGGGCGACCCGGGCGCGACGAGGACCCTGCCGCTGAAGTTGGCCCCGACGGACACGTCGACGAAGTCGCGGAACTCCTCGAGCGGCTGCGCGATCTCGAGCGCGGCGCCGAGGCCGAAGCGCCCGGGCGGGCAGTCCGGGAGCCCCGCGGAGCCGCAGGTCCGCACCGGCGACGTGGTGACGGTGCGCGGCGCGCTGTCGCTCGGCGGCGGGATGGGCGTGGGCCGCTGGGCGGCGAGCGGGGCGGTCAGCGGGAGCAGGGCCGCGGCGACGCCGGCGGCGCGGGCGATGAGGGTGCGCATGGGCGACTCGTGGATGGCGGTCGGAGGCGCCGCGCGGCGCCTCGCTCTCCGGATACGACTCAAGATACGACGCGCGGCGCCGCGTGTCGTCCCCGCCGAGGCGGGCCCTAGAGGATGCGCTGGAACATCTGCGCCGCGCGCTCCTGGACCCGCTGCCTCCGCGGCCGCCGGCGCCACTCGTCGAGAAGGATCTCCCGGGAGTATTTCAGGTCCGCGAGGAAGACCTCCTCGAGGCGCTTCCCGGTGGCCTCGTCGAAGACGAGGAGGTTCGTCTCGTCGTTGAACGCGAGCGAGCGGTTGTCGAAGTTCATCGTCCCGACCGAGGACCAGCAGCCGTCGGCGACGAGCGACTTCGCGTGCATCATGACGGGCTGGTACTCGAACACGCGCACGCCGCTCGAGAGCAGCTCCTCGTAGGTCGCGCGTCCCGCGTGCCACGTCGTCTTGACGTCGGTGCTGCCGCTGGTCGTCAGGATGCGCACGTCCACGCCGCGCTTCGCCGCGTCGGTGAGCATGCGGCGGAAGTCGTCGTCGGGGACGAAGTAGGAGTTCGAGATGTAGAGCCGCCGCTGCGCCCCGGCGATGCTGAGCGCCAGGAAGCGCTCGGCGAGCGTGCTCCCGATGGTCGGCGCCGCATGGTGCGCGCCCGCCACCACGCCGCCCTCCGCCACCGGCTTCTCGTCCAGCGGGAAGAACGTGTCGTCCGTGAGCAGGATGCCGGTGGCTTCGGCCCACCCGTCGGCGAAGGTCGCCATGTGCTGGTGCACCGCGGGCCCGGTGAAGCGCACGTTCGAGTCCCGCCAGTGCTCCTTGGACCGCCCGTCGCCGAGCCACTTGTCGTCGAGGCCGAAGCCGCCGGTCCAGCCGATGCGCCCGTCCACCACGACGACGCGGATGTGCGAGCGGGCGTTCGCCTTGTGCAGGTCGTACCATCGCACGGGGCGGAACGTGGCGCACTCGACGCCGCCCGCCTCGAGCGCGTCGAAGTACGCCTTCGGCAGGTCGGTGGACCCGAAGGCGTCGTGGAGGAAGAGGACCTTCACGCCCGCCCGCGCGCGCGCGACCAGGATCTCCTTCATCCGGTCGGCGACCTTGCCGGGCTTGCAGTAGTACATCTGCACCGCGATCGAGTGCCGGGCGGCCTCGAGGTCCTTCCAGAGCGGCGGGTACGTCTCGTCGCCGCAGGTGAAGATCTCGACGGTGTGCCCCGGCTTGAGGTCCGTGGCCGTGAGCAGCTCCATCACGTAGCAGAAGCGCTCGTCGTTCACCGACGGCGTGCCGCTGCCGTCCCCGCGCCCGGCGCCGCGCACGCGGCGGACCGGCGTGCCGCGGGTGACGTGCTGGAAGCCGATGAGCGCCAGCAGGACCAGGATGACGCCCGCGAAGCCGCCGACGATCCAGAGCACGATCTCCATCCGAGCACCCGCGGGCCGAGAGTGAGCTGCCTACCCTGTCGAGTCCGGTCGTCTACGCAGGGGGCGTACCGTTGGCGCGGCTGCGCCGCGCGGTTCTCGGCCCCGCGCGGCGGCGTGGCTCCTCTTCACTCGGTCTTCTACTTCGCGGGCCTTCGGCCCGCTCGTCGGTTCTCTACGTCGCGGGGCTTCGCCCCGCTCGTCGGTCTTCTACTTCGCGCCGCTGCGCGGCGCTCGTCGGTTGCTGATCGGCAACCACCGGCCGCAGGCCGGTCCGAACCGACGAGGCGCGCGGAGCGCGCCGACGTAGAGAACCGAGTGAAGGCAGGCCATGCGCCGCGAGGAGTAGAGAACCGCGCCGCGCAGCGGCGCCAAGGCCCCCAGGGCCGCCTACCACTCGTACAGCGCCTCGTACATCTCCCGGTTCCGCAGCAGGATCCGCACGTAGTCGCGGGTCTCCTCGTACGGGATGCGCTCGACGAAGACCTCGGGGTCGTCCGCGCCCGCCTTGCGGTTCCAGCGCGTCACGCGCGAGTCGCCGGCGTTGTACGCGGCGAAGACGCGCACGAGGTCGCCCCGGTAGCGCGAGATGAGGCCGCGCAGGTGCGAGACGCCGAGGGTGACGTTCACGTCGGGCTGGTAGAGGAGCACCGGGTCCCAATCCGGCAGCCCCTTCGCCCGGGCGATCGACGTGCCGACGCTCGGCATGAGCTGCATGAGCCCGCGCGCGCCGACGCGGGAGGTGGCGCGCGGGTTGAAGCTCGACTCCTGCCGGATGAGCGCCGCGACGAGCGCCGGCTCGATGCGGTTCGCGCGCGCCTCGGCGGCGATCACCTCGCGCTGCGCGACCGGGTAGACGAGGCGGTAGGTGCGAGCGTCCGCGGGCGCGCCCTTCCCGATCGCGCGCCACCCGAGCCCGATGGCGGGCGACGTGAGGCCGCGGTCGCGCAGCGCGTCGGCGGTGGCGAGCAGGCGGTCCACCGACGCGTCGGCCTCCCGCACCGCGCGGTCGTACTCGAGGCGCGCCTCCACGTCCATGCCGAGCGAGTCGAGCAGGTCGGCGCGCCGGAACGCGTCCGTCACCTCGGCCACCTGCGGGAAGTCGTCGCGCGCCGCGGGCGGCTTCCACCCCGCCGTGTCGAGCCGCGCGGCGGCGCGGCCCGCGTAGTACGAGTTCGGGTCGCGCGCGAGGATGTCGCGCCAGTGGGCGCGGGCGCGCACCTGGTCGCCCATCCGCGCGTACGCGCGGCCGGCCCAGTAGGCGGCGGCCGTCGCCTCGCCGCTGGACGGCCAGCGCTCGCGCAGCGCGTCGAGCTCGCGCGCGGCGGCCGCGTCGTTCCGCTGCACGTAGGCGATGATCGCCGCGCGGAACGCCGCCTCCGGCGCGCGCCGCGCGCCGGGGTAGCGCGTGGCGAGGTCGCGGAAGGCGGCGCGCGCTTCCACGTCGCGCCCCTCGTCGGTGGCGAGGTCGGCGAGGAGGAAGAGCGCGTCCGCCGCCGGCTCCGTCTCGCGCGGGTGGCGCGCGAGCAGCGCGCGCAGCTCCGTGCGCGCGGCGGACGCGCTGCCGCCGCGCAGCAGCGCGCGCGCCCGCTGGTAGCGCGCCCGCGCCTG
>JBJMNJ010000476.1:0-3752 GCA_045804325.1 Gemmatimonadaceae bacterium
CGTGCTCAGGGCACCAGCCGGTACCCGAGCTTCCACACCGTCGCGATGTGCCGCGGGCTCGACGGCCTCGCCTCGAGCTTCCGCCGCAGCTCGGCGATGTGCGTGTCCACGGTGCGGCTCACCACCGACGTGTCGTAGCCCCACACGAGCTTCAGCAGCTCGGCGCGCGACACGACCTCGCCCTGCCGGCGCGCGAGCACGAGCAGGAGGTCGAACTCCTTCGGGCTCAGGTCCACCATGCGGCCGTCGCGCCTGACGAGGCGCGCCGAGGGGTCGATCTCCACGTCGCCGAAGCGCGCGGTCGCCTCCATGTCGGCCAGCCCCTGCGTCGTGGCGCGGCGGAGGATCGCCTCGACGCGCGCCACGAGCTCGAGGACGCCGAACGGCTTCGTCACGTAGTCGTCCGCGCCGAGCCGGAAGCCGAGGACCTTGTCGGCCTCCTCGCCCCGCGCGGTGAGGATCAGCACGGGCACGCGGCTCCCCTCGTCGCGGAGCGCGCGCAGCACGCGGTAGCCGTCCATGCCCGGGAGCATGAGGTCGAGGATGACGAGGTCGGGCGCGCACGAGCGGGCCTGTGCGAGCCCCGTGGGTCCGTCGGCGACGACCACCACCTGGTAGCCGGAGATCTCGAGGCTGTTGCGGAGCCCGAACGCGAGGTCCGGGTTGTCCTCGATGAGCAGGATGCGCTTGACGGCGGCGATCATGAGTCGGCTCCGAAGGACGTCGCCGCTGGGGGCTGCGGGCTGCGGACCGCGAGCGATCGATCGCTTCCCGCGGCGGCGAAGTGATGACGCTCGACGGCGGAAGCGGCCATAACTTCCCGGTGGGGGGGCCCCCCCACGGCGGGAAGCTCCAGCACGACCCGCGCGCCCCCGCCCGGCGTCCCCTCGATCCGCGCCTCGCCGCCGTGCACGCGCACGAGCTCGCGCACGACCGACAGGCCGATCCCGTTGCCCGTCACCTCGCCGTCGATCGCGCGGGCGAGGCGGTGGAACGGCTCCCAGACGCGCGCGCGGTCGCGCGGCGGGATTCCCGGCCCCTCGTCGTCCACCCAGACGCGCACGCGCGGCGCGCGGTCGGGGTGCGGTGGCAGGGCGGCGGCGCCCACGACGACCTCCTGCCCCGGCGGCCCGTACTTCACCGCGTTGTCGAGGAGGTTGAGCAGCACCTGGCGCAGCGCGTCGCGGTCGGCCACGACCTCGAGCCCCGCGCCCACGTCGGTGCGTACCGCCGCATGCCGCGCATCCGCGAGCAGCCGGAATCCCTCGACCACGTCGTCGACGAACGGCGCGAGCGGCAGCCGCTCCGGCGCGATCTTCGGCGCGCGGCGTTCGGCGCGCGAGAAGTGGAGAATGTTCTCGACGAGGTGCGTGAGGCGCCGCGCCTCCTGGTCGATGATCTGGATCGACCGGCGGCGCTCGTCCTCGGTCCGGATCCAGCCGATGCGCAGCATCTCGGCGAACATTCGGATCTGCGCGAGCGGCGTGCGCAGCTCGTGCGACACGTTCGCCACGAAGTCGGCGCGGAGCTGCGCGGCCGCGCGCTCGCGCCGCAGCTGCAGCAGCGCGACGACGATGAGCCCGGCCGTGAGCGTGATGACGACGTAGGTGAACTGCGCTCGGTTCCACGTCCACCCGGGCGTCGCCACCGCCATCGCGAAGCGCGGCCGGAGCCCCGCCACCACGCTCAGCGCGCCGAGGTCGCCGGGGAGCGGCATCTCGACCATCGTGCCGCGCAGCGCGCCGCCGGCGGTGGCCCAGAGCGCGCGGCCCGCGCCGTCGCGCACGGCGAGCGCGAGGGCCGCCTCCGTGCCCACCGCGACGTCGCGCGGCGGGAGCAGCGGGCGGCGCGCCACCGCGGCGGCGAGCGCCTTCGCGGCTTCGCCGAGGTCGGCGACGAAGCCATACGCGCCCGCGGGCGTCTCCTGGTACGCGACGAGCAGCGAGCGAGCGTTCCGCGTCGTCACGATGGTGCGCGGGAGGTCGTCGTCCGGACCCCCGTGGCGCGCGATCTCGGCCGCCACCCACTCGCGCGTCGCGGGCGACGGCCCCGAGTCGCACCCCGCCGCGAGCACGCGGTGCCGCGCGTCGATGCGGAAGGTGAACAGGACGGGCGGCGCCGCGGGCGCCTGGCGGAGCCCGCGCGCGACCGCGGAGAGCGGCGCCGGCTCGCCCGAGGGCTGCGCCACGCCGCGGAACGCCGCGCGCAGCACGTCCTCCCACGCGTCCTCGGCCTCGCGCGCGAAGGTGAAGGCGGCGTAGCGCGCGTAGGCGCGCCGCGCCTCGTACACCGTCTGGTCCTGCGCGCACTTGGCCATGTAGACCTGGTACGCGCCGACGGCGGCGCCGCAGAACGCGACCGCGAGCACGACGTTCGCGAAGCGCGAGCGGCGCGGGCGGCGGAACGGCAGGGACTCGAGGTGGACGCGCACGGGGGCCCTCCGCGCCGCGCGAGCGGGCGCGGCGGTCGGGGGAGAATCTACCGCGCGCGGTGGTTCGGCACCCATCCTGGTTGTCCGAGAAGTGTCAGGCGGACGGTGCGAGTTCGTGTCAGCGTACGTCCGTCCGTCCCGCCGCGCAGCGGTTCTGGGACGGACCCCGCGCCGGGCGCGCCGAGCGCCCGCTGCGCGGGGCGGCCGGCAACCCCGGCGTGAGCAGGAACGTCCAACCCTGGCGGCGCGCGCGACACGGCTCGCTACCCGCGCACCCTGCGCGGCCATAACTTCAGGTCACGCCCGCCTCCCTTCAGACGAGTGCCATGAGCCCCGACTTCCGCGCCGTGCTCCAGGAGGCGCTCGCCCCAGCCTACGAGCTCGAGCGTGAGCTCAGCGGCGGCGGCATGTCGCGCGTGTTCGTGGCCGTCGAGGAGCGGCTCCGGCGGCGCGTCGTCGTGAAGGTGCTCCCGCCCGAGCTCGCCGCCGGCGTGAACGCCGAGCGCTTCCGGCGCGAGATCCAGCTCGCCGCGCAGCTGCACCATCCGCACATCGTGCCGCTGCTCTCCGCCGGCGAGTCGGGAAACATCCTGTACTACACGATGCCCTTCATCGAGGGGGAGTCGCTGCGCTCCGCCCTCCGCAAGCGCGGCCGCCTCGCCGTCGGCGAGGTCGCGCGCGTGCTGCACGACGTGGTGGACGCGCTCGCGTACGCGCACGCGCGCGGCGTCGTGCACCGCGACATCAAGCCCGACAACGTCCTCCTCAGCGGCAAGCACGCCGTCGTCACCGACTTCGGCGTCGCCAAGGCGCTCGGCAGCGCGCTCGTGCACAACACGGCGAGCGGCGTGACCACCGCCGGCGTCGCCATCGGCACGCCCGCCTACATGGCCCCCGAGCAGCTCGCCGGCGATCCGGCGGCCGACCACCGCGTGGACCTCTACGCCGCGGGCCTCCTCGCGTACGAGCTGCTCACCGGCGACTCGCCGTTCGCCGGCCCGTCCCCGCAGGCCACGATGGCCGCGCAGCTCACGCGCGTGCCGACCCCGCTGTACGAGTGCTGCCCCGACGTCCCGCCGAACCTGTCGGACGTCATCATGCGCTGCCTCGCGAAGAACCCCGACGAGCGCCCGCAGTCGGCCGACGCGCTGCTCGACGAGCTCGTCGCGGTGACGACGCCGCAGGGCGGCGCACTCATGACCGGCCCCACGCGGCCGAGCGGCGCGGCGCTCGGCGCCGCGGGCGGCGTGACGACGCCGCGGACGCCGGTGACGCCGCCGGCCACGTCGGCGGGTGCGGCCGCGGCGCTCGCGCCGACCGC
>JBJMNJ010000477.1:0-10408 GCA_045804325.1 Gemmatimonadaceae bacterium
CAGGGCCAGCGTCGGCATGTACAGGATCATGTAGGCGAGGATGACCGGGAAGAACCCGCTGAAGGTCGACAGCGTGGATGCCCAGAACAGCAACGCGGCACCGGCGATGTGCAGAATGCCCAGGACCTTCTGGGCGGAGAAGAACTGATCGGCGATGAGCCCGATGATGAACGGCGCGGCGATGGCGCCGAGGGACTGGGTCAGGTAAGCGAGGCTGATCTGGCTTCCGGAGGCCTCCAGGCTGGTGTCGAGGAACGTGCCCATGGTGACGAACCAGGCACCCCAGACGAAGAACTGGAGGAACATCATGACGGACAGCCTGACGTTCACTTTCATGCGATGGACTCCAGGATGACGTTGCTCATCGGATCTCGCGTATGCGGATGTTGCGGTACGCCACGGGGTCGCCGTGGTCCTGCAGCGCGATGCGGCCGCGCGGTGACTTCGCGTACTGCGGCCACGCGGTGAACTTGGACTTCGCCAGCCGCCGGTTCCAGTCGTCGCTCCACAGCTCGGCGTCGACCATCTTGGTGCCGTTGAGCCAGTGCTCGACGTGGTTGCCGCGCGCGACGATGCGCGCCTGGTTCCACTGCCCGGCGGGCCGCACGACGCCGCGCTTCGCGGGGTAGAGGCCGTAGAGCGCGCCCGCCGACATCAGCGGATTGCGCCCGTCCACGTGCCGCGCGTCGTCGAGCACCTGCATCTCGGGGCCGCTCATGTACGTCGTGGACGAGTCGCCGGCCTCCGTGACGCGGTACAGGACGCCGCTGTTGCTCCCCGGCGCCACCTTCCACTCGAGCTCGAGCTCGAAGTCCCCGAACTCGTCCTTCGTGACGATGTCGCCGCCGCCCCCCACGCGTCGCAGCTCGCCCCCCTCGGCGCGCCATCCGGCGGGGAGCGTCGCCGCGCGGTAGCCGCGCCACGCGTCCGTCGACGTCCCGTCGAAGAGCGTGCGCCAGCCGCCCGCCGTGTCGGCCGTCGACGGCTTCGCCGCGGTGGCGGACGCTGCGGCCGATGTATCGGGCCGGGAGCCCTGTGCGGCCCCCTCCTGCGACGCGCGCGGCGAGCAGGCGGCGAGGGCGGCCAGCGCCGCGAGGCGGAGCGCGGCCCCCAGGGCCGGGGCGGGGCGGTTCGTCATGGCTGGCGAGTGAGTGCCGGGGACGTGCATTGGCACGCCTTTCTTACGGCCCGGCACCGCCCGCCGCAAGGGCGCCGCGCGCCGCGCCGCGCGCGGCGACGCCGCCGAGCTTGACCGCCCGGCGTGGCGGGCGTACGCTCGGGCTCCGCGTCCTCCCCTACCTGGAGGCTCCATGCGCTCGCCCGCCCGCCGCCGCGCGGCTCTCGCCGCACTCTTGATCGCCGCGGGTGCCGCCGCGGCCCGCGCCCAGCAGCCCACCCCTGCGGAGGCGCGGCGCCCGGATGTCGCGGACGCCGAGGTCTTCACGCCCGCGCGGTACGCCGTCGCGGACTTCTACGGGAACAAGCAGTTCTTCGGCGCATCGTGGTCGCCGGACCGGCGCTCGCTCCTCGTCTCGTCGAACCTCTCCGGCGTCTGGAACGCGTACGCCGTCCCCACCACCGGCGCGCCCCCCCGGCCGCTCACCCAGTCGACCACCAACGCCGTCCGCGCCGCCGGGTACTTCCCGGCGGACAACCGCATCGTCTACACGAGCGACGAGGGCGGCAACGAGCTGACGCACGTCTACGTCCGCAACACCGACGGCGGCGTCGTGGACGTGACGCCGGGCAGCGGGCACAAGGCGGAGTTCGCCGGGTGGTCCGGCGACCGCCGCGCCTTCTACGTCTCCTCGAACGAGCGCGACAAGAAGTTCTTCGACCTCGTGCAGGTCTCGGCGGACGGCCTGAGGCGCTCGTCGTTCTACCGGAACGACGCCGGCTACGACCTGGGCCCCGTCTCGCGCGACGGGCGCTGGGTGGCGCTGGCGAAGCCGCACACGACGTCGGACGCGGACGTCTACGTGTACGACCGCCGGAAGGGCGCGACGCGCCACCTCACGCCGCACACGGGCAACGTCAACAACGGCGCGGCGACGTTCACCCCCGACGGCTCCGCGCTCCTGGTGATCTCGGACAGCGGCTCGGAGTTCGCCTCGCTCCGCCGCTACGATCTCGCGACGGGGGCGTCGCGCGTCGTCTACGCGCCGGACTGGGACGTGACCTCCGCGGACTACTCGCGCGGGGGCCGCTACCTCGTCGTGTACGTCAACGAGGACTCGCGCGCCGCGGCCCGCATCCTCGACGCCCGCACGCTCCAGCCCGTGCCGCTCCCCGGCATGCCGGCCGGCGTCGTGCGCGGCGTCACCGTCTCCCCCAACGACTCCGCCTTCGCGTTCTACGCGAGCGACGGCAGCGCGCCCGTGGACCTCTACGTCGCCGCGTTCGGCGAGACGCCCCGGCGGATCACCGACGCGCTGAGCCCGAAGGTCAGCCGCCGCGACCTCGTCGCGCCGGCGGTCACGCGCTTTCGCTCGTACGACGGCGTGACGGTGCCCGGCGTGCTGTACCGCCCGCACCAGGCGTCCGCGGCGGCGAAGGCGCCCGCCATCGTCATGGTCCACGGCGGCCCGGGCGGGCAGGCGCAGGTCGGGTACTCCGCGCTCGTGCAGGCGCTCGCGAACGCCGGCTACGTCGTCTTCGACATCAACAACCGCGGGAGCTCCGGCTATGGCAAGACGTTCTACGCCATGGACGACCGCCGGCACGGCGAGGCCGACCTCGGGGACGTCGTCGCCAGCAAGGGCATGCTCGCCGAGCTGGGCTACGTCGACACGACGCGCATCGGGATCCTCGGCGGGAGCTACGGCGGCTACATGACGCTCGCCGCGCTCACCCTCCAGCCCGACGCGTTCAAGGCGGGCGTGGACCTCTTCGGCATCTCGAACTGGATGCGGACGCTCGAGAGCATCCCGCCGTGGTGGGAGTCGTTCAGGGAGGCGCTGTACGCCGAGATGGGCGATCCCAAGGCGGACAGCGCGCGGCTCCGGCGCATCTCGCCGCTCTTCAACGCCGGGCGCATCCGCGCGCCGCTGATGGTGCTCCAGGGCGCGAACGACCCGCGCGTGCTGAAGATAGAGTCCGACGAGATCGTCGAGGCGGCCCGCAGGAACGGCGTGCCCGTGGAGTACGTCGTCTTCCCCGACGAGGGTCACGGGTTCGTGAAGAAGGCGAACGAGATCCAGGGCTACACGGCCGTCGTCGCCTTCCTCGACCGGTACCTCAAGGGCACGCCCGCGGCCCAGCCGCCGCGGCCCTGATGCGGCGCCGGCGGGCGCGCCGCGCCTAACGCGCGCCCGCCGGCTCCCGCTCGTCCGCCTCCGCCCCGCCGCTCGCCATGGACCGCTCGGCCGCCTCGAGCAGCTCGAGGTCGCGCCGCGCCAGCGCCAGCGTGTAGCGCGCCGGGGCGTCCGTGCGCAGCGCGCGGAGGAAGTCCGCGTGCATGCCGCGGTAGCCGAGGAAGTCGCGGAAGAAGACGCGGGCGGAGCGCCGCCGCCCGGTGGTGACCGCGGCGAGCCCGTTCGACTCGAACGTCACCGCGCCGCGCGTCCCCTGCACCCTGGAGAGTCGCAGCCCGCCCAGCGGCGCCGCGAGCTCCCACGAGTGCGCGAGGGTGCCCAGCGCACCGCCGGCGTAGCGAAACAGGACGAGCGCGCTCCGCTCCGCGCCGCCCGCGGGGCCGGCGCGGTACGCCCTCACCTCCTCCACCGCGAGCCCGAGGCTCGCCGCGAAGCTCACCCAGTGGACGCCTCCCTCGAAGAGCGCGCCGCCCCCCGAGAGTGCCGGGTCCGCGCGCCACCCCGCCGCGCGCTGCCGCTTCGTCGCGTTCACGCTCACGAAGCGCACGTCGCCGAGGTCCCCCGACGCGATGACCGCCCGCAGATGGGGCAGCACCGGCTTGTACGCGTAGTTCTCCGCCACGAGCACGCGCCGCCCGGCCGCCGCCGCCGCCGCGCCGACCACGTCCACGTCCGCCGCGTGCATGAAGGCGGGCTTCTCGACGATGACGTGCCGGCCGGCGCCGAGCGCCAACAGCGCGAGATCGCGGTGCGTGGCCGTCGGCGTGGCGACGAGGGCGACGTGCACGTCGGCGTGGTCGAGCCCCGCCTGATACGACCCGAACGCCCACCGCCCGCCGAAGCGGTGCCGGAGCGCCTCCGCGCGCGCCGCGTCGCGGCTCGCGTAGAAGAGCTCGACGCCGCCGAGCCCTCGCAGCACGCGGCTGTGCAGCGCCGCCGCGCGCCCGCACCCGAGGAGCAGCACGCCGAGCCGGTCGCCCCGCGCGCTCATGGAGCCCCCGCCAGCGCGAGCGCGCCCGAGGCGACCACCACCGCCCAGATGAGGACGTACGCCGGCACGAAGCGTTGCCGCCGCGTCAGCATCTCCGGGTGCGTCACCGGCTTGCCGGCGAACTTGCCGCGCGGCTTCGACGGGAAGAAGAACGTCTTGTACGTCTCCGCCGCCGCGCGCTCGAAGCCGATGGCGCCCACCGCCACCTGGAGGTGGCTCTCCGTGATGCGCGAGAGCAGCACGGCGAAGAGCACGGTCATCGCCGGGCTCCTGAAGAACTTCAGCGTGTCGAACCCCTCCCGGGGCGCGTCCTTCCACGCGCCCCCGACCGCCACGACCGCGCCGGCGAGGAGGCCGAGCGTGGCGGCGCGGCCTGCGTCGAGCGGCGCGGCGCCGGCACGGTCGAGCCGCGCCACCGCCAGGAGGCAGAGCGCGATCACGGCGACGTAGCCCGCGCCCGCCGCGAGGCGCACCGGGCGGCTCGCCACCGGCACGCCGCGCAGGCTGAACTGCATCGGGATGAAGTACTTCGACTGGTCCTCCTCCCGCACGAACGTCTTCCACGTCTCGATCAGCCCGCGCTCGGCGGCGTAGGCGAGGCCGAAGAGCACGACGAGCGCGCCGGCCCCCGGGAGCGGGAGCGCGAGCGCGGCCTGCACCGCCACCGCGCAGAGGGCGCCGACGAGCAGGCTGCGCGCGAAGCGCGACCACCCGAATCCCTCGTGGATGGCGTCCTTGTACATCCCCCAGATCGCGGCGTGCGTCCCCGACATGAGGCCGACGGCGGCGGCGACGAGCAGCGGCTGCGACGTGACGACGGTCATGCCGACTCCAGCGTTGGAAGCAGTCGGCGCGCCCGCGGCGCGCCGACGTGAAGGGAAGGCGCGCCCGGCAGCGACTCGGCCGCGTGCGTGCCGACGCGCAACGCGTTGGCCGCGATGGTGAGGCTCGGATTCACGCCGCCGGCGCGCGGCAGCGCGCTCCCGTCGGCGACGAAGAGGTTGTCGAGGCCGCGGTATGCGCCGCGCCCGTCGAGCGGGGCGGAGCACGCGTGCGGGCCCATGCGCACCGTACCGAGGGCGTGCGAGAACGTCTCGATGGACTGCGTCAGGGTGAACACGGCCCCCGCCTCGCGCAGGACGCGCCGCGCCTGCCTGACGAGCGCGGCGGCGGCGGCCTCGTCGCGCGGCGTGTGCGCGTGGCGGACGCGCAGCCGCGGCAGCCCGTAGCGGTCCACCCCCGGCGCCAGCGTCACGCCGTTCTCCGCCCGCGGCTGGTCCTCCGCGATGCACAGGAGGCCCAGCGCGTACCGCGCGCCCCAGGCGGCGAGGCCGCCGACGCCGGGCGGCAGGTAGGCGCGCACGAGCCCCGCATTGGGCGTGAGCTGCTGGATGCTGCCGAGCGTCCCGCGCGGCGCGTCGCGGTCGGGCGCGTCGGCGTAGAGGTCGTGCAGGGCCACCTGCTTGTCGAACGTGCGCCCGGGATTGGGGCGGCGCGGGAACACGCCGAGCACGAGGCGGTTGCGGTGGCGCGTGAGGTAGCGCCCGACGGCGCGCGCCGCCGGGCTCACCGCGCCGAGGCCGGACGCGAGCAGCAGGTGCGGCGTCGCGAGCGCGCCCGCGGCGAGCACGACGCAGCCGTCCACGTCCGCGCGCCCGGGCTCGCCGGTCACCCGGTCGACGTAGTGCACGGCCACGACCCGCGCGCCGGCGCGCGCGAGGCGCACGACGACCGTGTTGGCGCGCAGCACCATGCCGAGCCGCTGGAGCTCGGGGAGGACGCCGGTGGCGACGTCGTTCTTCGCCTCGGCGGCGCACGCGTAGCCGTCGCACGTGCCGCAGCCCACGCACCCGCGGCGCGAGTCGGTGGCGCGGTAGGAGATGGCGAGCGGAATGGGGAAGGGGCGCAGCCCGAGCCGCCGCGCCGCCTCCGCGATGCGCCGCGCGGGCGCGGAGAGCGGGGGCGGGCGGTGCAGGTACGGGCCGCTCCGCCAGGGGTCCGTCGCGTCCGCCCCCGCCTCCCCCGCGACGCCGAGCAGCCGCTCGGCCCGCGCGTAGAACGGCTCGAGGTCGCCGTAGCCGATCGGCCAGCACGCGCCCGAGTCGCCGACGATGCCGTCGTCGTGCGCGAAGTCGCGCTCGCGGAAGCGGAAGGATGCGGCGCCGTAGAAGACCGACTGGCCGCCCACGCAGTGCCAGGCGCCCTCGCGGTACCGGCGACTGCCGGCGGACACCTCGTACGCCGATTCCATGGAGTAGTGCGGCGTGACGAGGCCGGCGCCGTGCGCGCCCCAGTTGTGGGGGCCGCGCGCCACCCACCCGCCGCGCTCCAGCATCAGAACGCGCCGCCCGGCGTGGACGAGCGCGTGCGCCGCCATCGCCCCACCGAAGCCGCTCCCGACGACGATCGCGTCCCACCTCATGGACGCTCCGGTGCGCGGGGTGACGAGGCGGACGAGGCGTCGGGAGGGGAAACGGCGCCGGGCGGTCGGGGTACCGACATCGGGGCTCCTCGCTTGGTGATCGGGTCGGCCCATGCCGCCCTGATCGGAACGCGACAAAGCCGGAGAATTCGGCTCACACCCGCCGCCACCTGATTGCCTGCCACGCCGCGGCGCGTCACTATGCCGACGCCGCGCCCCCCGCCGCAACTCCCCCAGCACCCTCCGCATGGTCCGCCCCGCCCTCGCCCTGCTCGTCGGCGCGCTCGCCACGGGGTGCTACAGCACCCTCCGCGAGCTCGACGTGCAGCGCCGGCCGCCGCGCCGCGCCCACTGCGCGCCCGCCGCCTGCGCCGACTCCGTGGAGCTCACCTACCTCGGCGTCGGCGGGTTCGTGCTGCGCCACGGCGGGCAGGCGATCATGACCGCGCCGTCGTTCAGCCACCGCGGGCTCGTGCCGGTCGCCGTGAACTGGTCGGTGCGCTCGGACTCGGGGGCGGTGGACCGCGGGATGGCGCGCGTGGACACGTCCGGCGTCGCCGCGGTGCTCGTCGGCCACTCGCACTACGACCACGCGATGGACCTTCCGCGGGTGGCCGAGCGGTGGGTGCCGCGCGCGAGGGTCTACGGAAGCGGGACGCTCAAGAACATCCTCGCCGGCGCGCCCGGGCTGGACACGGCTCGCCTCGTCTCGCTCGACGGCGACGTGGGCGACTCCGCGCACGTGGGGCGGTGGACGTACGTGCCGGGCGGGCGGATCCGCTTCATGCCGCTGCGGTCGAGCCACGCGCCGAACTTCCTCTGGATCACCATCGCGAACGACGAGCAGCGCACGGCGCGCCGGGACCTGCCGCGCTCGGCGTGGGGGTGGAAGAAGGGCCCCGTCTACGCGTACCTGATCGACGTGACCGACGCCGCCGACACGACGCGTCCGGCCTTTCGCGTCTTCTACCAGGACGCCGCGGCGAAGGCGGAGTACGCGGTGCTGCCGAAGTTCGCGGGGGCCGACGCGCGGCCCGTGGACGTGGCGATCATTTGCGTCGGCAACTTCGACAGCTACCACTCGCCGCGCTATCCGGAGCCGACCCTGCGGGCGCTCCAGCCGCGCCACGTGGTGCTCGGCCACTGGGAGAACTTCTTCCGCGAGCCGGAGCCGCCCTTCGCCGTCCTCCCCGCGACGAAGACGCGCGAGCTCGTGCGGCGGGTGGAGGCGGTGGTGGGCAGGAGCTGGGTGACGCTCGAGCCCTTCGCGTCGCAGCGCTACCTGTTCTGAGGGGCGGCCGGCGGGCCGCCGTCAGCCCTTGCCGACGAGCTCCGGCGCGGGCGGGGCCGCGGGGCGCGCGCGGTCGTCGGCGCGGCGGCGCAGGTCCTCGTCGGTGACCCAGTGCTCGGCCCACGCGCCGAGGGCGACCACGGCCGCCTGCAGGGCGCGCCCCTTGTCGGTGAGCGCGTACTCGACGCGCACGGGCGTGTCGGGGAGGACCGTGCGGGTGAGCACGCCCTCGCACTCGAGCTCCCGGAGGCGCTCGGCCAGCATGCGGTCGCTGATCTCCGGGATGGCCGCGCGCAGCTCGTTGAAGCGCCGCGGGCCGACGAGCAGCGCGCGGACGATGGCCCCGGCCCACCGCCGCCCGACGAGCTCGACGGCGTGGTGGTATCTGGGGCAGAAGGAGGAGGGGACGTCGGCCATGACTAAATCCTAGCGACAAGCTGCGCCCTTGACAGGGTCAGATGACCCAAATATAGTACCTTACGAACAGTAAGTCACGACCCATGAATGGGGCCACGGTCCCGGGAGGCCCGGTTCGCCGGGCCTTGAAACGGACCAGAAGTCTTGAAGTCGAGCCATCAAGGGCGCCACCGGATCATCACACCCGCAGGAGATTCGACCATGACCACCGCCATCGCCCCCCGCACGGGCACCGCCACCTGGAACCTCGACCCCAGCCACAGCGAGGTCTCCTTCAAGGTGAAGCACCTCATGATCTCGACGACACGGGGACACTTCAGCGACATCAAGGCGACTGTAGTGGCCGACGAGGCGAAGCCGCAGGACGCCAAGGTCGAGGTGACGATCGCCACCGCCAGCATCGACACGGGCGCCGAGCAGCGCGACGCGCACCTCCGCAGCCCGGACTTCTTCGACGCCGAGAACCACCCGACGATCACGTTCACGGGTAAGCGCCTCGAGAGGGGCGGCTCGGCCGACTTCCGTCTCGTCGGCGACCTGACCATCCGCGGCGTCACCCGCGAGGTCGCGCTCGACGTGACCGACGAGGGTCGCGTCCAGGACCCGTGGGGCGGCACGCGCGCCGGCTTCAGCATCACCGGCAAGATCAACCGCGCGGACTTCGGCCTCACCTGGAACGCCGCGCTGGAGGCGGGCGGCGTCGTGGTGGGCGACGAGGTGAAGCTGGAGGCCCAGGTCGAGTTCGTGAAGGCGTGACGCTGAACGCCGGTCAGCGGACAGCGAGAGCACGTCGCGACCGACGAGCGCTCGCCGCGCTGCGCCCGACCACCGGGCAGACACCCCAAGCTGACGGCTGACGGCTGACCGCGGCCGACGAACTGCTGACGGCTGACGGCTGACCGCGGCCCATCGCGGGTAGCGTGAATGCAGAACCCTCCGGGACGGTACGATGCGTCCCGGAGGGTTCTGCGTCACGGCCACCCGCTGGTCAGCCGCGGACAGCCGTCGGCCGTCAGCATGGATCGCAGCGCTCAGGGAGCCCGCCGAAGGCGGGCGAACCGCTCAACGCTCTGCGGTTCCGCCCACGGCTGTAGTGACGAGGCCGTGCCCCTGCACGATCGTATCGACCAGCCCATACTGCCGCGCCTCCCCGGCCGAGAACCACCGGTCCCGCTCGAAGTCCCGCTCGATGCGCTCGAGGGGCTGGCCGGTGTGGCGGCCCAGGAGCTCGTAGAGCTTCTCGCGGTTGTGCACGATCTCCTTCGCGACGATCTCGATGTCGGCCGCGCTGCCGCGCGGGGCGCCGCCCGAGGGCTGGTGCATCATGATCCGCGCGTGCGGCAGCGCCGCGCGCCGGCCCTTCGCGCCGGCGGCCAGCAGGAAGCAGCCCATGCTCGCGGCCATCCCGACGCACGTCGTGCACACGGGCGACGTCAGGTGCTGCATCGTGTCGTAGATCGCGAGCCCCGCCGTCACCACGCCGCCCGGCGAGTTGATGTAGAGCTGGATGTCCTTCCCAGGAGCGTCCGCCTCGAGGAAGAGCATCTGCGCGATGAGGAGGTTCGCGACGTCGTCGTTCACCTCCGTGCCGAGGAAGATGATCCGGTCCATGAGGAGCCGCGAGAAGATGTCGTAGGTGCGCTCGCCGCGGCTGGAACGCTCGATGATGTAAGGCGGATACAAAGTGGCCATTAGGACCTGATGTCTTCGACGGTGGATTGCTTGAGGAGGAAGTCGAATGCCTTCTCCTCGGTGATGGCGCGTTCCAGCTCCTGGAGCCGGTTGGCTTTTTGCAGCGATGCGTAGACCTGGCCCGGAGGCACCCCCCGTGCGGCAGCCATACTGTTGATTCTCTCATCCAGCTCGGACTCGGTGGCCCGGAGCTCATGGGCCTCGACCAGCGCGTCCAGGGCCAGATCGCGCTTGACCTGGGCCTCCGCGATGCCATGGAACTGCTGCTCGAAGCCTTCGAG
>JBJMNJ010000478.1:0-4265 GCA_045804325.1 Gemmatimonadaceae bacterium
GCCCGACGCCGGCGAGCTGTTCGTGCTCCCGAGCGGCTCCGAGCCGATCGACTACGAGGAGTTGCTGCGACACCCGCGCTGGCGGCGCCTCGCGAGCGGGTTCCGTGAGGTGGGGGCGCTGCTCGTGCTCGCGGCACCCGCCTCCGCGCCGCACGTCGCGGAGCTCGTGGCCGCGACCGACGGGGCGGTGCTGGTGGGCGAGCTGGTGCCTCGTGAGCTCCCCGTGGCGAAGGTGCTGGGGGGCGTGCGCGCGCCGCGCGCCGGACGCGGTGCCGTCCTGATGCCCACGCCGGACGTGACGCCGACGGCCGTCCCGACCGCGCCGCCAACACGGTCTCGCGGTCGCGTGCTGCAGCTCACGGTGGCGGCGGCGCTGGTGCTGGCACTCGTCGCCGTCGGGCTGTGGCTCGCGGGACGTCCGCTCGCGAATGGCCCGCGCCCCCAGACCGAGCCGACCAAGGACACCACCGGCGCGAACCGGGTCGCGGGAATCACACCCGGTGCGAGCACCACGGCGCTGGACTCGCTGGCCGTCGTCGACACCTCCCGGCCGCCGGGCGCGGTGGCCGGACCGGTGACCAATCCGGCGGACTCCGCGCGCGCCGTCGCGTGGGCGGTCGCCTTCAAGAACTTCAACACCCAGGCCGGGGTGCTGCTCACGCTCCACTCCGCGCGCAACGCCCTTCCCGCGGCGACCTTCGCGCCGGTCCAGCAGCAGGGCTCCCGCTGGTATCAGCTCGTCGCGGGCGCGTTCGCCAATCGCCGCAGCGCGGACTCGCTGCTCGTCGTGGCGCGCGACAGCCTCGATTCGGAGCTCGAGCCGGTGAGCGTCGTGCGCCTTCCGTTCGCGTACCTTGTTCAGGCCAGGGTGAACACGGCGAACGCATCGCGCATCGTCGGGCAGCTCGTGGAGCGCGGGCATCCCGCGTACGCGCTGCGCCAGCCGGACGGCACGGTCAACATCTACGTCGGGGCCTTCGAGTCGCCCGCACAGGCGGCGCTGCTCCTGGCCCCACTTCAAGCGTCGGGACTCACCCCGGCACTCACTTACCGGGTAGGGAGAGTCTACTAGTGCGGCTCACCAAGCTGGAGATGCACGGCTTCAAGTCGTTCGCCGACGCGACGCACCTGAACTTCGACGACGGCGTGACGGCGATCGTCGGGCCGAACGGGTGTGGGAAGTCGAACGTGTCGGACGCGATTCGCTGGGTGCTCGGCGAGCAGCGTGCACGCATGATGCGCGGCGGGAAGATGGAGGACGTCATCTTCCAGGGGTCGTCGGCGCGGCGCGCGGTGAACCTGGCCGAGGTGTCCCTGCACTTCGACAACGACGACAGCACGCTGCCGATCGCGTACAAGGAAGTCGTGATCACCCGGCGGCTCTCGCGCTCGGGCGACAGCGAGTACTTCCTGAATCGCGCGCCGTGCCGCCTGCGCGACATCTCCGACCTGCTGCGCGGGACGGGGCTCGGCGCCGACACCGGCGTCGTCATCGAGAGCAAGATGATCGACGCGTTGTTGAGCGACCGCCCCGACGATCGGCGCGAGCTGTTCGAGGAGGCCGCGGGGGTCGGGCTCTATCGCGACCGACGCCGCACGACGGAGCGGCGCCTCGAGGAGACGACCGGCGATCTGCAACGGCTCGACGACCTGATCACCGAGGTGCAGAGCCAGGTGCGCTCGCTCGCGCGGCAGCGCAAGCGCGCCGAGCGGCACGCGGAGCTCACCTCACGGCGCTTCGTGGTGGAGCTGACGCTCGCGTCGCGAGAGATGGAGGCGTGGCGCGACGAGCTCGCACGTCTGGAGCTGCGCGTGGCCGAGCTGCGCGAGCTCCTTCCCGGTGCCGAGGAGGCGGTCGGCACTTCGGAGGAAGCGCGCGAGACGGCGCACGGCGCGCGCGCGGCCGCGGAGGCGCGGCGCAACGAGCTCTCTCGACTGGTGGCGGCGCAGCGCGAGCAGGTGCAGGCGATTCGCGGCGAGATGGCGGTCGCGGAGGAGCGGCAGCGCAACGCGCTCGCGCGGCGCCAGCGCGCCGAGGCGGAGGCGAGCGAGGGCGAGGCGTACGGCGAGCGGCTGGCACGCGATCGTGCGGAGGCGACGGCGGAACGCGAGCGGGCGGAGCGCGAGCTCGCCGAGGCGGCCGAGCGGTTGAACGAGGCCTCGGCGGCCGAGGCGGCGGTGCGCCGCGCGGTCGCGGAGGGACGGCAGGCCGCCGATGCGGCGGAGCGGCAGCTGCGCGAGCTGCACGAGCGTGCCCGGCGCGTGGAGCTCGATCGCGAACGCGCGCGACGGGAGCTCGACGAGGCGGCGCAGCGCGCGGCCGTGCTCGAGGAGGAACGCGCGCAGCTCGCCGACGCGGCGGCCGCCGCGCGTCGTGAGCGGGAGGGTGCGGAGTCGGCGCACGAGGAGGCGCGCGCGCTCGCGGGTGCGGCGGGTGCCGCGCTCGAGGCGGCCCAGCTGGAAGACCGCGAGACGCGCGAGCGTGAGGGCGTGGCGCGCGCGGAGCTCTTCCGCGCGGACGAAGCGCTGACGTCGCTGCAGGGAAAGGTCAACGCGCTGGAGGCGCTCGAGCGCGAGCGCGTGGGCCTCGCACCCGCGGCGGCGCGGCTGCTGAAAGAGCGCGAGCGCTTCGGCGACGGCGCGGTGCTGGGCCCGATCTCGGACTTCATCAGTGCGGAGGACCAGAGCACCGCGCTGCTCGTCGAGCGCTTCCTGGGCGCGAGCGTGCACGCCGTGCTGGTGCGCGATCACGCCGCCGCCGACGCGGTGCGCGAGTGGCATGCCGACGCGAACCCCGGGCCGCTCCTGCTGCTGCCGCTCGACGCGGTGTCTGCGGAGAGCGCCGGATCGGCTGACGGGCTCGCGGAGCTCGTGGATGCCGAGACGGCGGCGCGGGGTTGGGTGCGTACGCTGCTCGGCCACGTGCGCGCCGTGGACGGTGGCTCCGCGTTCGTCGACGCGCGCGGTGCGGTCTGGCTGCCGGGCGGCGTCGCCGGGCCTGGTCCGCTGCAGCGCCGCGCCGAGCTGCACGCGCTGCGCGAGGAGCTGAGCGCGCTCGAAGTGGCGCGCCAGGAGGCGCTCGCGACGGCGGACGCGCTGCGTGAGGCGCTGCGCGGCACGCAGCAGCGTGTGGCCGAAACGATGGACGAGGCGGCCGCGGCACAGCAGGCGCTCCGCGCGGCGGCCGAGCGGCACCAGGAGCTGCAGCGGCGCGTGCAGCGCGCCGAGCGCGAGCTGGCCGAAGCCGACGCCCTCCTCGATCGACTCGCCACGCGTCGCGACGAGCTGCAGGAGCGGCTCGCCGCCCTCGATGCCGAGGCCGAGGCGCTGGGTGTGCAGGTGGCCGAGCGCGAGACGCTCGTGGAGGAGGCGCGTGTGGAAGCGAGCCGCGTGGAGCGCGGACAGGACGAGGTACGGGAGCGCCGCACGCAGCTCCAGGTGGAGCAGGCGCAGGCGCAGGCGCGGCTGCAGGTATCGCAGGATCGCGAGCGACGCCTCGTGCAGGAGTTCACCACCGCGGCGGCGCGCCTCGACGTGCTGCGCGCAGAGCTGAGCGACCTCTCGATGAGCGACAGCGCGCTGGCCGAGCAGATGGCGAGCTGGCGCATGGACCTCGACGCGCGCGAGAGCGCGCTGCGCGACGGGGAGGAGCGGCTGGCGGGCGCCGAGCGGGGCGTGCGCTCGGCGGACGAGACCCTCAACGAGGCGGAGCATCACCTCACGGAGATCCGTCGCCGGGCGGGAACGCTCGCCGACGAGATGCACCACGCGGAGCTGCGCTTCACGGAGCTCTCGGGGCGTCGCGCCGCGATCCGCGAGCGGCTCGAGACGGAGTGGCGCCGGTCACTCGAGGAGATGATCGAGGCGCTCCAGCCGCTGGAGGTCGAGGACGGCCTGTTACGGACGGAAGCCGAGGAGCTGCGCCAGCAGCTCGAGACGCTCGGCCCGGTGAACGTGCTCGCGATCGAGGAGCACGAGGAGACGGTGAAGCGCCTCGAGGTCCTCACCACGCAGCGGACGGACCTCTCGGACGCGAAGCAGCAGCTGCAGCAGGCGATCCGCGAGATCGATGCGACGGCGCGCGAGCTGTTCCTCGCCACGTTCACGCAGGTGCGCGAGAACTTCCGGCAGATCTTCATGTCGCTGTTCGGCGGCGGCGAGTGCGATCTGCGGCTCGAGAACCCGGAGCTTCCGCTCGACTGCGACATCGAGATCCATGCGAGCCCGCGCGGCAAGCGCACGCAGCGCATCCACCTGCTCTCGAG
>JBJMNJ010000479.1:0-10976 GCA_045804325.1 Gemmatimonadaceae bacterium
CGCGTCCTCGCGCCCGAGGAGTACGTCGCGGGCGCCGGCTCGCGACTGGAGCAGAACGGCTTCTTCGAGCGCGAGATCGCGCGGCGCACCGAGCGCTTCGGCAACGTCGTGCACGCGTTCAGCACGTACGAGTCGCGCCACACCGCGAGCGACGCGCAGCCGTTCGCGCGCGGCATCAACAGCATCCAGCTGTGGAACGACGGCACCCGCTGGTACGTGGTGACGATCTTCTGGGAGGCGGAGCGCCCCGACAGCCCGATTCCGCCGCAGTACCTGCCGCGCTAGCGCACGCGCCCGCGGGCGGCCGCTGGCGCCCGCTGGCGCCCGCTGGCGTGCGCGGCGTCGGGGGGGCATCTTTCCGCCATGCTCCTCCGCGCCGAACCGATCGTTCACAACCCGTTCGTCTTCCAGCTCGGCCCGCTCGCCGTCACCGGCTTCGGCATCGCCGTCCTGCTCGGCTTCTTCATCGGGCAGATCATCGGCGAGCGCGAGCTCGCGCGGCGCGGCCACGACCCGTCGCCCATCACCGACGTGGTCTTCGCGGCGGTGCTCGGCTTCCTCGTCGGCGCGAAGATCTACTACGCCATCCTCGTCGGAGACTGGCACGCCATCTTCAGCCGCGGCGGCTTCGTCTTCTGGGGCGGGCTCATTGGCGGCATCCTCGGCGGCGCCATCGCCGTGCGTCTGCGGCGCGTCGGCTTCAACCACGTCGCCGACGTCGCGGGCCCCGGCATCGCCGCCGGATACGCGGTCGGGCGCACCGGCTGCTGGGCGGTCGGCGACGACTACGGCCGACCGTGGAGCGGCCCGCTCGCCGTCCAGTTCCCGCACGGCGCGCCGCCGTCGACGGCCGCGAACCTCCATACGCAGTTCGGCGTCGCGCTGCCGCCCGGCCTCGCGCCCGACGCGGTGCTCGCGGTACACCCCACGCAGCTCTACGAGACGGCGATGGGGCTCGTGATGTTCCTGATCCTCTGGCGCCTGCGCGACCACGAGCACGCCGAGGGGTGGCTGTTCGGCGCGTACATGGTGCTCGCGGGCGTCGAGCGCTTCCTCGTCGAGTTCGTGCGCGCGAAGGACGACCGCTTCTTCGGGCCGCTCACCACGGCGCAGGTGCTCTCCGTGGGCTTCGTGATCGCGGGCGCGGCGTGGATGTACTGGAAGCGGCGCCCCGCGCCGGGCGCGCCGGGCATCCACGCCGGGCGCGCACAGGCCGCCGCCACGGCCGCCGCCGCCTGACGAGGCACCCTCCGACACCCTCCGCCGTGCGTCTCGACGACCCGGCTCTGATGACCGACCCGGCGCGCTACACGCGGCCGTCGGGGCCGCCGGTCCTCGTGGCGGGGGCGACCGGCACGCTCGGCACGCACCTCGTGCGCGAGCTCGTCGCGCTCGGACATCGGGTGGTCGCACTCACGCGCAACGCGAGGTCCCTGCGTCCCGTCCCCCACGTCCTGGACGTCGCGCAGGGCGACCTCGCCGACGCCGCCTCGCTCGACCGCGCGTGCCGCGGGGTCGAGGTGGTCATCTCGTGCGCGGGTGCGTCGCTCGCCGCGGGGAACCTCCGCGACCGGCGGTCGTTCGAGGCGGTGGACTGGGAGGGCAACCGTCGGCTGCTCGACAGCGTGCGGCGCGCGGGCGTGCAGCGCTTCCTCTACGTCTCGGTCTACGGCGCGGGCGCGCTGCTCCGGACCGAGTACGCCCGCGCGCACGAGCGCTTCGTGGAGCTGCTGGCCGCGTCGGGCCTGCGCGTCACCGTGGTGCGGCCCACCGGGTTCTTCTCCGCCTACGAGCCGCTGCTGCGCTTCGCGCGCCGCGGCGCGGTCCCGGTCATCGGCTCGGGCGACGCGCGAACGAACCCCATCCACGAGTCCGACGTGGCCGAGCTCTGCGCGAGGGCGGTCTCGGGCGACGAGCGCGTCGTCGAGGCGGGCGGCCCCGAGGTCCTCACCCGGCGGCGCATCGCGGAGCTCGCGCTGGAGGCGGTGGGGCGGGGCGGGCGGCTCGTGCGCGTGCCCCCCACCGTGCTCGGCGCCGCCACGGCGCTCGCGCGCCCGCTCAACCGCCGGCTCGCGGCCGTGCTCGAGTTCGGCCGCGCGGTGAGCCTCACCGACGTCGTCGGGCCGGCGCGCGGGAGGCTGCGGCTGCGCGACCACTTCGCGCGCCGCGCCGCGGAGCTGGCGGAGGCGACGTAGCTCTGGCGCCGGGCTCGTTAGGGCTCAGCCCGCGTAATACTCGTTGATGCAGAGCGTCACGGCGCGCTGGAGCAGCGCGCCCTGCTGCTCGCGCCCGCTCGCGCGGCGCACCTGCGGCACCGTCGTCCAGAGCTCCTTGAGCACCACGAGGATCTGCTCGGCCCGCATCCCGCGCTCGCGCGCCTCGCGCGACAGGGCGCGCAGCGCGTCGCGCAGCTCGTCGGGCCCGGCGCCTCCGTCGAGCGAGCGGCCGAGGGCGTCGCGCACTCCGGCGAGCGTCTCCTCCGCCAGCCTCGGCGGCGTGTTGCCGGACTGGTGAGCCATCATCATGGAGGCGGGGGCGTGAGCGGCGGGTGGGAGGGCTGCGCCGCCAAAAAATGCGATTCGTCGACGGCGCGTCAAGGGCCTGGTCTTTGTCTTGCGGCGCACGCAGCGCACTGGCCCCCGCCGGTCGAGAGCACCCCCTCGCCACGTGCGACCGTGAACAATCGGGCCGTACTGGTTCTCTCCAACGACGACCTCGCCGGCGCCCTCCTCGCCGCGCTCGCCGAGACCGCGGGACTCTCCCCGGCGTTCGCGCGCGCGGCCGAGACGCCGCGTGACGCGCTGCGCCGGCTGCGTCCCGAGCTCGTCCTCGTCGACTGCGAGCACGAGTCCGCCTGCACCGAGCAGTTCCTCGGCCCCGTGCGCATGACGGGCGCGACCGCACTCGTCTTCGGCCGCGGCGCCGACGGCGAGCGGCTGCGCTCACTCGCCGACCAGCACAAGGTGCGCGTCTTCGCGCTGCCGATCGACGCGGAGGAGCTGGCGCGGACCATCGGCGAGATGGTGGGGAACGGGCGAGGGTCCTGAGTCTTCGGTTGCGGGTCGCGGGTCGTGGAGTCGTGAGCTAGAGACCAACGTCTACAGACCACTGACCACGAGCCACAGGACCGGGCCGGGTTGGTCCTGTGGCTCGGAGTCGGTGGACTTTGGTCGTTGGTCGTTGGTCAACGACCCGCGACCCGCCACCGAAGCCCACGACCCTGACTCACCTCAGGATCGCCGCCGCCTGTGGCGGGAGCAGCGCGATCAGCCGCTCGCTCGGCACCGCGTACACCACGCGGCCCTCGCTGCCCGGCGCGCCGCCGTAGATGACGCCCACCACGTTGCCGTCCTCGTCGAACACCGGGCTGCCGCTCGCCCCCTGGCCCGAGTACGCGTCCACCTGGAGCACCGACGGGAGGAGCTTGCTCACCGTGCCCGCCGTCAGCGTCGGCGTCGCCGTGACGTCGTCGATCGAGCCCTCGAGCCCGGCGAGGTCGGTGCCGAGCGGGAAGCCGATCGTCGCGATCGGGGAGCCCACGTCCACGCTGGTCCGGCTCGCGGTGACGCCGGCGACCGTGGGGAAGGTGCCGGCGGCGTCGACCGCGAGCAGCGCGAGGTCGTCCTCACGCCCGAGCCCGACCTTCACGACGCGCGCGGGAAGCCACGCGCCCTTCGTGCCGGCGAACATCACCTTGATCGCCTTCACCGCGCGGCCGCTCGCGTCCTGCACGACGTGGCGGTTGGTGACGATGAGCCCCGCGGGGAGCACGTTGAAGCCGCTTCCCGAGTACGCCTGCCCGTCCTGCTGCTGCACGGCCACGAGCACGACGCCGGGTCCGCTCATCCGGTTCACCTTGCGCGGGTCCATCAGGGCCGCCGCGACGATGCCGCGCGTCTTGGACTGCGACGCCACGATCCGCCGCCGCAGCGCCTCGATCTCCGCCGCCGAGCCGCGTCGCGCCGCGACCTCGAGCTCCTGCTGGAGCACTTCGGTGCGACTCCGCTCGATCTGATACGCCGAGTCGAGCGACGAGAGGCGGCCGGTCATGCTCCGGTACTGCGCGTCCCACGCCGCCTGCTGCCGCCGCACCTCCTGCGAGAGCCTGGCGATCTCCGCGCGGTGCTGCCGCGCGCTGAGCTGGCTCCACGCGAGCGCGCCGCCCACCGCGAGCACGAGCAGCACGCTCACGCCGACGAGCATGCGGCGGAGCCCCCGCGTGCTCTCGTGCACGGCCGCCGCGATGCGCTCGCGGGTCGGCGTGCGCCCGCCGGTCCTGACGCGCGCGTCGGGCGCCGACGCGACGGATGCCGCCGGCGGGGCGGACGCCGCGGGCGCGGCCCTGTAGGCGCGCGGCAGCGCGGGAGCCGGCGGTGCGGCGGCGCGCGGCGCGTTGCCCCAGGAGACGCGCACCGCGGTCCCCGAGCCGCGCGGCGGCTCGGCCGCGACGTCCGCCGAGATGCCGACCTCCACGCGCGGGCCCGACGTGCCGAAGGTGAGCACGTCGCCGGCTTGCAGCTCCGTCTCACCCTCCACGCGCAGGTCGTTCAGGTAGGTGCCGTTCGTGCTGCGGAGGTCGACCACTCGCCACTGGTCGCCCGAGCGGCGCAGCTCCGCGTGGCGCGTCGAGACCTCCCGGTCCTGCTCGGGGTCGAACCGGAAGTCGCACGCGGGGTGGCGACCGACGGTCACGACGGCCTGCGCGAACGTGGCGCGCTGTCCGGCGCACGCGCCGGAGAGGACGCGGAGCTCGAGTGTCACCGGCGGCTCCGACGAAGGCAGTCGCCTCAGGGCGACGTGGTGGGGGCGGGTGCGGGGGCGTCCTGCGTGCGCTCGGCGAAGAAGCGGTACGCGAACCAGGCCGCGAGCGCGATGCCGATCACGGCGATGGCGACGACGACGACGTTGCCCCGGCGGCGCGGCACGGGCGGGGTCGCGGCCGGTGCGGCGGCGCCGCGCGACGGCCTCGTGGCGAGCGCCTCGCTCCCGGGCGCCCCGCGGCCATCGGAGGGCGTGGTCCGGTCGTGCGAGCGTCGCACGTACGTCGGCACCGCATCGACCTGCGCGGTGGGCATCTGGTCGGCGCCGATGAGGGGAAACACGCGGTGTCCCACCTCGTCGTCGGTCTGCGAGTGCGACAGCCCCTCGCCGTCGAAGCGCGCCGCGACGACGGTGATGTTGTCCGGCCCGCCGCTCTCGTTGGCGGCGTCGATGAGGTGCTTGCACACCGCGACGAGATCCGCCTCCGCCGCGACGGCGCGCGCGATCTCGTCGCCGCGCACCTGCCCCGAGAGCCCGTCGCTGCAGAGCACGAGCACGTCGCCCTTGCGCACGCGCTGGTGCGTGAGGTCCACCTTGACGGTGTGCTCGGGCCCGAGCGCCTGGAGGATGATGTTGCGCCGGTCGCTGTGCTCGGCCTCCTCGGCGGTGATCTCCCCCGCCTCGATGAGCTTCTGCATCAGCGACTGGTCCTTCGTGATCTGCCGCGCGACGCCGTCGCGCACGAGGTAGCCGCGGCTGTCGCCCACCTGGCACACGTAGAGCGTGTCGCCGAGGAGGCCGGCGATGGTGGCGGTGGTGCCCATGCCCCGGTTCTCGGGGTGCTCGATGGCGTAGCGGTGGATGCGGCGGTTCGCCTCCTCCGTCGCCGCCTTGAGCGCGGCGGCGAAGGTCTCCGCGTCCGCCTGCGGCGCGCGGCGCCAGCGCGCCTCGAGCTCCTGGAGCACGACGTCCACGGCCATGGAGCTGGCGATCTCGCCCGCGGCGGCGCCCCCCATCCCGTCGGCGACCATGAAGAGGGTGCCGCGCTCGCCGACGACGTGCGTGCGCACCTCGGGCTGGAGCGTGGCGTTGTTCGTCGTGAGGTCGGCGACGGCGAACGCGTCCTCGTTGTGCTCGCGCGTGCGGCCCACGTCGGTCTTCCCGAAGACGTGGACGACGACCGGGCCCGGGACGGCGGCGTTCATCGGCGCGGTCGGGGTGTTGGCGGGGGTGGTCATAGCGCCTGGCTCACGGACACCCGAGCGCGGTGTACGTCTTTCGTGCGAGGTCGCTACGGGTCCGGTTGCGCTGGTCATTGCGGATGAGTGCCAACGTTGAGCACGCGCCGTCCTGGTCCTCGAGCAGCATATAGCCCTGCGCACGATAGAGCAGCGCCTCGACGCTGTCCGCCCCACTGATCGGGCGCGCCAGCAGCGCGTCTATCTGCTTCATCGTCGCCGACGCCGTCGCCTTGTTGGCGTCGGACAGTTCCGTGAGCTTGTCCAGCTGCGCGAGCTCCGCGCTCGCGTCGTACCGTCTCCGCGCGGCCCCGGCTGCAGGCCGCACCGCATCCGACGGCTGAGTGCCCCGCGGCGTAACGCCCGCGGTGCCGCCGGCGGGCGGCACCGCGTCCCGGAGCGAGGGGACCGCGCCCGTGTCCGTCGCGCTCGCGACAGCGGCACTGTCGCGCTCGGACGCGGCGGGCGCCGTGCCCGGCGTCACACTCGCGTCGCCCCGCTTGCTCATCGCGACCCACCCACCGACGAGCAGCGCGAGCGCGAGCACGCCGCCCCCGACGAGCGGCGCGACGCTGCGCCGCCGCGCCTCTCCTGTTGCGGCGACCGACGCGCCCGACGCGGCCGGCACGTCGACCGTCGCGCCGCGCGACGAGGCGTCGACCACCGCCGTCGCCCCCGCGCCGGACGCCGGCGACTGCCGGCCGACGAGGGTGGCCGGCACCGCGGGCGTGCTCATGACGAGCGTGCCGCCCTCGGCCGCCGTCATCCGGTCCGGCATCGCCGAGACCGCCTGCACGAGGGCGCGTCCGAAGTCGGTGGCGCGCTGATAGCGGTGGTGCGAGTCGCGGGCGAGCGCGCGCTCCATCACCGCCTCGAGCTCGGGCGGCCACGCGACGTCCGGCTTCATCTCCCCGAGGCGGCGCGGCCGGTCGGTGAGTCGCATGATCATCGACTCCTGGACCGTCTCGCTCGGGAAGGGGAGCTTGCCGGTGAACATGTTGAAGGCCACGAGCGCGAGCGAGTAGATGTCGCTCCGCCCGTCGAGCTTGTCGCCGGCGAGCTGCTCGGGACTCATGTACTCGGGCGTCCCGACGACGAGGCCCGTCTTCGTGACCTTCTGCGCCTCGTTGTCCGCGACCTTCGCGATGCCGAAGTCCACGACCTTCACGCAGTCGCTGCCGTCGCGGTTCCGGGCGATCATGATGTTGTCGGGCTTCAGGTCGCGGTGCACGATCCCCATGTCGTGCGCCACGCCGAGCGCCTCGGCCGCCTGCCGCGTGATCTCCGCGGCGCGCCGCGCCGGGAGGGGGCCGGCGGTCTCGATGAGGTTCGTGAGCGGCTGCCCCTCGACGAACTCCATCGCGAGATAGATCAGCCCGTCCGACGTCTCGCCGAAGTCGTAGATCGCCGCCACGTTCTGGTGGCTGATCTTGCTGGCGTTCTCCGCCTCGCGGTAGAAGCGGCTGATCGCGTCGGGATCGTGCACCATCGACGGGTGCATGATCTTGAGGGCGCTCTTCCGCTTGATGCGGATGTGCTGGGCGAGGTACACCTGCCCCATGCCGCCCTCCCCGAGCTTCTTCAGCACCTCGTAGCGCTCGGCGACGACCGTCCCCACGAGGTCGTTGCCGGCGCCCTGCGCGCGGAGCGTGGAGCCGTCGAGGGGGCAGAAGCGGACGTCGAGCTCGTACTCGTTGCCGCACTGCGGACAGACCTTGAGGCTCACACGGTCTCCACGCGCAGCACCTGGTCGCCGACGAGCACGCGCTGGCCCTTCCGCGCTTCGCGGTCGCCGCGCACCGCGACGGCGACGCCGTTGCGGCTCCCGGCGTCCGCGAGCACGAACTCGCTGTCCTCCGAGCGGATCTCCGCGTGGCGGCCGCTCATCGTCTGGTCGTACGGGAACACCCAGTCCCCCTCCTCGCGGCCGAGGAAGACGCGGCGGCCGGGCGTGAGGTGGAAGACGTCGCGGTGGCTGCCGTCGGCGCGCAGCTGCATCAGCACCGCCACGTCGGCCCCCGGCGTCATGGAGCCGAGGCGGCGCGTCGCGTCGGCCTCCGGCGGGTGCGGCCCCGGGTAGCCCAGGCGCCGGAAGCGCAGGAGCTGCGACCCGATGAGGATCGTGTCGCCGTCCGTGAGGCGGCACGGCCCGTCGATGAACACCCACGTGCCGTTGCGCGAGCCGAGGTCGCGCACCCACACGCTGCCGTTGCGCGCGCTCAGGTGCGCGTGCAGGGGCGACATGTAGACGTCGTCCGGGAAGCGCACGTCGCCCCCCGAGCGGCCGACGACCATCTCGCCGCGGTCGAGCACGTGCGTCTGCGTCGGCTCGCCGGTCGGGCCGAGCACGACGACCTTGTGCGTCGCGCGCCGCGGCTGGTAGGTGGCCGTGCCCGACGGGCGCGGCGCCTCGCTGCCGTCGGGGACGCGCGCGCCGCAGCGCGGACAGAAGACGTCGGAGCCGGGCTGCACCGTGCCGCCGCACCCCGTGCACGGGGCGCCGGGGACCGGCGTGAGCCCCGTGAGCTGCCCGCAGTGCGAGCAGTACGGGAGGCCGGGATCGATCTGCGCGTCGCAGTGCGGGCAGACCGCGACGCGGACGCCGAGCGAGCCGGCGGTCGATCGCGGCGGCGCGGACGCGTTCACGGCGGCGAACGGCGACGCCGCGGTCTGATTGAGGTTCGCCACGGCTGCGGTGGAGATGGCACGCGCTGCGGACGAGGGCGGGAGGGACTTGCCGCAGTCGATGCAGAACTGCGAACCCTCGTCGTTGTCCCGTCCGCAGAAGGCGCAGGGGTTCACTCGTTGCCTCCGGCGGGGGTACCCCGGGTGTCACGCGAATATAGGACGAGCGGGGGGGATGGGCTAGTAACGGCGTGACGCGGCCGCCGAGAGCCGAGCGCCGCTGGATTCCCGGGCCTGGCCCGTGCATCATCCCGGCGCCATGTCCACCATACGCAACCGCTCCCTCGCGGCCGCTTCCGTGCTTCTCGCCGCGGCCTGCGCGCGCACCCCGCGCCCCGCCTCCGCGCCCGCCGCCGACACCGCCGAGGCCCCCGCGCCACCGCTCGAGGTGCCGCGCGTCGACGGACCGCTCCGCCTCCGCGTGCAGTACCCGCGAGCGGACCAGCTCATCCCGGTGCGCGACTCGAACTTCATCTTCGGCGAGACCGGGAGCGGGTCGGCGTCGCTCACGATCAACGACGTCCCCGTGCGCGTCTATCCGAACGGGGCGTTCATGGGCTGGCTCGCCGTCCCGGCGGATGGGCGCTACCGCCTAGTCGCCGCGCGCGCCGCCGACACGGCGCGCCTCGAGCAGCCCATCCGCCTGCCGGAGCCGGCGCGCACGCTGGGACCGGCGGACCGCCTCCTCGTCGACACGGCGAGCCTCACGCCCGCGCGCACCGCGGTGCTCTCGCTCCGCGACGAGGAGCCGGTGCGCGTGAGCCTGCGCGTTCCCGGCAACGCCGACGTGCGCATCGTCGTCGCGGACACCGCGGCGCGGCGCGCGCTCCGCGCGAGCGGCAGCCCCGTCGTGGACAGCACCACGGGTGCGCTCCGCGTCGTCGGCGGCGACTCGACGCGCGGCGAGCGCGAGGGCGGCGTGCAGACGCAGCCGCGCGAGGCGGACGTGCGCTGGTCGCTCGACGTGCCCGCGGGCGCGCTCCGCCGCGGCGGCACGGTGCTCGTCGCGCGCGGGGCGGACACGGTGCGCCTGCCGCTCCCCGTCGTCTCCGACCCCGAGGGTCCGTTCGGCTCGCGCGTCGTCCTGGGCGCCGGCGCGCCGCCGGCCGGCGTCAGCGACACCGACCGCGTCGTCATCGTCCGGCCGACGCCGGGCGGCACCTACAAGTGGTTCTTCCTCCCCGGCACGGTCGCCGAGGTGACGGGCCGGCAGGGCGACTGGTATCGCCTGCGCCTCGACGAGACGCTCGAGGCGTGGGTGGCCGCCGCCGACGCGACGCCGGTCGCGGCCGCGGCGCCGGCGCCGCGGCGCGTGGCGCTCAACGCGCGCGTGGTGCCGGCCGACGAGTGGGTGGATCTGCGCATCCCGGTCAGCGAGCGCCCGCCGCACCTCGTGCAGGCGGAGGGCGACGTGCTGCTGCTCACGCTCTACGGCACGCAGTCGAACACCGACATCCTCCAGATCGTCGGCAACGACCCGCTCGTGCGCTGGGTGACGTGGGAGCAGGTGACGTCCGACCGCGTCGAGTACCGGCTGCACCTGGCGAGCCCGCCGTACGGGTGGCAGGCGCTGTGGCAGGGCGGGGCGTTCGTGCTGCGCGTGCGCCGCCCGCCACGCGTCGACCGCGGGCAGCCGCTTCGCGGCCTGCGCATCGTCGTGGACCCGGGGCACCCGCCGGCGGGCGCCACGGGACCGACGGGGCTGTACGAGGGCGACGCCGTGCTCGCGATCGGCCTCAAGCTGCGCGACATGCTCCAGCAGCGCGGCGCGACGGTGATCATGACGCGCACCACGCGCGACACCGTCGACCTCGGCCTCCGCCCGATCATCGCGCGGCGCGAGAACGCGCACGCCCTCGTCTCCATCCATCTCAACGCGCTCCCCGACGGCGTCAACCCGTTCACGGCGCACGGCACCGGCACGTACTGGTTCCACCCGCAGGCCGCGCCGCTCGCGCGGCAGGTGCAGCGCGGCATGGTGCGCCGCATGGGCCTCCCCGACCTCGGCATCTATTACGACAACCTCGCGCTCACGCGCCAGTCGTGGATGCCGTCCATCCTCTGCGAGGGCGCGTTCGTCATCATGCCCGACCAGGAGGCGGCGCTGCGCACCGACGCGTTCCAGATGCGATACGCGCGGGGGGTGGCGGAGGGGATCGAGGCGTACTTCAGGGCTCTCGCGCCTTGATGCCGTTGCTCTCACGACTGCGGACTGCGGACTGCGGACCACGAACTGAGACCCCCGGGCCGGACACGGGAAGCGTCCCGAAGGTTCTGGCCCGCAGTCCGAGG
>JBJMNJ010000480.1:0-13150 GCA_045804325.1 Gemmatimonadaceae bacterium
CCCCGCGGCCGCGACCATGCCGCATCAAACGCCGCGAGAATCGCTGGATCGTCGCCGCCCCAATTCGCTGTCGACGCGCGCGTGTCCTCGGCCAGTCGACGCAGACCAGCCGACATCGCGCGCTCGCGCTCGAGGCGCGCGGCCACGCGCCGCCCCTTCACCTGCGAGCCGTTCATCGCCTCGATGACCTTCTCCGCCACCGGCGCGGCGATCTGCACGATGCTGTGCGTGTCGCGGAGGTCGATCTTCCCGATCTGGTCGCTGGTGATCCCGGACTCGTTGGCGATGGCGCCCACGAGGTCGCCGCGCTGCGCGCCGTCGCGCTCGCCGACCGTCATGAACACGCGCACCCAGCCGGGCGCGGCGGCGCTCGCGAAGCTCATGGTCGCCTGCTGCACCTCGGCCCGCGCGCCGGCGCGGGCGCGGTCGAGGAGGCGGAGCGCGGCGGCGGCCACCTCCGCCGCGTCGTGCTCCTCCAGCAGCGGCTCGATGGCGAGCAGCTCGCGCGCCGCGAAGCCGGCGGCGAGCTCGTTGCGCAGCTCCTCGCGCAGCCGCTCCTCTCGCCGGCGCGCGCGGCGCGCGGTGTCGCCGAGCGAGAGCGGGGCCACGCGGCCGCCGCCCGCGAGCGAGCGGAGGTGTGCGAGCTGCCGGGGCGAGGCGAGGGCGACGGTGCGCCGCGGCCCGCCGGTCGTCGTCTCCTCGAGCGCCTCCGCGGACAGCGGCACGTCGTAGAGCACGGCGAGCTCGGTGCCGGTGTCGATCGGGCCGTGCGAGATCCGCACGGCCGAGTCGTCGGCGGCGTAGCCGAGCGCGGCGAGGATGCGGCGCGCCTGCGCCTCCGAATCGGGGTCGCGCACGACGATGGCCGCGGAGGCCGGATCGAGCTCGTCGAGCACGCGGCGGAGCACGTCGGGGCGCGCGCCGGGCGAGGTGGTCACCACCTCCATGTCCACGGCGGTGCCGCCGCCGGCGCCCGCGGTGCGGCCGACGCGGCGCGGGCGGCGCAGGTACCGCTCCACGAACGACTCGACCGCGGGCGACGCGTCGCTCGTGACGACGATGCGTGCGGCCTCCTTGGGCACCTCGGCGAGCACGGTCTCGACGGCGGCACCTTCCTCGTCCACGCCGCCGAGGAGATCGTCGGCCCAGGCGACGACGACCGTGCGCACGGCGTCGAGCTTGAGCGCCGCGCCGCCGACGAGCTCCGCGAGCGCCCCCGGCGTGCCGGCGACGACGTGCGCGGGGCCCTCCTTCAGGAAGCGCTGCGCGCGCCGCGCGCCGGTGACGGGCAGCGCCGTGATGCCGCGCCCCTGCGAGAGGCGCGCGACCGCGCTGGTGATGGCCACCGCCCCCTCGTTGTCCCCGGTGAGCACGAGCACCTGCGTGGCCGCCTGCGAGGGGTCCACGCGCTCGACGGCCGACGAGAGGAACTGCGCGATGGTGCTCCACTCGCTCGGCAGCGTGTAGACGACGTTCTGGCTGCGGCTCGGGCTCGGCGGGGCGTCGTTCTCTTCCACGGGTATGGCTCCTCGACAGGTTCGACTTTCGATGCTCGGAATCTATGTCGTACGCAGGGCCGATGCCGGTGACGGGGCGCGCCGTCGCGGCCCGCGGCCGCCGGGCGGGGAGCGAGCCGGCCGCGGGGCGGCGAGCGAGCCCGCTCCCGGACATCTGTCGCCCGCCCTCCGCCGCGCACTATACTAGCCGCGCCGAAAGGCTACGCCGCGCGTGGATCTGCGCTCGCGCCGGCCCGACGCACCCGCGAGATTCGCCGCACCGCCGAAGAGAGGAGCCGCCGTGAACATCGCCATCCGGATCGAGCCCGGGAATGGAGCCAACGAGGCGCCCGTCGAGTACCGCTGGGACGCCGACACCGACATCCTCACGGCCGCCGTGCGCCAGGGCGTCGTGGGGGAGGGGATGACCGGATCGGTCGAGGTCATGGGGAGCGACAGCTCGTGCCTGCTCTTCGACGTCACGTCGGGGCGCATCAACGGCGTCGAGGTCGCGGTGTGGCCCGACGTGCGCAAGCAGACCGCGCTCCAGCCGCCCGCGCAGTTCGAGGACGCGCGCGTGACGCTCCCGGCGCGCGCGTCGCAGCCGGGCATCGCGTCGCTCAACGTGGACCTCTCGCTCATCGCCGAGGCGGACTCCGCGGAGCGGACGTTCCACTTCCGCATCGGCAAGGCGCGCCCCGCGCGCGTCGTGCGCATCGCGCGGGACATCCTGCTCGACGTGGACGAGCGGAGCCGCCTCGCCGGCGTGTGGCTCCTCAACGTCCCGCCGTTCCCGGCCGAGCCGGTGCAGCAGTGATCACGACCATCGTCCTCATCCGCGTGGACCCGCGGCTCGTTCCCGAGGCGGCGGCGAAGCTCGCGGGGATCGACGGCGTCGCGGAGGTCTACTCGGTGTCGGGCGACTGGGACCTCGTCGCGATCGTGCGCGTCCCGGAGTACGAGCAGATCGCGCGCGTGGTGACGGAGCACTTCCCTACGGTGCCGGGCATCCAGCGCACGCAGACATTGACGGCGTTTCGGGCGTACTCGCGGAAGGACCTGGAGCAGGCGTGGGACATCGGGCTCGAGTGACCGGCTGATCCGCGACTGACGCCCGAAGGAGATCTCGACCCGCAGCCGGAGCGATCAGCAGACCCGCCGGGCGGCGGCAGTCGCCCGTCGCACCCGCCCGCCTTCGGCGGGCACCCGGCCAGCGCTCGTAGCGTTTCGCTGACCGCGAATGGGCGAATTGCCCGAAGAGGTACTGCGCCATGAGCGATGCCGTCAGCGAGTACATCTGCTCCCTGTTCGCGACGGAAGATGACCTCCTCCTCTCCCTCCGCGAGGACGCCGACCGCCAGGGGCTGCCGCCCATCGCCATCGCGCCGGACGCGGGGCGGCTGCTGCAGGTGCTCATCGCAGCGAGCGGCGCGCGGCGCGTGCTCGAGGTCGGGACGCTCGGCGGGTACTCCGCGATCTGGATGGCGCGGGGGCTGCCGGAGGGCGGGCGCGTCGTGAGCATCGAGAGCGAGGCGGCGCACGCCGCGTTCGCGCGCCGCTGGATCGAGCGCGCCGGCGTGGCCGACCGCGTCGAGGTCCGCGAGGGGCGCGCGCTCGACGTGCTCCCGGCGCTCGACGGCGAGCGCTTCGACCTCGCCTTCCTCGACGCCGACAAGGAGCCGCTCCCGACCTACCTCGACTGGGCGGTGCGCCTCGTGCGCCCCGGCGGGCTCGTGGTGGCGGACAACGCGCTCTGGGGCGGCCGCGTGATCGACCGCTCGGTGGACGACGCCCGGACGCGCGCCGTGCGCGAGTTCAACCGCAAGCTCGCCGCGCACCCGCGCCTCACGAGTGTCGTGGTGCCGACGGGAGACGGGATGGCGATCGGGGTGGTGATGGGAGAGTGAGAGAGGAGAAAGGAGAGAGGAGAAACGAGATGCTTCCCGGCAGGGTGTGTCTCCTTTCTCCTCTCTCCTTTCTCGTTTCTATTTCTGCACGCACCAGTCCGGCCGCCCCCGCCACGCCTCCTCCCACTTCCCGCCCTTCCAGCGCAGCACGAGCGGGCGCGAGCCGCCGCCGAGGGTCCACTCGTCGAGCACGATCTCGGCGACGCCGTCGCCCGTGAGGTCGAGGCGGTCCACGTAGCGGCGCAGCGCGTCCTCGCGGGTCGTCTTCGCGTGCACGTTGCGGTAGGTCGGCGTCCACGCGCCGTTCACGAGGTCGGCCACGACGAAGATGTGGCGCACCACCTCGCGGCCCCCCGCGTCGTCGCCGGTGGGGTCCACGAAGGACGCGACGAGCGTCGGCGCTCTCGTGGAGCCGGTGTTCGCGGCGAGCGCGCGGTAGTCGAGGGAGTCGAGCGCCGCCTCGGGAATCCCCGCGGCCTGCGCCTCGCGCGCGGCGAGCTCGCGCGCGAGCCCCGTCACCGCCAGCGGCGAGAGCGCCATCGGGCGGCTCGTGAGCGTCGTGTCGCTCCGCAGGGGTGCGGACGTGGCGAGGAACTCCACGACCGAGCCGGTGGGCGCGTCGACGGCGACGCGCACGGACGCCTGCGGGAGCGGCGACCGGCACCCCGGCAGCGTGTACAGGGGCGCCGGGCCCTCCCACATGCCGCGCTGCACGCGCGCGCTGCCGACGACCCGCCCCTGCGAGTAGATCGTGAGACTGTCGCCGCCCCGCGTGTACAGGCTGTCGAACGCGCGCCACTCGTCCGGCGAGAGGTCCATCGTGCGCGGGCCGCCGCTGTCGAGGAACGCGACGGGGACGACGCGCGGGTCCTCCGCCGACCCGAACACGTGAAAGAGGACGGTGGGGCGGGAGGCGAGGCGCCGCGCGACCGCCTCTTTCTTGTCACAAGCGGTGGCGACCGTTAGCATGGTCGCCAGGAGCAGCAGTTTTCTCACGGAGCCGGGCAGGGGCGGTCGAGCGGATGACGGCGCAAACGTACGGGCCGCCGAAGGCGGATGCAAGCTTCCGCGCGGCGCAGCGACTCGTGCTCGATGCCGGCGCGCGCTTCGGCCTGGCGCCGCTCGCCGACGGCGGCGGCGCGCTCGAGCTCTCGGCGAGCGCGGTCGAGGCGCCGCGCGTGCTCACGGCGCGCCCACTCGAGGGGGCCACGCCGCGGCCCGTGAAAGTGCCCGGCGACCCGACGGCCGGCTTCACGGCCTTCCTCGACGGCACGCAGCGCTCGCAGGTGCTGACCTACACGCCGGACGGCGTGCCGATCGTGCACGCGACGGTCGCCGCCGTCGTGCGTCGCCGCGTGAACCGGCGCATGTCCACCTGGACGCGCGGTCCACTCGTGCGGCCGTTCGTGTTCGTGCCGAGGACGCGCGTCTCGGCCGCGCAGTGGGACTTCTTCTTCGAGTCGGGACTCCCGGTCGTGGACACGACGGCGGGCGAGGCCGGCGCGTCGTCGAGCCACCCGCTGGCGCTTCGCGATCTCGCCTACCACGCCGTGCAGGCCGCGCGCGAGCTGGTCGAGCAGGAGCTCGCCGAGGCGTGGTGCGCGAAGGAGCACGACTACCTGTACGTCGACGGCGGCATCAGCGGCAGCGAGAAGGTCGCGACCGCGGGGTGCGCCGTCGGCGTCATCAAGACCCACCGCACGCTGTACGCCGAGGGCGACGTGCTTCAGGGCGTGATCGGCCTCAAGGCCGGGTGGCGCTCCTCCGCCTTCCTCGTGACGTCGGCGCGTCGCGCGGCGGTGGCGAGCTGGTACCTCCGCCTGCGCGACGCCCGCGGCCGCGACCCGCTCTGGGGGCTCGTGCGAGTGGAGTCCGCGCGCGTGGACGAGGTGACGGCGCGCGCGGACGAGATCTCCCGGATGGTCCTCGCCGAGGCCGCGCCGCTCGCGCTGCCGGACGGGCGGTGGGACAAGATGGTCTACGGGATTCGGGACTGTGAGGAATACCTCAGGGCCATCTGTTGATTCGCAGTCCCTTCGACGGATCGCGTGATAGCCGAAAGCAAAAGGAGGAAGATGTCTGCTAGCCTGCTAGGACGCGTGGTCGCGACGGAGCGGCGCCCCAACACGCCCCACGAGTTCCATTTCTGGACGGCGCTCGATTCTCCCGTCGGCATCGGGACGATCGTGCGCGTGCAGGGCACGCACTCGGTGGGCGGCGTCATCCCGCAGGTCTACGGCGTCGTCGTCGAGGGATTCAGCTACACCGACCTCCAGACGCCGCTGCACGACGTCCTCGGGCACGACGGCAGCCCCGCCGGGGCGGCGTACGCTCCGACGGAGCGCGCCGAGATCCGCCTCTACACCGCCGCGACCCTCCGCCAGGTGCCCGACGAGCCGCTCCAGCCCGTGCCCATGGGCGAGGTCTTCCTCGCCGAGGACGCGGACGTGGCCGTGGCGCTCCGCATGGATGCGTACCTCAAGGAGGGCTCGCACACGGGCATCCCCGTCGGCGTGTACCACGCGGGTGGCACGGAGAGCCCCGTCTACCTCGACGCCGACTTCCTGCTCGGCCCCGAGGCGGCGCACCTCAACATCAGCGGCGTCTCCGGGCTCGCGACGAAGACGAGCGCCGTCGAGTGGCTGCTCCAGTCGATCTTCACGCACTTCCCCGCGCAGAGTGGCTCCGTGGCCGCCGTCTGCTTCAACGTGAAGGGGCCGGATCTGCTCTACCTCGACCAGCCCGCGGCCCCGGGCCGGTTCGACGAGAAGGACGCCGGCGTCTACGAGAAGCTCGGCGTCCCGGCGCGGCCGTTCGAGAAGGTGAGCTACTTCGCCCCGCTCACCGCCAAGGGCTATGGTCTCAACACCCTCCGCTCGAACGAAGCGCTGCTCGACAACGTCGTCCCCCTCACCTGGGGCCTCCGCGAGGTGCTCCAGTTCGCCGAGGTGCTGCTCAACAAGGACGACGTGGACGCGAAGGCCGACGCGCTGATCGACTTCATCAAGGAGCGCGTGATCGACCAGGTCTTCACCGACCCGCTCCTCGGGAGCCGGCAGTACCGGGTGCAGAGCTTCGCGGACCTCGAGGGGTGGTTCCGCGACGTGCTCATCGCGATGGAGCAGCGGAGCAACGGCTCGGACAGCTGGCGCACCCACCACGTGGCCACCATCCGCAAGGTCCGCAACCGCCTCTCGAACATCTCCACCCGCTGCGCCGGGCTGGTGACCGACGACGGGGTGGTGAGCGACCTCCCCTTCGGGAGCTTTCAGGACCGCACGGTGTACGTAGTCGACGTCGCCACCCTCGAGGAGGACGCGCAGGACCTGATCTTCGCGCGCGTGGTCTCCAAGCTGCGCGAGCACCTGGAGCGCCGGGACCTCGGGGTGAAGCACGTCGTGGTCTTCGTGGACGAGCTCAACAAGTACGCGCCCAGCGACGGCCAGGAGACGTACGTGCGGAAGATGCTGCTCGACATCGCCGAGCGCGGCCGGTACCTCGGCCTGGTGCTGTTCGGCGCGCAGCAATTCCGCAGCCAGGTCCACCGCCGCGTGGTGGGCAACTCGGGGACGTCGCTCTTCGGCCGCATGGACGCCGACGAGCTGGCCACCCCCGGCTACGCGACGCTCAGCCCGGCGACGCGGACGAAGCTCGCGACGCTCCAGAAGGGACAGCTGATGGTCCGACACCCGCACTTCGCACAGCCGATCTTCGTGCGCTTCCCGCGCCCCGCCCTGATGACCGGGCGGGACGGCGCGGAGCGCTTCCCGCAGCAGCAGGAGGCCACGCTGGAGGCCGCGGTGCTGCGCCGCCTGCGCGCGCTCGACCCGTCGGTGGCGCTGCCGTGGGTGCAGGACGTGCTCGCCCTCGCGGGGGACGACGAGGCGCAGGTCCTGCGGGCGGTGGCGGCCACGGTGCAGGCGCGGCCGGACAACGTGCGGGCGTTCTTCCAGGCGCAGTTCCGCCGCGTGGTGGCGCCGAAGGGCGCGGCGGCGCCCAAGCCGGCGGCCGCGCCGCTGCGCTCCGTGCCCCACGACGACCCGTACGGGTTCTGACGCCGGTGCCCCGCCGCAGGACGCGTACGTCGCGCGCGCCGCGCACGGTCGGCGGCGCCGCCCTGCTCGCCGCCGCCGCCGCGCCGCTCGGCGCGCAGCGGGTGGTGCTGCGCATCCACCCGCAGGTGGGCGACACCATCCACATGCAGATGGACCAGGTCACGGAGATGACCGGCAGCCGGCGCGAGGGCGGCGACACGACGACCGTCACGTCGAAGCGCGTCACCGCGCGGGCCATCGTCCGCAAGGTGGACGCGCAGGGCGCCACCGTGCTCGCCGTGACCGACTCCATCTCGGTGGAGGGGGGCCGCGCCGGCGCCGAGGACCGCGCCCGCCGGGAGATGAACGGGCGCCAGGTGACGCTGCGCATCGCGGCGGACGGCTCGATGGACCTCCAGGGCGACGACGCGCGGGACGCCGCGCCGGAGCTCCGCGGCCTCTTCGCGAGCATGCCGTCGACGCTCCCGCGCGACCCCGTGGCCGTCGGCGAGACGTGGCACCGCGCCATCCCGGTGCCCACGGTGGCCGGCGGCGGCATCCGCGCCGGCACGATGCTCCGCGCGGTGTTCACCCTCGACTCGCTGTCCCGCGAGGGGGGCGTCGCCTACATCTCGATGCGCGCGAGCCTCGAGCGCGAGGTGCCGCACGACAAGCTCCCGCCGGGGGCGCGCTTCGTGACCACGGGCGTCCTCTCGGGCACCATGCAGGTGGACCGGCGCCGCGGCTGGATGACGGACTCGCGGACGACCGTCTCCGTGCACTCGGTCGCCACGCCGCCGCCCGGCTCGCGGGCGGAGCCGCTGCACTTCCGGATGAAGGTCACCCAGTGGCTGCGCGCGGTGGACAGGCGCTAGGCGGCGCCACACCTTAGCTTTCGTCAAACCGCCGCCCCCCTTGCGCCTCGTCCACCTCTCCGACCTCCATCTCGGCTTCCGCCAGTTCCAGCGCCTGACTCCCAGCGGGATCAACCAGCGGGAGGCGGACGTGGCGGGGACGTTCCGGCGCGCGATCGAGCGGACCATCGCGCTCCAGCCGGACCTGGTCGTGATCGCGGGCGACGTCTTCCACAACGTCCGGCCGACGAACCCGGCCATCCTGCAGGCGTTCCAGCAGTTCTCGCGACTCTGCCGCGAGCTGCCGCGCGCCGCCGTCGTCATGGTCGCCGGGAACCACGACCTGCCGCGCACGACGGAGACGGGGTGCATCCTGCGGCTGTTCACGGACGTGGGTGTGACGGTCGTCGACACGGAAGCGCGCCGCATCGACTTTCCCGACCGCGAGCTCTCCGTCTACGCCGTGCCGGACGTCCCCGGCGTGCGGGACCTCGCGCTGGAGCCGGACCCCGCGGCGCGCTGGAACGTCCTGCTGCTGCACGGCGAGGTGGAGGGCATGCTGCCGCCGCACGCGGCGCCGCTCGAGCGCGCGGCGGTGGAGATCCCGAAGGAGCAGATCGGTCCCGAGCGGTGGGACTACGTCGCGCTCGGCCACTACCACGTCTACCGCGAGGTGGCGCCTAACGCCTTCTACTCGGGGTCGGTGGACTACACGAGCGCCAACGCGTGGGGCGAGCTCGTCGAGGAGCGGCAGGCGCGGCTGCCGGGCAAGGGGATCGTCGAGCGCGACCTCGCGACGGGCGAGCACCGCTTCCACCACATCGAGCCCGCGCGCCCGCTGCTCGACCTGGCGCCCATCCAGGCGCGCGGGATGACGACGGCCGAGCTCGACGCCGCCATCCGCGGGCGCGTCGAGGACGCGCCCGGGGGAATCGACGACAAGGTCGTCCGCCTGCTCGTGAAGGACGTGCCGCGCCACATCGGCCGGGAGCTCGACCACAAGGCGCTGCGCGAGTACAAGCGGCGCGCGCTGCACTTCCACCTCGACACGCGCCGCCCCGAGATCATCCGCCTCGCCGCGGCGAGCGGCGCGCCGGGGCGCCGCCCCTCGCTCGCGGACACCGTGCGCGCGAAGCTCGAGACGCGCGTCCTCCCGGGCGACATCGATCGCACCGCGCTCGTGCACCTCGGGCTCCGCTACCTCTCCGAGGCCGAGGCGATCGGCCTCGCGCAGAGCTCCACGGGCGCGGTGGATGGCGCCGCGGTCCCGATGCCGTCGGACGCGGGCCCGGGGGCCGACCCCGCCGGCCCGTCCGAGCACTTCTGAGGCGCCGGTGCGGCTGAACAGCATCCGCCTCGTCAACTTCCGCCAGCACGCGGACACGCGCATCGACTTCGACCTCGGGCTGACCGGGATCATCGGCCCGAACGGCGCGGGGAAGACGACGATCCTCGAGGCGGTCGCCTGGGCGCTCTACGGCAACCCGGCGGCGCGCGGCACGCGCGACTCCATCCGCTACCTGCGCGCGGGGGCGCGCCAGCCGGTGCGCGTGGAGCTCGACTTCGAGCTCGGCGGGCACCGCTACCGCGTGCAGCGCGGCCTGACGGGCGCGGAGCTCTACCTCGACGGCGCGGCGCAGCCGATCGCGAACTCGCTGATGGGCGTGACGGAGTTCCTCCAGCGGCGGCTCGGCATGTCGCGCGAGGAGTTCTTCCACACCTACTTCACGGGGCAGAAAGAGCTCAACGTGATGGCGGCGATGAAGCCGACCGAGCGTGCGCACTTCCTCTCCCGCGTGCTCGGCTACGAGCGCCTGCGCACCGCGCAGGGCCTCGCGCGCGACCGCCGCCGGGTGGTGCGGGCGGAGATCGACGGGCTCCGCGCCGGGATGCCGAACGCCGAGGAGGTGCAGCGGTCCCTCGCCGTGGCCGAGCAGGGGTTGGCCGAGGCGATGCAGCGCCGCACCGCCGCCGAGCAGCTGCGCCGCGACACCGAGGCGAGGCTCGTCGTGCTGACGCCGCGCCACGAGGAGGTGCAGCGCGAGCGGCAGCGCCTCACCGAGGCGCGGGCGGCGCTCACCGTCGCCACCGCGGCGGCCGAGTCGCTCGCGCGCGACGCCGACCGCATCGCGCGCGAGCTCGCGCAGGTGGAGCGCGCGCGGGTCGAGGTGGAGCGGCTCCAGCAGGAGCTCGCGCCGCTGGCCGGGCTGCGCGAGGCGCTGCGGGGGCTCGACGACCAGTACCGCGAGGAGGGGCGCCGCCGGACGCTCCTCGAGAGCGTGCGCGCGCTCGGCGACGACCTCGTGCGCCTCCGCGAGCGCCACGCGCGCATCGCGCAGGCGCCCGCGCTCGAGGCCGAGGCGGCTGCCGCGCTCGAGCTGCGCCGCAAGGACCTCGACGTCGTCACGCAGACGCTCGAGGCGCTGCGCACCGAGTGGGTGCGCGACCGCCAGGAGGCGGAGACGAAGCTCCAGAGCCTCCGCGACCAGTGGGCGGACGTGAAGGAGCGCCGCGACCGCCTCCAGGCCGCCGGCGAGACCGGCGAGTGCCCGGTCTGCGCGCGCCCGCTCGGCGGCCACGCGCACGCGGTGATCGAGGAGCTCGCCGAGCAGCTCGAGACGCTGCGCGTCGACGGCGCGTACTTCAAGGCGCGCGTCGAGCAGCTCGCGGAGGCGCCGGAGGACGTGCGCAACCTCGAGGAGCGCCGCAAGGCCGTGCAGGCGGAGGTCCTCCAGCTCGAGCGGCGCCTGGCCAAGTGCCAGAGCGCGTCGCAGGAGCTCGGGTCGGCCGAGAAGGAGCTCGCGGCGAAGGAGGCGCGCCTCGTCGCGCTCGAGAAGGACGTGGCCGCCGTGCCCGCGGGGTACGACGCGCAGCGCCACGAGCAGGTGCGCCGCGACGTGCGCCGCCTCGAGCCGCTGGAGAAGGAGCTCGTGCGCTGCGAGGCGACGGTGGGGCGCGGCAGGCAGCTCGGCGTGGACGCCGAGCGCGTGGCGCGCGAGCGGGCGGCGGCGGAGCGCACGGTCGCGCAGCTGACGGCGCAGCTCGACGAGCTGCGCGCCGCGGAGCCAGGCTACGCCGAGGTGGAGCGGGCGTACGAGCGGGCGAGCGTCGACGCGCGCGCCGCGGAGCTCGCGGCCGAGCGCGCGCGCGGCGACGAGCGCACGGCGGGGGCGGCGCGCGAGGCGGCGCGGAAGGCGCAGGCGGAGCTCGAGCGCGTGCAGGGGCTGCTCGCGGGGCTCCAGGGGGAGCACCGCCTGCACGACGAGCTCGATCGCGCGTACACCGAGATGCGCGAGGACCTGAACCACGCGCTGCGGCCCGAGATCGCCGAGCTGGCGAGCGCGTTCCTTCAGGAGCTCACGGACGCGCGCTACTCGGAGCTCGAGCTCAACGAGCAGTACGACTTCGTCCTCCACGAGGACGGGCTCCCGAAGCCGGTCATCTCCGGCGGCGAGGAGGACCTCGCGAACCTCGTGCTGCGCCTGGCCATCTCGCAGATGATCGCCGAGCGCGCGGGGCAGCCGTTCTCGCTGCTGATCCTCGACGAGGTGTTCGGGTCGCTGGACGAGGGGCGGCGGCACAACGTGGTGGAGCTGCTGCGCCGCCTGCACGACCGCTTCGAGCAGGTCATCCTCATCACGCACGTCGAGGGCGTGCGCGAGGGGCTCGACCGCGTGATCACGGTGCGCTACGACGAGGAGCGCGGCGTGGCGATGGTGGCGCAGGGCGAGCCGGGCGAGCCGGCGGGCGCCGGCGGCCTCGACCCCCTCGACGACGTGGCGGCCGACTGATGTCGAGCGTACGGAGCTGGCGCCAACCGCGCGCCGTGGACGGGCCGCACCGGATCCTGCCCGGCGACATCGCCGAGCTGAACGGCGTCTTCAGCGACGCGTTCACGGAGCGCTACCGGCGCGACGGCATGGTGGGCGTGCGCGTGCCGCACCTGAACCCGTCGATCTGGCGGTACGCGATCGACGACGCCGAGGACGGCGCGATGCTCTGGCGCGGCGAGCGCGACGAGATCGTCGCGTTCAACGTCGTGCACCTCTCGGGCGCGGAGGGGTGGATGGGCCCGCTCGCGGTGCGCCCCGAGGCGCAGGGGGCGGGCATCGGCAAGGACGTCGTGCGCGCGGGCGTGGAGTGGCTGCGCCAGCGCAGCGCGCGCGTCATCGGCCTCGAGACGATGCCGCGCACGATGGACAACATCGGCTTCTACTCGGCGCTCGGCTTCCGCCCCGGCCGCCTCACGCTCACGGTGACGCTCGACGCGGCCCACGCCGACCAGGCGCCGGTGCTGCTCGGACGCCTGAACCGCGCCGCGCGGGACGACGCGCTCGCGGAGTGCCGGGCGCTGACGGGCGCGCTGGTCCCGGGCTACGACTTCACGCGCGAGATCGAGCTGACGGAGTCGCTCGGGCTCGGGGACACGGTGCTGCACTTCGCGGGGGGTCGGCTCGCGGGGTTCGCGCTCTGCCACGCCGCGCCGCTCGTCGAGGGGCGCTCGCGGGAGGAGCTGCGCGTCCTGAAGCTCGTGGTCGCTGAGGAAGGGGACGTGGATGCGGTGTCGCGACAGGTGGCCGACTACGCGCGGCGGAGCGCGACGCGGCGCGCGGCGATCCGCGTGCAGGGGGAGTACGAGGACGCGTACGCGATGCTGATCGCGGCCGGGGGGCGGGTGCGCTGGACGGACCTGCGCATGACGTGGCCGGGGCACGCGGAGCGGCGGCCGGAGCGGGGGATGGTGCTGTCGAACTGGGAGATCTGAACGCGCCGGGAGCGCCGGTGGCCCGATCCGGGCCCAGTATACCCGGCGCGTGACGGGGAATCGCTCGCGCGTCCGTAGATTGGGGCATCCTTCC
>JBJMNJ010000481.1:0-9363 GCA_045804325.1 Gemmatimonadaceae bacterium
CGGCCGCGTCGGCGGACCCCGGCGCGCTGCGCATCGACTGCGCCGCGGGCGCGCGGCCCATCAGCCCCATGATCTACGGCGTCGCGTTCGACTTCATGAGGGACGCGCGCGACGCGTACGTGTGGCGGATGCGGCCCGGCGCGCGGCGCTGGGGCGGCAACCCTGCCTCGCGCTTCAACTGGCGCGACGGCCACGCGTGGAACATGGCGTCCGACTGGTACTTCCGGAACGTGAACTACACGGGCCGCGACGCGTTCAGCTACCGCGACTTCCTCGACTCGAACCGCGTGCGCGGCGTCGCGACGTCGCTCACCGTCCCGATGCTCGACTGGGTGGCGGCAGCCGACTCCGGGCACTCGTTCTCCGTCCGGCTCGACGGCGCGCAGCAGTACGCGGATCCCGACGTGCCGGACGCGGGCAACGGCGTCGCGGCCGACGGCTCGCTCATCCGCGTGCCGCCCGAGCGGGCGAGCGTGCCGTCGTCGCCGGGGAGCGTCGGCGCGTGGGCGGCGGCCATCAGGGCTCGCCGGGACTCGGGCGGCTGGGGGCGCGACGTCCAGACGTACATCCTCGACAACGAGCCGATGCTCTGGAACTCGACGCACCGCGACGTGCATCCGGAGCCGGTCTCGTACGACGAGCTGCTGGAGCGGACGATCCGCTACGGCACGGCGATCCGCCGCGCGGACCCCGGCGCGCTCATCGCCGGCCCGGCCGCCTGGGGGTGGCCGGGGTACTTCTTCTCCGCGGTGGATGCGCAGCGCGGGTTCTGGCTGCGCCCCGACCGCCTGCGGCACGGCAACGTCCCGCTGCTCCCGTGGTACCTGCGGCGGCTGCGCGAGCACGAGCGCCGCACGGGCGTCCGCGTGCTCGACGTCGTCGACGTGCACTTCTACCCGATGGGCGCGGGAGTCGGCGGCGACGATGGCGCCAGGGACCCCGAGACCGCCGCGCGGCGCATTCGCGCGACGCGCGCGCTCTGGGACTCGACGTACGTCGACGAGTCGTGGATCGACGAGCCGGTGCGCCTCATCCCGCGCCTGCGGGAGTGGATCGCGCGCGAATATCCCGGCCGCGGGATCTCGATCGGCGAGTGGAGCTTCGGCGCGCCGACGCACATGAGCGGCGGGCTCGCCGCGGCGGAGGCGCTCGGCCGCTTCGGGCAGCTCGGCCTGCACTCCGCGTTCTACTGGACGTATCCGCCCGAGGACTCGCCCGCGTTCCACGCCTTTCGCGCGTTCCGCGACTACGACGGCCGGGGCGCCGCGTTCCTCGACTGGTCGGTGCCTACGCGCGCGGCGCCGGGCCTCTCGCTCTTCGCGTCGCGCGACTCCGCCGCGACGCGCCTCGTCGCCGTGCTGCTCAACCCGGACCCGGAGCGCGCCGCCGTCGCGCGCGTCGACCACGCGAGCTGCGGCACGGCGGCGGGCCGGCGCCTCTTCACGTACGCCGGCGCCGCCGGCGGGCTGCGTCCCGACTCCAGCGTGGCCGCCACCGGCGCCGCGTTCGGCGTGACGCTGCCACCCTACTCGATCAACGTCGTCGAGATCACCCTCGCGCGGCGCGCCGGCGCGCCGCGCGGCTGATCGGGCGAGCGACTCATGCACGGCTCCCTCTGGCACACCGCGCGCGACCAGCGCGACGCCGCGCCCACGTCGCGCACGCCGCTGCGCCAGGTGCGCATCGGCTACGCGTGGATCGACGCGCTCCGCCTGCGCGGCGCGCTGGAGGTCATCGCGGAGCTCGTCGCGCTCGGGCGCGGCGGGATCGTCGTCACGCCGAACGTCGACCACGTCGTGCGCCTCGAGCGCGACGCGGCGTTCCGCGACGTGTACGCCCGCGCGGACCTGGTCCTCGCGGACGGCGCGCCCATCCTCTGGGCGGCCCGCCTCCTCGGCACGCGGCTGCCGGAGAAGGTGTCCGGCTCGGACCTGGTGCTGCCGCTGATGCAGGCCGCCGCCGAGCGCGGATGGCGCGTCTACCTGCTCGGCGGCGCGCCGGGCGTCGCCGACGCGGCCGCGGAGCTCCTCCGCCGCCAACACCGCGTGAACGTCGTCGGCGTCGACTCGCCGACGGTGACCACCGAGGGGGACGACGCGGGCGAGCGCGCCATCGCGGCGCGCATCCGCGCGGCGCGGCCGGACGTCGTGCTCGTCGCGCTCGGCGCGCCGAAGCAGGAGCGCCTCAGCGCGCGGCTGCGCGGCGCCGTGGCGCCCGCGGTCCTCGTCGGCGTCGGCGTCAGCCTCAGCTTCCTCACGGGCCACGTCCGGCGCGCCCCGCGCTGGGTCTCGCGCCTGGGCCTCGAGTGGCTGCACCGCCTGCTCCAGGAGCCCCGGCGGCTCTGGCGACGCTACCTCGTGGAGGACCCGGCCTTCGTCGGCGTCGTGCTCCGCACGTGGCGACTGCCCGCCTCGGCGCGCGTGCGCACGCGGCCCACCTGACCACCTCGCCGCCCCGACACGCGATCCGCACCCGCGCGATGCCTTCCCGCCTCCTCTCCAACATCCGCCGCAGCCTCGCCCGCGACCGCGGTCTGCCGCTCGGCGCGCGCCTCGCGAAGGGGTGGCGCTACGTCGCCGCGCTCGCGCGCGCGCGCCGCGCGCTCCGCTCGGCCGACCGGCTCGGCCGGCGCGTGCGGACGGTCGGCCGCCCGATCGTGCGCAACGACGGCCGCCTCGTCATCGGCGACGACGTCGTGATCAACTCGACGTTCAGCCCCGTGGAGCTCCGCGCGTTCGCGGGCGGCGAGGTCGCGATCGGCAGCGGCGTCGCCATCAACTACGGCACCCTCATCGCCGCCGCGTCGGCCGTGCGCCTCGGCGACGGCGTCAGCCTCGGCCCGTACTGCATCCTCGCCGATCACGAGCGCGAGCCGGCCGACGGCGCCGAGACGGGCGCCGCGCCCATCGACGTCGGCGACGGCGTGTGGCTCGCCGGCCGCGTCACGGTGCTCCCCGGCTCGCGCATCGGGCCCGGCACCGTCGTGGCCGCCGGCAGCGTCGTGAGTGGCGAGCTCCCGGGCGGTGTCGTCGCGGCCGGCATCCCGGCGCGCGTGCTGCGCCGCATCGCCGACGCCGAGCCGGCCGCGACGCCGGGCCCCGAGGCTGCGACGGCGCTCCCGACGCCGTCCGCCGAGCCGCCGACGGCGGTGCTCGGGCGCGGCATGAAGGAGCAACGCGGCCTCGTGCTCGCCGACTTCACCGTCGGCGACCTCGCGCTACGCCTCGCCGACGCCGCCGAGGGGCCCGTGATGCGCGTCGTGGACGCGCCGTACTGCCAGATTCCCGGCACGCTCCTCCGCGACGCGCCGGCGGACGCCGCCGACTTCGTGCTCGTCTGGCCGCGCCCCGAGGTGTCCTCGCCCGCGTTCCGGCGGCTGCAGGAAGGCGAGGCCGTCGGCGCCGACGAGCTGGTCGCCGACGTGCGCGCGTTCTGCGAGCTCGTGCGCCGAAGCGCCGGCACGTTCCGCCTCGTGCTCGTGGCGACGTGGACCGCGGCGCCGTGGGAGCGCGGCCTCGGCCCGCTCGACCTGCGGCCGGGCGGCGTGGCGTGGGCGCTGGGGCTCATGAACGCCGCGCTCGCGCAGGAGCTCGCCGGCGACGCCAACGTCTTCGTGCTCGACGCCCAGCGCTGGCTCGCCGCCGCCCCGCGCGGGGCGGCGACGGAGCGCGGCTGGTACCTCGGCAAGGTGCCGTACCACCCCGAGGTCTTCGCCGAGGCGGCGCGCGACGTGAAGGCGGCCGCGCGCGCGCTCGCCGGGCAGGCGCGCAAGCTCCTCGTCCTCGACCTCGACGACACGCTCTGGGGCGGCATCGTCGGCGACGTGGGCTGGGAGGCGCTGCAGCTCGGCGGCCACGACAGCGTCGGCGAGGCGTTCGTGGACTTCCAGCGCGCCGCCAAGGCGCTGACGAAGCGCGGCGTCGTGCTCGCGGTCGTCAGCAAGAATACCGAGGAGGTCGCGCTCGAGGCGATGCGCTCGCACCCCGAGATGGTCATCCGGCCGGACGACCTCGTGGCCTGGCGCATCAACTGGCAGGACAAGGCGCAGAACATCGCGGACATCGCGGCGGAGCTGAACCTGGGCCTGCAGTCGGTCGTGTTCGTCGACGACAACCCGCGCGAGCGCGCGCGCGTGCGCGACGCGCTGCCCGAGGTCTTCGTGCCCGAGTGGCCCGAGGACAAGCTGCTCTATCGCAGCGCGCTCGCGGCGCTCCGCTGCTTCGACGTCGCGGCGATCAGCGCCGAGGACCGCGAGCGCACGAAGCTCTACGCCGCCGAGCGTCAGCGCGAGACGCTGCGCACGCGGGTGGGCTCCCTCGACGAGTGGCTCCTGAGCCTCGGCATCGAGGCCCTCGTCGAGCCCCTCGGGCCGGCGAACCTCGCCCGCACCGCCCAGCTCCTGAACAAGACGAACCAGATGAACCTCCGCACGCGGCGCCTCAGCGAGGTGGAGCTCGCGGAGTGGGCCCGCGGCGACGGGCGTGCGGTCCTCCCCATCACGGTGTCCGACAAGCTCGGCTCGGCCGGCCTCACGGGAATCCTCTCGCTCGAGATGGTGGGCGACCGCTGCGTCGTCACCGACTTCGTGCTCAGCTGCCGCGTCATGGGGCGCCGCATCGAGGAGTCCATGGCGCACCTCGCGGTGGAGTGGGGAAGGGCGCGCGGCGCGCGCGAGGTCGTCGCCGCGTACGTGCCCACGAAGAAGAACCGGCCGTGCCTCGACTTCTGGCGCGCCTCGGGCTTCGCCGTGCGCGCGGAGTCGCCCGAGGGGACGGAGTTCGTGTGGGACGCGGCCGAGCCGTATCCGCAGCCGGCGTGCGTCGCCGTGCAGTGGGAGTCGGAGGCGCATGTCGAGGCGTGACGGCCTGGCCGGCGCGTGGCGCCGCCGCGTCTGGCTGCGCGCCTGCGACCGCGTGGGGAGCAACGTGCGCCTCCTCGGGCGCCCCCACGTCGAGAACCTCGGCCGCATCGACCTCGGCGACGACGTCGAGATCGCGTCGCGCCCGGTCGTGACGCACCTCGCGGTCGGCCCCGGCGGGCGCCTCACCGTGGGGCGCGGTGTGCGCCTCGGGCACGGGGTCGGCATCGCGGTGCACGGCGAGGTGTCGATCGGGGACGACGCCGAGATCGGCGCGTTCGTGATGATCATGGACACGGACTTCCACGAGGTGGGCGACCACGCCGCGGCCGGGGCGGCGCGGCCCGTGCGCGTCGGGCCCGGGGCGCGCATCGGGAGCCGCGTGACCATCCTGCGCGGCGCGCGGATCGGCGCGGGCGCCACGGTGGTGGCGGGGAGCGTCGTCAGCGGCGACGTGCCCGCCGGCGCGCGGGTCGCGGGCGTCCCCGCGCGCCCCGTGGACGCCGGCGCGGGGGACGCGGGCGGGCGCCCGCTCACGCTCGACGAGGTGCGGCGCGTCGTGCAGGAGACGCTGCGCCTCGACGCGCCGCCGGCGCCGGAGACGCGCCCGCAGGACGTCGAGGCGTGGGACTCGCTCGGCACCGTGAACATCCTGCTCTCCCTCGAGGCGGCGTTCGGGGTGAGCCTCGCGCCGGCGGACGTGATGAGCGTCGCGACGGTCGCGGACCTGCTGCACATGGTCGCGCGCGCGGCGCGCGCCGGACGCGCGGGGTGAGCGCGCGGCCGCGCGGCCCCGGTCGGGTGCGCACCGCCGCCGCGGTGCTCGCGCTCGCGGCGCTGCTCGCCGTGCCGGCGCTGCTCGCCGTGCCGGCGGTGCGCGTGTACCGGTGGGAGGCGGGCTCGGTCGGTCCGCGCCCGTCCCCGGTGGCGCTGCCGCCGGACGGCGTGGCGCTCGGTGCGCGCGCCGTGGAGTTCGCGAGCCCCGACGGCGCCACGCTGCGCGGGTGGCTCGTCCCCTCGCGCAACGGCGCGGCGGTCGTGGTCTGCCACGGCACGCTCGCCACGCGCGCGTCGATGTGGCCCGAGGCGCGCGAGCTCGCCGCCGGCGGGTTCGGCGTGCTCCTGTTCGACTGGCCGACGCAGGGGGAGAGCGGGGGCCGCGCGCCCTGGCTCGGCCCCTCGGGGCGCGCGGCGCTGCGGGCGGCCGTCGACTTCGTGCGCGCGCAGCCCGGCGTGGACCCGGGGCGCGTCGGCGCGTACGGCTTCTCCGACGGCGGGTACGTCGTGGCGCAGGTGGCCGCGGCGGACGCGCGGCTGCGCGCCGTCGCGCTGGCGAGCACGCCGGCCGACCTGGGCTCGGAGGTCGACCACGAGTTCGACTCGCCGAACCGGCTGCGGCGCTGGGGGGCGCGCCTCGCGCTCCGCACGGCAGGCGTGGACCTCGCGAGCCCGAGCGCGCTCGAAGTGGTGCACCGCATCGCGCCGCGGCCGCTCTTCCTGCTCGCCGTCGCCGGCGACCCCGTCGTCAGCAGCGCCGACGCCCGCCGGCTGTTCGCGCGCGCGGGGGAGCCGAAGGCGCTGTGGATCGTGGCCGGCGCGACGCACGGCGCGTACGCGACGCACGCGCCGACGTTCGGCGCGCGCCTGCGCGACTTCTTCGCGCGCGGGCTCGGCGCCCGGGTGAGCGCCGCGCCGGTCGCGCGACTGCACGGCCCCGCACCGATCTATCGCCCCACCTCGGCCCCGTCCCCGTTAGTTTGGGGAGGGAGCGCACGGCGACGCCGCGACACCGCACCGCCCGCGCACGTCGGCCGCCCCCGACCTTCTCACCGAGCGCCACCACGTTGACCCGTGCAGAGGGCGTGGCCGTCCCGCCGTCGCGTGGCATCGCGCCTCATCCCCCCGTTGCGTCCGATCCGGCCGCGCCTGTGGGGACCGGCCGCCTCACCCGGTTGCGCTCCATCGACGCGACGCGCGGGCTGGCGATGCTGTTCGTCTGCTTCTCGCACTTCGTGGACGTCGTGGTGGCGCACCGGCGCAGCTACGTGCTCTTCCGCGCGCTCGGGATGATCGCGTCGCCGGCGTTCATGCTCATCAGCGGCATGACGCTGGGCTACACGGCGCGCCACAGCCCCGCGACGCTGCACCGCTTCGTGAGCAAGCTCCGGGAGCGCGCGGTGTTCCTCCTCACGGTGGTGCACGCGCTCCTCGTGCCGAGCCATCTCTACGCGGTGGGGGGGCTGGACCGCGCGGCGCGCACGATCTTCATCACGGACACCATCGCGTTCGCGCTGCTCGTCGGCCCGTGGATCGTCGCCCGCACCGGCGCGCGGGCGCGCGTACTCACCGCGGCGGCGCTCGTCGCCGTCTCGTGGGCGGTGATCCTCGCCGCGCCGCCCGACGCGCCGCTGCCGCTGCGCGTCCTGCAGGAGGCGCTGTTCGGCTCGGCGGGCGACACGTGGATCCCGTACAACTTCCCCCTGATCCCGTGGCTCGGCGTGTACCTGCTCGGCACGGTGATCGGGGAGAGCCTCCCGGAGCCGCGGGCGGCGCGCGGCGCGTCGCGCGCGCCGTCGGCGGCCGGCGTGCTGCTGCGGTGGTCGCGCCTGTTCCTCGGGGGCGCGCTCGCCGCCCTCGCGGCGCGCGTGGCGCTGCCGCGCGTCTGGCCGGCGTCCCGCGCGGGGGCGCTGCACCTCCTGCTCACGCCGTTCGGCAAGCGGCCGCCGTCGCCCGGCTACATGCTGATGTACGGCGCCATCGCGCTCGGCATGGCGGCGGTGCTGACGCTCGCGATGGACCGCGGCCGCCTGACGTGGGCGACGGACCGGCTGGCCGAGATCGGCCGGTCGTCCGTGTGGATCTTCGTCGTGCAGTTCTACGTGTACTACTTCTGCGGGATGCGGTGGCCGGTCCGGTACGAGGCGCTGTGGCCGGCGTACTTCGCGGCCTCGGTGGTCCTCATCGCGCTCGCGGCGCGCGCGTGGCTTGCGCTCGGAGGGAACCGGCTCATCCGGGTCCCCGGGTGGCCCGCGCCGCGTCCCGCGGTCGGGGCCGGCGCCCCCTAGGCGCCGGCGCGCCCGCCGGACGGTTCCGCGGGCGCGCCGCGCCCCGTCAGGGCGCGATGGCGGCGTAGGCCGCCGCGAGGAGCGGGTTGCGCTGCCCCAGCGGCGCCGACGCCTGGTAGCCCTGCGAGATGGTCCAGACGATGGCGCCGCCGAGCCCCTGCGCGCGGACGAAGTCGCCCTTGGCGGCGACGGAGCGCGCGTCGTCGTACGTCACGTAGGTGCACCCCTGCGGCCCCGTCGCCGACCCGAAGCTGAGGTAGGGGACCTGCGCGACGTCGTCCCAGCGCGCCGCGCCCGCGCTGTGGTAGCTCGCCATGATGTTCACATAGCTCATGACGTTGTCGCTCGCGACGAGCGAGCTCGAGCCGATCGACTGGTTCGGGCCGGTGACGCCGCGCCAGCACTGGCCGTAGAACGCCATGCCGACTCCGAGCTTGGACGCGGAGATGCCGAGGCCGCGGTAGACCTGCACGCTCCCGGCGACGGAGCTCGGGTGCGACGACGCGTGCCCGGCCAGCGCCGAGTTGTGCCAGCTCGTCCAGCCGCTCCACGGGCCGGCCATGTCGTACGTCATGATGTTGAGCTGGTCGACGAGCGGCGCGAGCTGCGCGAACCAGCTGCTCGTCCAGCTCGGGAAGTTCGTGTTCGCCCAGCCGACCGGGAACGTGATGAGGACGCCGGGGCGCGCCGCCCGCAGCGCCTGGACGAGCGCGATCACGAGCGGCTGGTCGGTGGACTCGAGCGGCTCCCAGTCGACGTCGAGGCCGTCGTAGCCGTAGTCGTCCATCGCCCTGAGGAGGCTCGTCACGAACGTCGGGCGGGTGGCGGACGACGCGGCGGCGACGAACCCCGCGCGCTCGCCCGCGCCGCCGACCATGAGGATCGCCTTGCGGCCTGCGGCGTGCGCGCGGGTGCTCACCTCGCGTGCGACCGCGGGACCGTTGACGTTGTCGATGTCGAAGTCGGTGTAGAGCGTGCCGTCGGACCTCGGCCGGACGCGCCCCATGATGACGTGCGTCAGCGACGAGAAGTCGATCTCGCTCGGCGGCTGCAGGCTGCGCTGGTAGCCGACGTAGTAGCCGCTCACCCAGCGCCCCGTGCCGGACGGCGGGGCGGGCGGCGCGGTCGTGTCGGGCGGCGTCGTGGTGTCGGGCGGCGGCGTCGTGTCGGCGCCCGCCGGCTTCGGCGTGACGGGGTTCGACGGCGCGGACGCCGGGCCGCTCCCCGCCGAGTTCGCGGCGACGACCGTGAACGTGTACGTCGTCCCGTTCGCGAGCCCGCCGACGGTGGCGGTGAGGGACGCGGCGCTCACCGTCACGCCGATGCCGCCCGGGCTCGCGGCGACCGTGTAGGACGGGGGCGCGCTGTTCTTGTGGGAGTAGGGCGCCAGCCACGTCACGGTGGCGCGCGCGGCGCCGGCGGGCGCGGCGCCCGCGCGCG
>JBJMNJ010000482.1:0-11906 GCA_045804325.1 Gemmatimonadaceae bacterium
GGACGACCTCTCCGGACGCACCGTGACCGTCCAGGGGTGCGGGCACGTGGGCTACTACCTCGCCCGCGAGCTCGCCGGCGCCGGCGCCGGCCTCATCGTGGGCGACATCGACGCCGTGAAGGTGAAGCAGGTCGTGTCCGAGACCGGCGCGACGGCCGTCGGCGCGAAAGACATCTACGCGCAGAAGGCGGACATCTTCGCGCCGTGCGCGCTCGGCGGCGTCATCAACGACAAGACGCTCCCGCAGCTCCAGGTGGAGATCGTCGCGGGCGCGGCGAACAACCAGCTCCTCGAGGAGCGCCACGGCCACGAGATCGAGGCGAAGGGCATTCTCTACGCGCCCGACTACGTGGCGAACGCCGGCGGCGTCATCAACGTCTACAGCGAGCTCGCGGGCTGGGACGCGCAGCGCTCGCTCCGCAAGGCGGACGACATCTACAATACGATCATCGGCGTCTTCGAGATCGCGCGGCAGGACGGCATCCCGAGCTACCAGGCCGCCGACCGCCTCGCCGAGCGCCGCCTCGCCGAGGTGCGGGGGATGGTGCGGACGTGGCCGCAGTGGCCGAACAAGACGGAGTAGGGAGCTCCCTGCTCCCTTAGCATTCGTCAACTGCCCTAACACGGAGCCCTACACGTGATTCGCTGGTCCGAGTGGGACCGCTCGCCGCCGGGGAGCGCGCTGAGCGAGGCCGATCCCGAGATCGCGCGGCTCGTCGAGCTGGAGACCGAGCGGCAGGGCGAGGGGCTCGAGCTGATCGCGAGCGAGAACTTCGTCTCGCCGGCGGTGCTCGAGGCGATGGGCTCGCCGCTCACGAACAAGTACGCCGAGGGGCTCCCGGGGCGGCGCTACTACGGCGGCTGCGAGGTCGTGGACCAGGTCGAGCAGCTCGCGATCGACCGCGCGAAGCGGCTCTTCGGCGCGGACCACGCGAACGTGCAGCCGCACTCCGGCGCGCAGGCCAACGCCGCCGTGTTCTTCGCGTTCCTCGAGCCGGGGGACACGTTCCTCGGCATGGACCTCTCGAACGGCGGCCACCTCACGCACGGCTCGCCGGTGAACTTCTCCGGCAAGACGTACCACGCCGTCTCGTACGGCGTGAACGACGACGGGCTGCTCGACTACGACGGGATGCGGCGGCTCGCCCGTGAGCACCGGCCGAAGATGATCATCGCGGGGTACAGTGCGTACTCGCGCGTCCTCGACTTCGCCGCGTTCGCGGAGGCGGCGCGCGAGGTCGGCGCGCTGCTCATGGTGGACATGGCGCACTTCGCGGGGCTCGTCGCGGCGGGCGTGTACCCGTCGCCGGTGCCGCACGCCGACGTCGTCACGACGACGACGCACAAGACGCTGCGCGGCCCGCGCGGCGGCATGATCCTCTGCAAGGCCCAGCACCAGAAGGCGATCGACAAGGCCGTCTTCCCGGGGCTGCAGGGTGGGCCGCTCGAGCACGTCATCGCGGCGAAAGCGGTGGCGTTCAAGGAGGCGCTCGACCCCTCGTTCAAGACGTACTGCGCGCAGGTCGTCGCGAACGCGCGGGCCCTGGCCGCGTCACTCGTCGAGCGCGGGTTCCACGTGGTGTCGGGCGGCACCGACAACCACCTCATGCTGATCGACCTGCGCAGCAAGGGGCTCACGGGGAAGGTCGCCGAGCAGGCGCTCGACAAGGCGGGGATCACCGTCAACAAGAACACGGTGCCGAAGGAGACGCAGTCGCCGTTCGTCACGAGCGGCATCCGCGTGGGTACGCCGGCGGTCACAACGCGCGGCATGCGCGAGGCGGAGATGGCGCGGGTGGCCGAGCTGATCGATCGCGCGCTGGCGGCCGCGGCCGACGACGCGGCGCTCGCGGCCCTGAAGGGCGAGGTGCGCGAGATGGCGCTCTCCTTCCCGCTGTACCCCATGCCGGCGGACGCCCGGCGCTAGGCGGGCGGGGTGGTTCCGGTGGGCAGAAATGCCCACCGGAACGGACCGGCGCGAGGTCGCGCTCGCCTCAAGTCGTGCTGGCGCGGCGCATCAAACAGCCGTATGCTAGAACCTTCTAATACGGCTCCTTTCCCGCGCCCCCGCCGTGTCGGATCTAATTCCCCGCCTGCAGGCCGCCCTGGGCGACCGATACCTGGTCGAGCGTGAGCTCGGGCGTGGGGGAATGGCGACCGTGTACCTCGCGCACGACGCGCGGCACGCGCGCCACGTCGCGATCAAGGTCCTGAACCCCGACCTCGCCGCGCACGTCGGCGCCGACCGGTTCCTGCGCGAGATCCAGATCGCGGCGAAGCTGAGCCACCCGCACATCCTCTCGCTGCACGAGTCGGGGGCGGCGGACGGACTGCTGTACTACGTGATGCCGTACGTCGAGGGGGAGTCGCTGCGCGACCGCATCCGGCGCGAGACGCAGCTCCCGCTCGAGGACGCGATCGGGATCGCGTGCGAGGTCGCCGACGCGCTGAGCCACGCGCACATGTACGGCGTGGTGCACCGCGACATCAAGCCGGAGAACATCCTCCTGCAGGGCGGGCACGCGCTGCTCGCCGACTTCGGCATCGCGCGCGCCGTGGACGAGGGGACGAGCAAGCTCACGGCGACCGGCACGGCCGTCGGCACCGCGGCGTACATGAGCCCCGAGCAGTTCATGGGCACCGCGGTGGACGGGCGCAGCGACCAGTACAGCCTCGCCGCGACGCTCTACGAGATGCTGATCGGCGAGACGCCGTTCACCGGACCGACGGCGCAGGCGATCATGGCGCGCGCGGCGCTCGAGGACGTCCCCTCGCTGCAGGTGGTGCGCGGGAGCATCCCCGACGACGTCGAGGACGCGATCCTCCGTGCGCTCGAGAAGACTCAGGCGGACCGCTTCCCGACCATGGCGCAGTTCCGCGACGCGCTCGCGATGGCGGCCACGGGCAGCGCGACGATGCGCCGCGCGACGATGCGGGCGACGATGCGCGGGACGCGCTCGGTCACGCGGATCGTCGAGCGCCAGCGGCGCCGGCAGCGCGCCGTCGCGATCGCCGCCGGCGTGCTGCTCGCCACCGCCGGCGGCGGGCTCGGGTGGAAGCTCGTGCTCAAGCCGACGACGGGGAGCGCGGCGACGAACAAGAACAACGTCGCCGTGATGTACTTCGACGTCGCGGACACCGCGGACGAGCAGGCGCGCGCGCTCGCGGACGGCGTCACCGAGTCGCTGATCGACCAGCTCCGGCAGGTGAGCGGCTTCAGCGTGGTGTCGCGCAACGGCGTGCTGCCGTTCCTCGGCCGCGAGGTGCGCGACGATTCCGTGGCGGCGTCGCTCCAGGTCGGGACGCTCGTGCGCGGCCTCATCAGCCGCGAGAAGGACAAGTATCGGGTGTCGTTCCGCGTCCTCGACGCGAACGGCAACCGCATGCAGGGCGGCGACGTCCTGCTGCCGCGCGACAGCGCGCTCGCGCTGTACGGGTCCGCCGGCTCGAAGCTCACGGAGCTCCTCCGCCAGTGGATCGGCAGCGAGGTGCGGCTCGGCGAGACGCGGGCCGCGACGTCCAGCGTCGAGGCGTGGACGCTGTACCAGCGCGCCGAGCGTACGCGCAAGGACGCCGCGGCGGCGCGCGCCGCCGCGCGGGGGCCGGAGGCCGTGCGCCTCGCGGGCGCCGCGGACTCGCTGCTCGCGCTCTCGGCGACGGCCGACGGGCACTGGCTCGCTCCCCTCGTCCTGCGCGCGCGCGTGCTCTACGAGCGCGCCACTGCCGAGCGTGGTCCCGCGGCGCGCCCCTGGCTCGACAGCGCGCTCGCGATCGCCGAGCGCGCGGCGGCGCGCGACTCGGGCGACGCGGACGCGCTCACCGTGCGCGGTGACGTGCGCTACGAGCGCTACCGGCGCTACTTCGCGGACGACCGGCAGCAGGGGCCGGCGGAGCTGGCGCGCGCGCGGGCGGACCTGGAGCGGGCCATCGCGATCGACCCGAACCACGCCGGCGCGCTCACGACGCTGAGCTCCCTGTATTACCGCACGTACGAGGTGGCGGACGCGAACATCATGGCGCTGCGCGCCTACAAGGCGGACGCGTACCTCGAGAAGGCGGACGACATCGTGCACCGCCTGTTCCTCACCTCCCACGATCTCGGCAGCTGGGGGGAGGCGAGCAAGTACTGCGACGAGGGGCGGCGCCGCTTCCCCGAGGAGTCGCGCTTCCAGGAGTGCCGCCTCGTGCTGCTCGGCATCGGGCGCGCGACCCCGGAGCTGGGCGCACCGGCGCGCATCGCCGAGGCGTGGGCCCGACGCGACTCGATCGTCGCGCTGACGCCCGCAGCCATGCGCGACGTCGTCGGCCGGCAGCAGCTCATCTGGGTGGCGTCGGCGATCGCCGCGGCGGAGCGGCCGGACAGCGCGCGGCACGTGCTCGCGCGCGTGCGCGCGGACGCCGAGCTCGACGCCGAGACGGCGGCCGAGTTCAAGGCGTGGGAGGCGCTCATCCACCTGCGTCTCAATGACAAGGACGAGGCCATCTCGCTGCTCACGCAGTACTTCACGGTCTTCCCCGATCACCGCGAGGGGTTCGCGCGGCAGACGAACTGGTGGTGGAAGGACCTCGAGAACGACCCGCGGTTCAGACGCCTGGTGGGCGCGCGCTAGACGGCGCGCGGACGCTCCCGTCACGGCCGGAGAACGACCCGGCGACATGCCGTAGACATCTCCGCAGGCAATTCGGTCCCCATGCGGGCGCCCTCTGTGCGCCGCGTGCGTTTTCTATTGTCGTATCCTGTCGGTAGTCTCGAAGTCCCCCACGCCACACCGGAGAGCCCCCAAAATGCGACGCCGCACAACCTCCGCGCTGCTCGCCGTGCTTCTCATGACGGTCGTCGTGAGCTGCACCGGCGACCGCGCGACGAGCCCCAACCGAGCGGGCGAGCGCCCCTCGCTCAGCGTGGGGGCACCGCCGCTCTCACAGCAGATCGCCCAGCTGTTCCCCGAGAAGTACATCGCGGGCGCGAGCTCCTACTTCCAGGAGCTGCAGCGGAAGCTGCGGGCCGGCGACTACGCGGGCGCGCGGGCCGTCGCGGACCAGCTGATCGCCCTCACGGTCGACCTCGAAGAAGACGGCAACCTGAACGACCCGGGCGGCGACGAGAACCCGCCGACGACGCACGAGGCGGTGCTGACTCTCATCGAGACGCTCAACGCGCTCGTAGCCGGCGAGGTGGCCGTGCCCGACGCCGCGGTCATCGTCATCGGCGCCGACGGGAGCGGCCTGATCACGGCGCCGTCGCTGCAATCCGCGATCCGGTTCCCGGCCGCCGCGCTGCAGCCGGGCACCATCGTGACGCTGGATCGTGCGACGATCATCGAGGGCGTGCCCTTCACGGTTCCGCTGGAGGAGCAGTCGCAGTTCGGGCCGTACTACCGGGTCGAGGTGTTCCCGTCGCAGCCGATGGGTCCCGGGATCCTGTGGGCCACCTGCGTCTTCGATCCGGGCGACGGGACGCTGTACGAGCGGCTGAGGATCGCCAAGCAGAAGCATGACGCCGCCGGCGTCGTGATCTTCCCGCTGGATGCGGAGGCGGCGGGCCTCGTGACCTGCACCGAGCCGTCGGACATCGGCCAGGCCGACCGCCCGGCGCGCAGAGGCCTGGGCGGGTCGGCAGCTCGCTTCGCCTCGCGGATCATGAGCGACGTGCTGTCGGTCTTCGCGCCGACGCCGGCGTACGCGGTGCACCTCGGGCTGGGCGGCAAGACCACCGGCACGACGACCGACACGGGCTTCAGCCTCTTCGGCGCCGTGGAGACGCTCTACGACCTCACGGGCTTCTTCCCGCCCGTGACCAACCCCGGCTTCACGCGGCCGCTGGCGGAGAACAGGGCGAAGGCCGGCCGGTCGATCCCGCTCAAGTTCACGCTCGGCGGGAACCAGGGTCTCGAGATCTTCGCGGCCGGCTCGCCGAGCTCGGCTCCGTACAAGTGCGACGGCGACGCCGAGACGACGGTCGATGAGACTCTGTCGGACCCCACCAGCTCTCTGCACTTCGACGCGGGTACCGGCCAGTACGTCTACGTCTGGAAGACGGACGCCGCCTGGGCCGGCACGTGCCGCAAGGTCACGATGACGTTCAAGGACGGCCAGCAGCTCTCGGCATTCTTCCAGTTCACGCGTTAGCTCACCCTCTGGGGAGCTCGGCGCCGACGGACGCGGCGGGGAGTGGCCTGGTGCCACTCCCCGTCGTCGTTCTAGGAGCCCGTTCCGCCCGGACCGCGATAGGCCGTCCAGGCAACTTGCCCCTGCTGCGCTCCCTGCCCATCTTGTCGCGGTCCCTTGGCGCGCCGGCGCACGCTGGCGGGGGGCGCGGTCACAACGTGCCTGGAGAGTCGGTGTCGGAGCTCGCGTTTCGCGACGGCGTGATGGATCGGATTCGGCTGCGGGAGCGGCGCTTCCACGAGCAGGCGTACCTGTTCGTGCTCTCCGCGCTCGAGTTCGCGCAGCACCGCCTCCCGGAGCGCCGCCACATCAGCGGGGCCGAGCTCGCCGGCGCGTGCCGCGACCTCGCCCTGGAGCGCTTCGGCGTCCTCGCGCGCGTCGTGCTCGAGCACTGGGGCGTGCGCTGCACCGCCGACCTCGGCGACATCGTCTTCACCCTCGTCGACCTCGGCCTTCTCATCAGCCTCCCGAGCGACACGCGCGACGAGTTCGTCGGCGTCTTCGAGTTCGAGGAGGCGTTCGAGCGCGACTACCCGTGGAACCGGGCGCATCGCGTCTGACGCGCCGCGCCCGACCTGCCCGGCCGACCGCGGCGACCCGCGAGGATCCGACGTGACCATCCCGCAGCTCCCCGCCTGCCGCAAGTGCGACCGTGGGACGCTCCTGCCGCTCAGCGACTACGGCCGCGACGGCGCCTCGATCGAGTACAAGGCGTGGGTGTGCAACAATCCCGACTGCGGCTTCAACATCCGCATCGACAACGGCGAGATCAGCTTCGGCCGATCCGTCGTGCAGTCCAGCAAGTGACGTGACCGCCGCCGGCGCCGACGCGCGCGCGCGCGACGCCGCTCGCCCCCCGGCCCCCTCACGCGGCGGCTCCCACTCCGGGCGCCGCCGCTCCGCGTTCGCACCGCGATGACCTCCAGAACTCCTGCCGTCAGCGGCACCTTCTACCCGTCGCTCCCCGCGCGCCTGCGCGCGGAGGTCCGCCGCTACCTCGGGCAGTCCATCCAGCGCCGCCGCGCGCTCGGGCTCGTCGCGCCGCACGCCGGCTACGTGTACGCCGGGCAGACCGCGGGCGCCGCGTTCGCCTCGGTTGAGATCCCGGGCACCGTCGTGATCCTCGGTCCCAACCATGGCGGGCGCGCGACGGCCAAGGGCGGCGGCAGCATTCTCGTCAGCAAGCGCTACCGAACGCCGCTCGGCGACGTGGGGCTCGACGAGGACGTGGCCCAGCGGCTCGTGAGCGGGGGCGGGCGGCTCGTGGCGGACGACGAGGTCGCGCACTCCGAGGAGCACGCGGTCGAGGTGCTGCTCCCGTTCCTGCAGGTGCTGAACCCGGGCGTGCGCATCGTCCCCATCCTGCTCGGCTGGAGCGACTGGGAGCGCACGCGCCTCCTGGCGCGCGACATCGCCGACGCGCTCTCGGCGGCGGGGCGCGACGACGCGCTGGTCGTCGCGTCGTCGGACATGAACCACTACGAGCCGGTGGAGGTCACGAAGGACAAGGACTCGCTGGCGCTCGAGCACCTGCTGCAGCTCGACGGCGAAGGGCTGCTCGCGACCGCGAAGAAGCGCGGCATCTCGATGTGCGGCCGCGTGGCCGCGGCGTGCGCGTGCGAGGTCGCGAAGCTGCGCGGCGGCACGGGCGCGGACGTGGTAGGGTACAGCCACTCCGGCCTCGCGTCGGGCGACGAGTCGAGCGTCGTCGGGTACGCGGCGGTGCGGCTCGGCATCGACTGACCGTGTTCGTGCACCTCGCCTGGTCGCCCGACGTGCGCGTGGTGGACGCGGCCGGCGCCGTCGACGAGGAGCAGGCGACCATCGAGCGCGGCGTGCCCTCGCGCGCGCTGATGCAGCGGGCGGGCGCCGCCGCCGCGGCGGAGATCGTGCGGCGGTACCCCGGCGCGCTGCGCCGCGGGGCCACCGTCCACGTCGGCCCGGGCAACAACGGCGGCGACGGCTGGGTGCTGGCGCGCGCGCTCAGCGAGGCGGGCGTACGCGTCAGCGTGAACGTCGTCGTCGAGCCCAAGACGGAGGACGCGCGCTTCGAGGCGGAGCTGTTCGGGCGCGATCTCATCCTCGCGACCGCTGGCCCGCCGCCCTTCGCGCAGACGCCCGAAGGGGAGACCGCGATCGCGTCCGCCGCCGGCGTGCACGTGGACGCGCTCCTCGGGACGGGCTCGAGCGGGCAGCCGCGGGGCGCGATCCTCGAGGCCATCGACCGCATCGAGCTCGCGCGCCGGTGCGGCGCCGTGGTCGTCGCGCTCGACCTGCCGACCGGCATCGACGCGACGACGGGACGCGTCGGCCCCGCCGTCCGCGCCGACCTGACGCTGACGTTCGGCACGCTGAAGCGCGGGCTGCTGCTCGCGCGCGACCACGCGGGCGAGATCGTGGTGCTCGACATCGGCCTCGTGCCGCGCGGCCATCGCAGCGCCACGCCGCGACTCGTCACGGCCGCGCGGGTGCGCGCGTCGCTGCGCGCCTTCCATGCCGATGCGCACAAGGGCGACCGCGGCCGCCTGCTCGTGGTCGGCGGGGGCCCGGGGATGGTGGGCGCGGCCGTGCTCGCGGCGCGCGCGGCGTACCGGAGCGGCATCGGGCTCGTGCGGCTGTGCGTGGCGCCGGAGAGCGTCCCGCTGGTGCAGGGGCTCGCGCCCGAGGCCATCGCCGCCCCGTGGCCCGAGACCGACGACGCGGCGCGCGACCTCGTGTCGTGGACGCGCGCCTTGCTCGTCGGGCCGGGGCTCGGCCGGTCGCCCGAGACGCGCGCGCTCGTGGAGCGCCTGCTGCGCGCGGGCCGCGCGCCCGCGGTCCTCGACGCCGACGCGCTGAACGTGTTCGAGGGCGAGGCCGAGGCGCTGGGTGCGCTGCTGCGCGACCGGCAGGCGCTCGTCACCCCGCACCCGCTGGAGTTCGAGCGCCTCTCGGGCGTGGAGGACGTGGTCGAGCGGCGCTTCGAGGTGGGCGCGGATCTCGCGACGCGCCTCGGGGCGGTCGTGCTGCTCAAGGGCGTACCGACCGTCATACACGCGCCCGGCGGCGACGGGGCACCGCGCCCGAGCCCTCTCGTCGTCGCGCGCGGCACGCCGGCGCTCGCCGTCGGCGGGAGCGGGGACGTGCTCGCGGGCGTGTGCGCCGCGCTCCTCGCGCACGTGGGCGACGCGTACCACAGCGCGGCGAGCGGCGCGTGGGTGCACGGGCGCGCGGCCGAGCTCGCGAGCCTCGGGCCGGAGGGGCGCCGCGTGCGCGGGGTCACACTGGACGACGTCGTCGCGCGCCTCGCCGACGCGTGGCCTCGCGACGAGGGGCCCCTGCCGTATCCCGTCATCGCCGAGCTGCCGCGGGTCGGGGAAGGGTAGGGCGCGGCACCGCGCCCTTCCGGCGCTGGCTATCTTACGGGCTCCGCTTCCGTCCCCGTACGCCGACGCATGCCCACTCGCGACACGAAGCCCGGCCTCGAGCCCCTCCGGCGCACGCCGCAGGGGCCGGCGCTCGACGTCGCGCGTGGCGGCGCGGTCCCGCTCGGCCCCGGCCGCGAGTTCGAGACCATCGCGGGCCTCGTGACGCGCTGGGGCGCACACGCGCGCGGCATCGGCGACGACTGCGCGCTGCTGCACGTGCCGGCGGGTGAGACGCTCTGCGTCAGCACCGACACGTCGGTGGAGGGCGTGCACTTCCGCCGGGAGTGGCTCACGCCGCGCGAGATCGGCTACCGTGCGACGGCGGCCGCGTTGAGCGACCTCGCCGCCGTGGCCGCCGCGCCGATCGGCGTCCTCGCCGCGGTGTCGCTCCCGGCGTCGTGGCGAGACGCGCTCGGCGACATCGCCGACGGCATGGCGGACGCGGCGGGCGGCGCGGGCGCGCCGATCGTCGGCGGCGACACGACGCGCGGCGCCGAGCTCTCCATCACCGTCACGGTGCTCGGGAGCGCAGCGCGACCCGTGGGCCGGGGCGGCGCGCGACCGGGCGACCGGGTGTACGTCACCGGCCGGTTCGGCGGACCGATAGCGGCGCTGCGCGCGCTGGAGCGCGGCGAGCGCGCGGACGCGGCGTGCGCCGAGCGCTTCGCGCACCCCGTGCCGCGGGTCCGCGAGGCGCGGTGGCTCGCGGAGCGCGGCGCGCGTGCGCTGATCGACGTCTCCGACGGCCTCACCGGCGACCTCGGGCACGTGGCCGCCGCGAGCGGCGTCCGCCTGGAGGTGCACGTCGAGCGGCTGCCGGTGCTGGGCGGCGTGGACCCCCTCTTGGCGTTCGCGGGAGGGGAGGAGTACGAGCTCGTCGCGTGCGCGCCGGGGCCCCTCGACGCCCGCGCGTTCGAGGCGGAGTTCGGCATTCCGCTCACGGAGATCGGCAGCGTCGTGGAGGGCCCGGCCGGCGTGCGCGCGCGCCGCGCTGGCGAGCCGGTGGCGCTGCCCGCCGCCCACGACCATCTCGCGAGCGAGTGATGTACACGCTCTTCGCCGCGATCACCGGTCTCGTCCTCACGACGCTGATCGGCTTGACGGTGATCATCGCCGCGCTGCTGCGCGTGCCGGACCGGGGCGGCGTCTACGACTGGGCGCCCCGCACGTGGGCGCGCGCGCTCCTCGCCGTGAGCCGCGTGAAGGTCGAGGTGCACGACCCGGAGGGGCGCCTGCGGACCGGCGAGCCGCGCATCTTCGTCGCGAACCATCTGAGCTGGTACGACGTGCTCGCGCTCGCGAAGGTGCTGCCGCGCTACAAGTTCATCGGCAAGGCGGAGCTCGGGAAGATTCCGCTGTTCGGGCGGGCGGCGCAGGCGGCGGCGATGATCCTGATCGACCGCGACAACCGCAAGGCGGCCTTCGAGAGCTATCGCGCGGCGGCTGATAAGATTCGTGCCGGCAACTCGGTGATCGTGTACCCCGAGGGGACCCGCGGGCGCGACTACGCGCTGCGCCCGTTCAAGAAGGGGCCCTTCGTGCTCGCGGTCGCCGCGGGCGTCCCCATCGTGCCGACAGTCATCTACGGCGCGATCGAGGTGCTGCCCCGGGGCTCCTTCCGCGTGCGCCCCGGCACCATCCACATCTACCCGCTCGAGCCCGTGCCCACGGCCGGCCTCAGCTACGACGACCGCGACGCGCTCATGCGCGAGGTGCACGGCCGCATGGCCGCGGCGCTGCGCGAGCGCTGGGGCGTCGTCAGCCAGCCCGCGCGCGCCGTGGGCGAGTGAGCGCGCCGCGCACGACCGTCAGCACCACACGAAGCACAACCGACACCCAACAGAACATGTCAACGATCATCGACATCCGCGCCCGCGAGATTCTGGACAGCCGCGGCAATCCCACCGTCGAGGCCGACGTGATCCTCGACGGCGGCGTCGTCGGCCGCGCCGCGGTGCCGAGCGGCGCCTCCACCGGCGAGCACGAGGCCATCGAGCTGCGCGACGGCGACGCCGGCCGCTACCTCGGCAAGGGCGTCCAGAAGGCGGTGCAGATCGTCGAGGAGCAGATCGCGCCGGCGCTGCGCGGCCGCGACGCGACGGACCAGCTGGGGATCGACGGCGCGCTGCTCGAGCTCGACGGCACGCCGAACAAGGCGAAGCTCGGCGCCAACGCGATCCTCGCGGTGTCGCTCGCCACGGCGCGCGCCGCAGCGCTCGACGTCGGGATGCCGCTCTACCGCTACCTCGGTGGCCCGCTCGCGCGCACGATGCCTGTGCCCATGATGAACATCCTCAACGGCGGCGCGCACGCGACGAACACCGTGGACTT
>JBJMNJ010000483.1:0-7885 GCA_045804325.1 Gemmatimonadaceae bacterium
GGTCTCGGGGGGGCGACACTGTCGCCTCGATGCGTCACCATACTGTCCCATCCAGGCAGCACCCCGCCGCCGGCGCCCTGCGCGTAAACCATCGGGCGCCCCGCGGTGACTGACGAGGCACACGGCCAGACAATGGAATCCGACCAGCTGACCATCCGGCGCGCCATCGATGGCGACGAGCGGGCGCTGCGCCAGTTGTGGGCGCAGCACGCCCCGCACATCGACGCCGTGGTGCGGCGGCTGGTGGGGGGGGACCCGGACCTGGCCGCCGACGTGGCGCAGGAGGTGTGGATCCAGATCTTCCGCGCGCTGCCGACGTACCGCGGGGACTCGCAGTTCGGCACCTGGGCGCACCGCATCGCGGTGAACCGCACGCTGAACGCGCTCCGCCGCACGCGGCGCATCGCGAAGCTGGAGGCGGACATCGAGGAGGACTCGGCCGCCGTGGAGCCGGAGGGGGACCGCTCGTTCGTCATGGCCTCCATCGAGGAGGCGACGGCGCGGCTGGCGCCGGGCGCGCGGGCGGTGTTCGTCCTGCACGACGTCGAGGGGTACACGCACGAGGAGATCGCCCGGGAGCTGGGAATCACCGCGGGCGGGTCGAAGTCACAGCTGTTCAAGGCGCGCGCGAAGCTCCGCAAGCTGCTCGCGCACCTCGTGGACGCGCCGGGCGCCGCGCCCGGCAAGGACAGGGATCATGAGCATGTCGCACCTCACTGCTGAGCGCCTCGCCACGCTCGCCGACCTGCCGCCCACCGCGGGCGAGCAGGCGCACCTGGACGCGTGCCCGGTCTGCTGCGGGGAGCGCGAGGCGTACGCGTCGCTCGCCGGCCTCGCGGCCGCGGAGCGGACTCGCATCGGCCCTCCCGTGAGCTCGTGGGAGGCCATCGCCGCCGGACTGCGGGCCGAGGGCGTGCTGCGCGGCGCGCCGGCCCCCGCGCCGCTCGCGCTCGTCGAGGGCGGACGCCGGGCGCGTCCGACGCACGTGACGCTGCACGTCCCGCGGTGGGCGCTCCAGGCGGCGGCCGCGCTGCTCCTCGTCGCGGGCGGCGTCGTGGCCGGGCGCATGAGCACCGCCGGCGGCTTCACGCCATCGGACGGGGCAGGCTACGGCGGGCGCAGCATCATGACGCCGGTCGGCCAGACGGTGGCGCTCTTCAAGTCGCGCGAGGAGGCGCAGACCGCGCTGCGGGCCGCCGAGGAGCAGTACCAGCGCGCGGCCGAGTTCCTCGCGACGACCGACAGCACCACGGCGCCGGCCACCGAGACGAACGCCGCCGAGGTCTATCGGACGCGCCTCGCCGCCTTCGACGGCGTCGTGGCGGCCACGCAGCAGGCGCTCTACGCCGCCCCGGCCGACCCGATCATCAACCGCTACTACCTCGCGACGAGCGCCGCGCGCGAGGTCGCCCTGAAGCAGCTCAGCCTCGTCTCGCCGGCGGGGGTTCAGGTGAACAGGTACTAGGTGACGGCTGACGGCTGACCGCGGCTGTCAGCCGTCAGCATCGATCGCAGCACACCGCGGCACCGCTCGCAGCAGCACACACCCATGCAGTACACGCATTCATACATGACCCGCTCCCTCGCCCTCGCAGCGCTCGCGCTCCTCGCCACCGCGGCTCCCGCGGCGGCGCAGAGTGGCGCGTCCGGGGGCTCGGCGGGCGGCCGCTGCCGCACCTGCGACTCCGTGCGCGCCGAGAGCTGGGCGCGCTACGGGCCGGAGCTGGCGCGGCTGCGGACGCAGGTCGCGCTGATGCGCGCCGAGATGATGTCGCTCGCCAGCCGGCCGAGCCGCGAGGCGGACAGCGCGCTCGCCGTGCTCGAGCCGCGCTGGCGCCAGGTCGCGACGCGGCTCGTGCAGCTCGAGGCCGACATGGATCGCGACGCCGCGCGCCGCGCGCTCGATGGGCGGACGTACCGCCAGCTCTCGACGATCTCCGACTCGCTCCAGAAGCGCGTGCGGGTGAGGCTCGTGGAGCCGATGAACGCGCCCCAGGGCTACATGGGCGTCGTGGTCACCGGGAGCTCGCGCGACCAGGACGTGTGGACGAAGCAGTACCTCGCGTACCCGGTCGTGCGCTCGGTGGACCCCGGCTCGCCCGCCGCGCGCGCGGGGATCCAGAGCGGGGACACCGTGCTCGCCTACGACGGCGCGGACGTGCGCAAGTCGCCCGTGCAGCTGCACAAGCTGCTGCGCCCGGGCGAGACCGTGCGCGTGCGCGTGAAGCGGGCCGGGCGCGTGCTCGACGTGCCGGTCGTGATCGCGCGCCGCCACGAGCAGCCCGCGCGCGTGCTCATGGAGCTCGGCGAGCCGGAGGCGGTGCTCGTGCCGCGCGCCCCGCGTCCGGCGCGGGCGCCGGTCGCCGAGTGGAACGTGCGGATGCCCGCCTCGAGCCCCGGGGCCGCGACGCCGCAGTCCGCGCCGTCGGTCGGCTACGTCTACGTGATCGGCGACCCGCCGCCGAACCAGCTGATCGCCGGCGCCGAGATCGTGCGCGTGAGCCCCGACCTCGGCGAGCCGTTCGGCGTGGAGGTGGGGCTGCTGGTGCTGAGCGTCGCGCCGAACACGCCGGCCGCGCAGGCGGGGCTCCGGCCGGGCGACGTGATCGTGCGCGTGGACGGGCAGGAGGTCGTGCTGCCGATCGCGCTGCGCCGGGCGCTCGAGCGCGCGGAGGGCAACGCGCTCGACCTCGAGATCGTGCGCAAGAAGAAGAAGGCGACCCTCAAGCTCACCTGGTAGGCGCCGCGGGCGGCGGCCCGCGGCGCGCGAGACGTGCGCTACGCGCGCTCCACGAGCTTGCGCGAGGGCGGCACCAGCGACTTGTGGATCGACATGGCGGCCACCGCGCCGCCGGCCGCCGCGCGGATGGCGATCTGCGCGCCCGAGCAGATGTCGCCGGCGGCGAACACGTTCCGCACGGACGTGTGGTGGTGGTCGTCGATGATGATCGACCCGCGCGCCCCCTCGCGCTCGCACCCGAGCTGATCGCCGAGGTCCTCGTCCGGCTCGTCGTCGGGGTCGGGCGGCGCGGCGTCGATGGCGGGGTGCGGCGGGCGCTGCCCGACCGAGAAGAAGAGCTTCTCGCAGTCGAGGCTCATCCCACCCTCGAGCATGAGCTCGCGGAGCTGCCCGGCGTCGTCCGACCGCGCGGCGAGCACGCGCGCCGTGAGCACGGGGATGTTGCACCCCTTGAGCTTGGCGTCCATCTCCGGCGTGAGGTTCGGCGGCTCGCCGTTCGTGCAGACGACGATGTCCCGCGTCCACGTCGTGAGCGCGAGCGCGATGGTCGTCGCGCGCACGCCGGTGCCGAGCACGACGGTCCGCCGGTCGCGCGCCTCGTAGCCGTCGCAGTCCGGACAGACGTGGACGCACCGGCCGTAGCTCTTCGCGAGCCCGGGAATCCCGGGCCACCGGTCCTTGATGCCGATGGCGAGGAGGAGCCGCTTCGCCACGACGAACGCGGGCACGTCGGCCCGCAGGTCCGCGTCGGGGAGATCGGCGCGAGGCACGCAGGGATCCAGCTGCAGCACGAAGCGGTCGTCGGACTTGCGTTCCGCGCTCAGGGCGAGCGCGTCGAGCAGGGTGACGTCGTACCTGCGCGCCTCGTCGCGCCCGGCCTTGCGGAGCTCCGCGGGGCGCGCCCTGGGCATGCCGAGGAACCCGTTGACGCCGCGCGTCTCCCAGTTGCGCGGGTCGCCGGAGTCCACCAGCACCACCCGCCGCAGGTAGCGCCCGAGCCAGATGGCCGCGGAAAGCCCCGCGGGCCCGCCGCCGACGATGGCGACGTCGTAGATGTCTTCGTTTGGCATGGCGGCACCTTGCGCCGGTTTTGTGCCGTCGTAGCGCATCCCGTCCTCGCGCTCGGCGAGAGGAGCGCGTTCGGCGCCTCCGCTGGGAGCGGCCGCAGGCCGCGAGCCCGCTCCCAGCCGAGCCGCGCGTCAGCGCGGCGACGGCGCTCCCGGCGAGCGCAGCGAGCCCACGGGCAGCAGGTACAGCAGCCGCATCGTCGCCCGGTCCTGGAGCGACAGCTCGTGGCGGCTCGCCGTCGCCCGCGCAAGCATGATGCTCGACGTGTCCGACACCGCGTGCGGGAGGCCCAGCAGGTGGCCCACCTCGTGGAGCGCGATGGCGCGCATCCACGTCTCGTCGAGCTCGTGGCCCGTGCGCACGTGCGTCGCGAAGGTGATCGCGCCGGAGACGATCTCGCCGTCGCGGCCGCTGATGTCCGTCATCCCCACGCGGTCGTCTTCCGTGAAGCGGTCGACCCACGTCACGGGCACCTCCGCCGCGGCCGAGTCGCGCACGAAGGACACGCGCACCGACGCCCCGGCGCCCGCCCAGGCCTCGAACGCGTCGTGCACGACCGCGTCGAAGGAAGGGCGGCGGTTCGGCACGTGGGGCGCCGGCTGGATCCACACGCGCAGCGGCTCGCTGTCGCGCGGGCGCCAGTGCATGAGGGTCGAGTCGTGGTCGCGCAGCACGTCGTCGATCCACGTGCCGGGGCCGCCCACCTCGAGGCGCCGGCGCGCCTCCGCGAGCTCCTCCGGCGACCGCCGCCGTGCGCGCCCGGTGACGACCATCTCGACGCGCTCGTGCCCCTCGCCCGCGCCGCGCGCGGGGCCCGGCTCCGCCGCGAGCGCCTCGGCCGACTGCGCCCGGCGCGGCGCGTGGACGACCTGCATGCCGACGAACGCCGCGAGGCCGATGACGACGCCGCCGAGGAGAAGGTCGAGGCGTCTCACCGGGGAGCGTGGAGCAGGGTGGGTGCGCAGCGAAAACGGGAGCAGGGGCAGACCCGTCGGGGTCGCCCCTGCTCCCTCCTTCCTGTCCCCTGCTCCCTGGTTCACCGCACCGACCCCGGCGGCAGCGTGTACAGCAGGCGCGCCGTCGCGCGGTCGGCGGCCGAGAGGTCGCGCACGCGCACGCGGGCCGTCATGATGTTGTTCTGGTCGCGCGTGTGGTCCAGCCCGATCAGGTGCCCCACCTCGTGCAGCGCGATGGCGCGCATGGCCACGGCGTCGAGCGGCTCGCCGCCGTTGTGGTGCACCGCGAGCGCGATGTCCGCGTCCACGATCCACCAGTCGTCGTCGCGCGCCCAGAGCGTCTTGCCGCTGATCGGCTCCCGGAACTCGTCGAGCCACGTGACGTGCACGTCGGCGAGCGCGGAGTCGGCGATGAAGGTGAACTGCACCGGGATGCCCGCGGCCTCCCACTGCGCGAACGCGTCGCGCACCTGGTCCACGAACACCGGCGCCCAGTCGGCGACCTCCGTGCCCGGCTGGACCCAGACGAGGAGGCTCGTGTTGTCCGGCCAGCGGGCGAGCGACGAGTCGTGGTCGAGCAGGATCTCGCCGATGTACGTGCCGGGCTCGCCGTTGCGGAGGCGCCGGCGCGTCTCGGGGTTGGGCCGCGTGCGGAGGCGCGGCTCGCCCGTCCGGCGCGGCGAGCGCACGACGGCGCCGCCGTACTCCTGCTGGGGACGCGCGGCGCGCGCCGCGATCTCCTCGGCGGCGAGGGCCGGGCGCGCGCGGCTCGCCTGCGCGCCGACGAAGCCGGCGAGCGCGGTGAGCAGGAGGAGCGGAACGAGGTCGAGACGCCGCATGCTGATGGACGAGCTGACCGGACGGAGGGGGCGGGTCGCGTCGGGCGGCCCGGGACGGGGCAGGGACTGCGTGCTTGAACGTGCGGGGCGGGGCCGGCGAGCCGGCAGTTCCGGCAATGTTATGCGGGTACCACTAGCGCGCCAGAAAATCCTCGACGAGCTCGAAGAACCTCGCCGGGCTCTCCCAGAAGGGCATGTGCCCGGCGTCCGGCACGATCGCGACCTGCGCCTGCGGAAGCTCGGCGCCGATCTCGCGCGCGACGGCGACGGGAAGCAGGTCCCCGTCTCCGTGAATGACGAGCGTCGGCACCCGGAGGGCACGCACCGACGCGCGCCAGTCGTACCCTTCCGTACGGAGGCGCGCGGCCACCGCCGCGCCGGTCGCGCTCCGGGCGTGCGGCGGGGAGAGGAGCCGCGCCAGCTCCGGGTCGGCGAACCACGCGGGGTAGAGGGCCCGCGCGTAGCGCGCGTGGAGCGCGGGGTCGGGACGGGCGATGTCCTCGGAGAGGAAGGCCCGCAGGTCCTCCGCCCCCCGCGCGTCGCCGCGTGCCGCGAGCCGGGCCACCCCGTCGGGCACCAGGCGGGGGAGCCACCAGCCCGTCGGCCCCACCGCGTCCACGAGGACGAGCCGCCGCACCGCCTCGGGATCCCGCGCGAGGTCGAGCGCGACGCCGAGCACCGCGATGCCGCCGCCCCACGAGTGGCCGAGGACGTCCCAGCGGGCGATGCCGAGCGCCTCGCGGAGGGCGGGGACGTCGCCCGCATCGTGCTCGATGCGCGCGGCGCGCGCGCCCGGCGGCGCGGGCGTCCTGCCGCGGCCCCGCTGGTCGTAGAGCACGAGCTGCCGCCGCGCGGCGAGCGGCGAGAGCGCGGGCCAGAGGATCCCGTGGTCGAAGATCAGGCCGCCGTTGATGCAGAGGAGCGGCGTCGCGCCGGGCACCTCGGGCGAGAGGAACACGGCGAAGTCGATCCCGCGCGCGCGCACCGTCCGGTGCTCGAGGCGCGGCGGCCGCGGGAGGGAGCGGCGGAAGGCGAGGAAGCGGGACGTCGCCGTGTCGGTCACGCGGGCAAGATAGTCCGCGCGCGGCACGTGTGGCCCCTGGAGCGACGACCGGCTGGCGACGCTCACGCGGGTGCGAAGCACGAACTTTGAAGTGGCGAGGATGGAGGGCAGCGCCGTGCGAGAAAGGAGAAAGGAGAAAGGAGAGTCCGCCTCATCTCCTTTCTCCTCTCTCCTTTCTTCTCTCTCCTTGCTTCTCTCTCCTCATCTCCTTTCTTCCCGTGCCGCCATGATCGAGGACCTCTGGTACAAGAACGCCGTCATCTACGCGCTCACCGTCGAGACGTTCATGGACGGCAACGGCGACGGGTGCGGGGACTTCGAGGGGCTCATGCGGCGGCTCGACTACCTCGAGTCGCTCGGCATCGACGCCATCTGGCTCGGCCCCTTCCAGCCGTCGCCCAACCGCGACCACGGCTACGACGTCACCGACTACTACGGCGTCGACGAGCGCTTCGGGTCCCTCGGCGACTTCGTCGAGTTCATGAGCCAGGCGCACAGCCGGGGCATCCGCGTCATCATCGACCTCGTCGTCAACCACACGTCCGACGAGCACCCGTGGTTCCAGGCGGTGCGCAAGGACCCCGAGGACTCGAAGTACCGCGACTGGTACGTCTGGTCGAAGAAGCGGCCGAAGAACTGGAACAAGGGAATGGTGTTCCCCGGCTCGCAGCTGGCGACGTGGACGAAGGACGACAAGGTGGGCGAGTACTTCTTCCACCGCTTCTACGAGTTCCAGCCCGACCTCAACATGGACAACCCCGACGTGCGCACCGAGGTGCGACGGATCATGGGGTACTGGCTGCAGCTCGGCGTCTCGGGCTTTCGCGTGGACGCCGTGCCGTTCGTCATCGCCGGCTCGCCCGACGCCAGCGGCAAGGAGCCGCCGCTCCACTTCGAGTACCTGCAGCAGATGCGCAGCTTCCTCCAGTGGCGCACCGCGGGCGCGATCATGCTCGGCGAGGCCAACGTCCTGCCGAAGGAGAACAAGCAGTACTTCGGCGCGAAGGGCGAGGGCATCCACATGATGTTCAACTTCTTCGTCAACCAGCACCTCTTCTACGCGCTCGCCTCCGGCGACACGGGGCCGCTGGTGGACGCGCTGCGGCAGACGCGGACGCTGCCGCCCTCCGCGCAGTGGGGCATGTTCCTCCGGGGGCACGACGAGCTCGACCTCGGCCGCCTCACCGAGGAGCAGCGCCAGCTCGTGTTCGAGAAGTTC
>JBJMNJ010000484.1:0-4335 GCA_045804325.1 Gemmatimonadaceae bacterium
AACGCCGTCTCGACGATCCGCGTGCGAGTCCCCTCGCCGCGCGCGGTGGGCGCCGCCACCGCGGGGGACCCCACCGTCGGAGTCTTCCCCGCCCCGCTCGCGCGGCGGCGCGGCCGCTCGCCGGCGGCGCTCAACCTAGGCTCAGGCGGAGGAGCCAGCCGAACCGCGCGAGCCGCGACCGGTTGGTGCTGAGCCAGCCCAGCGCGCGGCGCGTGTGCGGCCGCATCCCCGGCTCGGCCAGGCGCAGCGACAGGGCACGGTAGCGGCGCAGCGCCCACAGCACCATCAGGTACGCGCGCTCCCCGCGGTAGACCGCGCCGTCGGACCGCACGACGGTGATCTCGCCGAGCGTCGCCGCGTGCTCGAGCACGGGGAAGAGTGCCTGCGCCCGCTCCGAACCCACCGCGGCGAAGCGGAGCGGCACGTAGGTCGGCTGGCCCTCGAGCCACGCGCGCACCGAGCGGCAGAAGTCGCAGCGCGCGTCGTAGAGGATTGTCAGGTGAGTGGCCACGGTCGCCTCACGCGCCGACGGTGGTGCAGGTGTCCGGCGGGACGGGCGGGAACGCGTCGCCGAGCGTGGCGCGGCGGCGGATGCGGCTGAACACGTACAGGTTCCCGAAGTGCATGATGCCGAGCACGATGAGCACGACGCCGACCTTGTCCGCGAGCGCCTCGATGGTCTGCCGGGCATCGATCACGTCCTGGTACAGCTTCAGGTGGAGCGCGACGAATCCGAAGTTGACGAGGTAGAAGCCGACCACGAGCAGGTGGTTCACCGAGTGCGCGAGCGCCTCGTTGCCCCGGAAGACGTCCACGAGGAAGAGGAACCCGTTGCTGTAGAGCGTGCGGCCCACCCACAGCGTCAGCGCGATGCTGATCGCGAGGTAGAGCAGGTAGGTGAGGGTGGTGGTGGTGACGGCGGTCATATTGTCCTCCCTGGAGGGATCCGGCGGGCAACTGCCGAGTTGAACGTGTTCAAGACGACGATACGACGCCCGGCCGCGGCCGTCAAGAGACAATTTGAACTCGTTCAACAACCCGATGCCGCGCCAGCCGCCCGTCGCGCGGCGGTATCCCGCTCGATTCGCCGCTCGGCTACCACCCTGGAATGGCCGTTGCGCTCCCTCGGCGCGTAACCCGTTCCCGGAGACGCGCATGACGCAGGACCCCCGGTCGATGGAGCCCACGGACCTCGCGCCGCGCCCGGAGACGGCGGCCGACATCCGGCTCGAGATGGACGCGACGCGCCAGCGCCTCTCGGATGCCGTCGCCGAGCTCGACGCGCGGGTGCACGACGGCGTCGAGCAGGTGAAGGGCCCGGTCGTGGCCCTGCGCGAGCGCGCGAGCGGCGTCGCCGCGCGCGTGGACGTCGCGGGGTTCATCCGCGAGAAGCCGCTCGCCGCGGCCGCCATCGCCCTCGGCGCGGGCCTCCTCCTCGCCGCCACCGGCGCGGACCGCGCGGCCGCGAGCGGCACGGCCGCCGGAGCCCGGGGAGCGGGACGCGCCGCGAAGGGCGCCGCCCGAAGCGCCCGCGAGGCCGCCCGGCGAAAGCTCGAGGAGCGGCGCGACCAGCGCGCGGCGGAAGCGGCCGCCGAGCAGGCGTACGGCGGCCTGAGCCCGGAGGACGAGCGCGCGCGCCCCGCCGCCGGCGCACCGGGCCTCGCGCGGCGCCTCGGCACGCGCCTCGAGGCGCAGCTCGCCGGCGCCCTCGCGTCGATGCGCGAGTCGGCCGCGCGCCTCACCGACGGCGTCGTGGCCGCGCGCGCCGCGCGCCTGGAGGAAGACGACGCCCGGCGGCACTCGGCCCCGAGGCCGGAGACGCCTCCGGTCGCGCTCTAGAGGACAGGGAGCAGGGGACGGGGAGCAGGGGCGACCCCGAGGGGTCGGTCGCTGCTCCCCGCTTCACCACGCACCCACCCTGCTCCCTGCGCCCTGCCTATTCGACCGTCACGCTCTTCGCCAGGTTGCGCGGCTGGTCCACGTTGCAGCCGCGCTTCACGGCGATGTAGTACGACAGGAGCTGGAGCGGGACCGACGCGAGGATCGGCGTCAGCATCTCGATCGTCTCGGGGATGCGGATCTCGTAGTCCACGAGCCCCTCGAGGTCCGGCTCGTCGCGCGTCGTGATCGCGATGACCCTCCCCTTGCGCGCCTTCACCTCCTGCATGTTCGACACGAGCTTGTCGAACACCGAGTCGTGCGGCGCGACGAACACGACCGGCATCATCTCGTCGATGAGCGCGATCGGCCCGTGCTTCATCTCCGCCGCCGGGTACCCTTCGGCGTGGATGTAGCTGATCTCCTTGAGCTTCAGCGCGCCCTCGAGGGCCGTCGGGAAGTTGTAGCCGCGCCCGAGGTACAGGAAGTTGCTCGCGCGCTTGAACTCCTCGGCGATCGCCTCCACCTGCTCGGCGTGCGCGAGGATGTCCTTGATCTGCTCGGGGAGCTTCAGCATCGCGTTCGCGATCTGCCGCCCCTGCACCACGCTGAGGTTCTTCTTCCGCGCGAGCTTCAACGTGAAGAGCGCGAGCGCCGTCACCTGGCACGTGAACGCCTTCGTGGACGCCACGCCGATCTCGGGGCCGGCGTGAATGTAGATGCCGCCGTCGTCCTCGCGGGCGATGGTGGAGCCCACGACGTTCACGACGCCGAGCGTCTTGGCGCCGCGGCGCTTGGCCTCCCGCAGGGCGGCCAGCGTGTCCGCCGTCTCACCCGACTGGGAGATGGCGATCACGAGCGTGTTCTGGTCCACGATCGGGTTCCGGTAGCGGAACTCCGACGCGTACTCCACCTCGACCGGGACGCGCGCGAGGTCCTCGAGCATCATCCCGCCGATGAGCCCCGAGTGCCAGCTCGTCCCGCACGCCGTGATGATGATGCGGTTGACGCCGAGGAGCTGCTCGTGCGAGAGGTTCAGCCCGCCGAGCTTGGAGTCGCCGTTCTCGACGATGAGGCGCCCGCGCATCGTGTTCTCGATGGCGACCGGCTGCTCGAAGATCTCCTTGAGCATGAAGTGCTCGAAGCCGGCCTTCTCGATCTGGTCGATGTCCCAGTCGATGCGGCTCTCCTTGCGGTGCACGGGCCGCTGGCGCAGGTCGCAGACCTGGTAGCCGTCGCGCGTGATCACCGCCACGTCGCCCTCGTCGAGGTAGACGACGTCGCGCGTGTACTTGAGGATCGCGGCCACGTCGCTGGCGATGAAGTACTCGCCGTCGCCGACGCCGACGAGCAGCGGGCTCCCCTTGCGTGCCGCGACGAGCTTGTTCGGGTCCTCGCTGGACATCACGGCGATGCCGTACGTCCCCTCGACCTTCTGGAGCGCGTCGATGACCGCGTCCTCGAGGTTGCCGTCGTACAGCTCCTCGACGAGGTGCGCGAGCACCTCGGTGTCCGTCTCCGACTTGAAGGTGTGGCCGTCCGACGCCAGGCGGTCCTTGATCTCCAGATAGTTCTCGAGAATGCCGTTGTGGACGACCACCAGGCCGCCGCTGCAGTCGGTGTGCGGATGGGCGTTGTCCTCGGAGGGACGGCCATGCGTGGCCCAGCGCGTGTGGCCGATGCCGATCGTGCCGCTGACGGGGCGCTCGCGCAGCACGGATTCCAGGCCCTTGATGCGGCCGACGGCGCGGCGCACATTCAATCCCGTGTCGTCGAGAACGGCCACGCCGGCCGAGTCATAACCGCGATACTCCAGTCGCTTGAGCCCCTCGACGATGATCTCCACCGCGTTCTTGGTCCCGACATAGCCGACGATTCCACACATGGGGTGTTATTCCTTAGGCTTGGCGTCGCGCTTCGATTTGCGGCGCGCGGCCCAGCCTTCCTTGACGATTTGGTGTGCGCGTCCCACGGCGAGCGCGCCTGGCGGGACGTCCTTGGTAATGGTGGAGCCGGCGCCCACGTACGCACCCTCACCGATGACGATCGGCGCCACCAGCGTCGTGTTCGAGCCGACGAACGAGCCGGCGCCGATGGTGGTGGGATGCTTGGCGACGCCGTCGTAGTTGCACGTGATCGTGCCGGCGCCGATGTTCACGTGGTCGCCCACGGTGGTGTCGCCGATGTAACTGAGGTGCGGCGCCTTGCTTCCGCGCCCGATCTTCGACTTCTTCACCTCGACGAAGTTGCCGATCTTCGCCTTCGCGCCGATGTGCGCGTTCGGCCGCAGGTGGCAGAACGGCCCGAGCTCGGCCGCCTCTTCCACGAGCGCTTCCGTGAGGACGCAGTACGGCTTGACCGTCACGCGGTCGCCGAGCCGACTCGCACGAATGTGGGAGCCGAGCCCGATGACGCACTCGCCACCGATCTCCGAGGCGACGTCGATGACGACGTTCG
>JBJMNJ010000485.1:0-10862 GCA_045804325.1 Gemmatimonadaceae bacterium
GACACGGCCGCGGTCGCGCAGCAGGCGGGCGCGGCGGCGGCGCGCGACAGCGCGCAGCGGGCGAACGCCGTCGGCGTGCCCGGCGCCGTCCCGGCCGCCACGCCGCGGCCGGCCGGCACGGCGCCGGCGGGCACGCCGCGCCCGGCCACAGCGGCCCCAGCCGCTCCGCGCCCTCCGGCACGGGTGGTGCGTCCCGATACCGCCGGGCGTACGCCGCCCGCGCCGCGAGACACGGTCGTCCCGGTCGTGCCTCCCCCGCCTCCGGACACGGGTTTGACCGCGCGCCGGGGGCAGGGCAGATGAGCTGGTCGGCGGCCATTCGGGTCGGCATCGCGTTCCTCATCCTGGTCCTGCTGCACTTCACGGTGCGGCCGCTGCTCGCCTGGCGGGCCGAGCCGGACTTCCTGATCGTGGCGCTCCTCCTCATGGCGGTGCGCGTGCGTCCGGGCACGGCGGCGCTCATCGGGCTGGTGATGGGGCTCGCCGCGGATTCCGTGACGCCGGTGGCGTTCGGGGCGGCGGCGCTGGGAATGACGGTGGTCGGGTTCGGCGCGTCCTGGCTGAAGGCGGTGTTCTTCGCCGACAACCTCGCGCTGAACGGCTTCTTCTTCTTTCTGGGCAAGTGGGTGTTCGACCTGATCCGGATGCTCGCTGAGCGGCAGCTGGCCGGCGTGGAGCTGCTGATGCAGGCGATGCTCTGGTCGCCGCTCTCGGCGGCGTTCACGGCCGTGGTGGGGGTGATCCTCCTCGCCATGCTGCGGCCACTTCTGCTGGAAACGACGGCGACGTGAGCTTTCACCCGAACGACGTCAACCGCCGCGGCCGCGCGGCTCGCGTGCTCGTGGTGCTCACCATCTTCCTGCTGGTGAGCGCGTTCTTCCGCACGCAGGTGCTGCGGAACAACGAGTTCCTGCTCCAGAGCGAGGGGAACCGCTTCCGCGAGGTGCCGATCCCCGCGCCGCGCGGGACGATCTACGACCGCAACGGCCGCGTCATCGCGGAGAACGTCCCGGGCTACACGGTCTCGCTGCTCGCGCCGAACGTGGACTCGCTGCGCGCCGCCATGCGCCGGCTCGGCGGGACGATCACGATCACGGACGAGATGATCAACATGGCGGTGCGGCGCTTCCGCCGCGCCCCGAACCGCCCGACCGCGATCATCCCCGACGCGACGTTCGACGTGGTATCCGTGCTCGAGGAGCACCGCGCCGAGTTCCCCGGCCTGGACATCCGCGCCACGCCGAAGCGCTACTACCCGGACAGCACGGCCGTCGCGGCCTTCGTCGGCTACACCGGCGAGCTCAACGAGGCCGAGCTGGAGAAGCGCAAGGCCGAGGGCTACAAGGCGGGACAGCAGATCGGCAAGGGCGGGCTCGAGCTCCAGTACGAGGTCCAGCTCCGCGGCATCGAGGGCGTGAAGTACGTCGAGGTGGACGCGCGCGGACGCGTGGTGCGCGAGGCCGGCGCGCGCAGCGACTCCGCCGCGGTCGCCGGCAAGCCGCTCCAGACGACCATCGACCTGGCGCTGCAGAAGTACGTCGTCGACTCGGTGTTCGCGGACTCGCTGATGGGCTCCGCCGTCGTGCTGACGCCGGAGGGCGAGGTCGTCGTGCTGGCGAGCGTGCCGGGCTTCGACCCGAACCGCTTCATCGGCGGCATTCCCGCCGACTACTGGAAGCAGCTCCAGGAGGACCCGCGGCGCCCGCTGTACAACAAGGCGCTCCAGGGCGTGTACGAGCCCGGCTCGACGTTCAAGCTCGCCACGTCGGTCATGGGCATGGCGGAAGGCGTGATGAAGCCCGAGGACCGGATGCCGACGCCCTGCAGCGGCGGCTACCAGTTCGGGTCGCGCTACTTCCGCTGCTGGGACCGGAACGGACACGGCAGCACGACGCTGGTCACGGCGATCAAGCACTCGTGCGACGTCTACTACTACCAGCTGGGCCTCAAGCTGGGCCTGTCGCGCATCGTGGCCGGGGGCGTCGACCTGGGCTTCCGCGAGCGCACGGGGATCGACCTCCCGAACGAGCAGCGCTCGCGCTACCCGAACAAGCCGGCGCAGGACTACTACAACCGGCTGTACGGGGCCCGGAACTGGACGCAGGCCGTCATTCTGAACCTGGCCATCGGGCAGGGCGAGAACGCGCAGACCGTCATCAACATGGCGCGCTTCTACGCGGCGCTCGCGACGGATGGCCAGCTCACGCGCCCGCACCTCGTGAAGCACGCGCCGGAGCGGAGGCGCGTCTTCCAGCTCGACGACCACCAGTTCGGCGCGCTGGTCGAGGGGCTCAAGGAGGTACTGCGTCCGGGCGGAACCGCCGCGCTCTCGGCCATTCCCGGGATCGAGTGGGCGGGCAAGACGGGAACGGCCCAGAACCCCCGCGACCCCACGAAGGACCATGCGTGGTTCGCGGGGTTCGCCCCGGCGGACAAGCCGAGGTACGTGATCGTCGTGTTCCTGGAGTTCGGCGAGCACGGCTCGCGCGCCGCGCGCATCGCGTCCACCATCATGAAGCGCGCGCTCGGCATCAACCCGAACGCGGTCGCCGGGCTCAAGGCCGCCGGGCCGGAAGAATAGGTGAAGCGCCGAGTCGCTCTCTCGGACTGGCCGCTCGCCCTCATCGCGCTCGCCCTCACCGCGTTCGGCATCGCGATGGTGTACTCGGCCGGCCAGGTCGAGCCCGGCGTCCCGAACGTCGCCCGCGGCGCGTGGATGCGCCAGCTCGTGTGGTTCGTCGTCGCGCTCGCGGGCGCGTACGCCGCCACCCGGTCGTCGGTGCGCCTCCTCGAGTGGGCGACCGTCCCCGCCTACTGGTTCACGCTCGCGCTGCTCGCGGTCACGCTCGTGATCGGCCAGGGCGCGGGCACGGCGGCGAGCATGAAGGGGTGGATCCGCCTCGGCGGCTTCGCGCTCCAGCCCGCGGAGCTCGGGAAGCTCACGGTGGTGCTGATGCTCGCGCGCGTGCTCGCGCAGCGGAAGGATCCCGCGCTCTCGCTGCTCGACCTGTGGAAGCCGGCGCTCGTCGTCGGCGCCCCGTGGCTCCTGATCATGCTCCAGCCGGACCTCGGCACGGGCATCGTCTTCATCGGCATCTTCTTCGGGATGCTGTTCTGGAGCGGCGTGTCGTGGCAGCTGCTCGTGCTGCTCGCCAGCCCCGCAGTCAGCCTCATCCTCGCGTTCAACACGCGGCTCTGGGGGGCGTGGTTCTTCCTGCTGCTGATCCTCGTGCTGTGGTACAAGCCGTACCTGGTCGAGGGGATCACGCTGGTGGTGCTCAACGTCGTCATGGGCACCGTGGCGCCCGTGCTGTGGGAGGGGCTCGAGCCCTACCAGCAGCGGCGCCTCACCGTCTTCCTCGACCCCTCGGCGGACGCGCGCGGCGCGGCGTACCACGTCATCCAGTCCCAGGTGGCCATCGGGTCGGGCGGCTGGCTCGGGAAGGGGTTCCTCGAGGGCACGCAGAAGCGTCTCGCGTTCCTCCCCGCGCAGCACACGGACTTCATCTTCTCCGTGGTCGGCGAGGAGCTCGGCTTCATCGGGGTCACGGTGGCCCTGCTGCTCTTCTCGCTCCTCTTCGTGCGCATCGTGCGGGTGGCGCAGCGCGCGACGGACACGTTCAGCAGCCTGATCGCGTTCGGGCTGCTCTCGAGCTGGTTCGTGCACGTCACCGAGAACGTCGGCATGACGCTCAACCTGCTCCCCGTCACCGGCATCCCGCTCCCGTTCTTCAGCTACGGCGGCTCGTTCCTCCTGGCGAGCTGGCTGGCGATCGGCATCCTGATCCGGATCTCCTCCGAGGGGCGCGGGCGACCGGGAGCGTTCTCGATCTAGCGCCCGACCGGCGAGCGGCCGCCGGCCGCGTCGGGTTGCCTCAGCCGTACGGGGCCGCCACATTTCGGGCCATGGCCTGGTTCCGAAAAGAGAAGAAGCCCCGCCAGCCGAAGCGCGAGCGCCTGGAGATCCCCGCGGACGCGTGGGAGAAGTGCGAGGCGTGCGGGCACACGGACCTCCGCGAGAAGTTCTTGCGGAACCAGAACGTGTGCCCGAGCTGCGACTGGCACCGGCGCATCCGCGCGCTCGACTACGTCGGGCTGCTCCTCGACGAGGGGTGGGAGGAGACGGAGGAGGACCTCCGCTCCGTGGACCCGCTCGGCTTCCCCGAGTACCCGCAGCGCCTCAAGAAGGCGCTCGGCAACGCCGGCGATGCGGATGCGCTCCTCGCGGCCACCGGGAAGCTCGGGGACCTGCCCGTGAACCTCGGCGTCATGGACTTCGCGTTCATGGGCGGCTCGATGGGCTCGGTGGTGGGCGAGAAGATCGCCCGGCTCGGGCAGCGCTCGCTCGAGAAGAAGTACCCGCTCATCATCGTCTCCGCCTCCGGCGGGGCGCGCATGCAGGAGGGCGTGCTCTCGCTGATGCAGATGGCGAAGTCGGCGGCCATCCTCTCGCAGCTCGCCGAGCGGCGCATCCCGTACATCTCGATCCTCACCAACCCGACCACCGGCGGCGTGAGCGCGAGCTACGCGATGCTCGGCGACGCCATCATCGCGGAGCCCGGCGCCGTGATCGGGTTCGCGGGGCCGCGCGTGATCAAGCAGACCATCGGGCAGGACCTGCCCGAGGGGTTCCAGACGGCCGAGTTCCTCCTCGACAAGGGAATGCTGGACGTGGTGGTGCACCGCAAGGAGCTGAAGCGCACGGTGGGCCAGCTCCTCCGGCACATGTCGGGCAAGCCCGCGGCGACCGCGTGGGCGGTGCCCTGAGGGCGGCACCCTGAGCGCGTACCGCGACGCGCTGCAGTACCTGTTCGCCCGGACGACCGGCTCCACGAAGTTCGGCCTGGAGCGCACCCGCGAGCTGCTCGCGGCGCTCGGCGACCCCCACCTGCGGCTGCGCGCGTTCCACGTCGGCGGCACGAACGGCAAGGGGAGCGTCTCGGCCACGCTCGAGACGCTCCTCCGCGCGCGGGGGCTGCGCGTCGGCAAGTACACGTCGCCGCACCTCGTGGACTTCCGCGAGCGCATCGTCGTGGACGGCCGCCCCGTGTCGGAGGCGGAGGTGGTGGCCTGGGTGGAGCGCTGGACGCCCGAGTGCGAGCGCATCGGCGCCACGTTCTTCGAGGCGACCACGGCGATGGCCTTCGACCTGCTCGCCCACGCGGGCGTGGAGGCCGCGGTCATCGAGGTGGGCCTGGGCGGCCGCCTCGACTCGACGAACGTCGTGATGCCGGTCGTGGCGGGCGTCGTCTCCATCGGCCTCGATCACACCGAGTACCTGGGCGACACGCTCGAGCAGATCGCCGACGAGAAGGCGGGGATCTTCAAGCCGGGCGTGCCGGCGGTGATCGGCGAGCCGGATGAAGCGCTGCGGGCGCGCCTCGCGGCGCGTGCGCGCGAGGCCGGCGCGCGCGAGGTGCGCGTGGTGGCGGACGTCGTCCGCGTCGGGGACGTGCGCATCGACGCCGATGGGACGGAGTTCACGGCGGAGTGGGTGGACGGCTCGCTACGCCTCCGCACCGGGCTCGCGGGGCGCTTTCAGGCGACGAACGCGCTCACGGCGCTCGTGATGCTCGATGCCGCCGGCGCGCCGTTTCGCCCGACGCTGCCCGAGGTGCGGGAGACGCTGCCCGGCGTGCGGCTCCCGGGACGATTCCATCGCGCGGGCGACTTCGTGTTTGACGTCGCGCACAACCCCGCGGGAGCGGCGGTGCTCGCCGAGACCCTGCGGCTCGTGCGGCCGCCCGCGCCCGTGGCCGCGCTCCTCGGCGTGCTCGGGGACAAGGACTGGCGCGGCATCGTGGACGCCCTCGGCCCGGTGGTGAGCGCGTTCGTGATGACGGACCCGCCGACCGCACCCACGAGTCGGGCGTGGCGCGCGGCGGAGGCAGCCGCGCATGCGGCGTCGCGCGGGTGGCGGGCGGAGACGGTGCCGGACTTCGACGCGGCGATCGCGCGCGCGCGCGCGCTGGGTCGCACGGTGCTGGTGACCGGGTCGTTCCACACCGTCGGCGACGCGATGTCGCGGTTGCAGGTGTCCCCGCTCTCCGGGTAAGATTCCCGAATGTCCCAGAAGGCGCTCCCCGGGTTCCGCGACTTCTATCCCTCCGAGCTGGCCGAGCGCGCCCACGTCACGAGGGCCTGGCGCGAGGTGGCGCGGCGCTACGGCTTCGTGGAGTACGACGGGCCGCCGCTCGAGCCGCTCGAGCTCTACACGAAGAAGAGCGGCGAGGAGATCGTCGGGCAGCTGTACAATTTCACCGACAAGGGCGGCCGGGACATCACGCTGCGCCCCGAGATGACGCCGACCTTCGCGCGCATGGTGGCCGCGCGCGCCAACGCGCTGCGGAAGCCGGTGCGCTGGTTCTCGGTGCCGCAGCTCTTCCGCTACGAGCGGCAGCAGAAGGGGCGGCTGCGCGAGCACTTCCAGCTCAACGTGGACATCGTCGGCGAGGCGGACGTGACGGCCGACGCCGAGCTCCTCGCCGCGGCGATCGACATCGTGCGCGAGCTCGGGCTCACGGCGCAGGACGTCGTCGCGCGCGTGAGCGACCGTCGGCTGCTGAACGCGCTGCTCGCGCACGCGGGCGTGGGCGAGGCGCAGCTCCCCGCGGCCTATGCCGTGATCGACAAGCTGGAGCGCGAGCCGCGCGAGTCGCTCGACAAGAAGCTCGCGGACGCCGGGATCGACGCGGACACCCGCGCGCGCGTGTTCCAGGCGGTGCTGCCGCGGAGCCCCGAGCAGCTCCACGCCGAGTACGGGGCGATTCCCGAGCTGCAGGAGCACTTCGCCCGCCTCGGCCGCTACTTCGCGTACCTCGAGGCGCTCGGCGTCATCGATTGGGTACAGCTCGATCTCAGCATCGTCAGGGGCCTCGCGTACTACACGGGCATCGTCTTCGAGCTCTTCGACCGGAAGGGCGAGTTCCGCGCGATCTGCGGCGGTGGGCGATACGACAACCTGCTCAAGGCGCTGGGCGGCGTGGACCTCCCGGCCCTCGGGTTCGGCATGGGGGACGTGGTGCTCGGCGAGCTGCTGCGCGCGCGCGGGCTGATGCCCGAGAGCGCGCCGCGCATCGACTTCTGGGTCGCGTCGGACGCGGACGAGATGCTCCCCGTCGTGATGGCGACGGCGACGGCGGTGCGACGCATGGGCTACAGCGCGGAGTACGCGCTCCGACCGCAGCAGCTCGCGCGGCAGCTCAGGGCGGCCGACGCGGCGGGCGCGCGCCGGGCGGTGATCCTGCGCCGCGACGCGATCGGCGTGGAGCAGGGGGCGCCGACCATCATGCTGAAGACGCTCGCGGACGGGACGGAGGAGCAGGTGCCGCTCACGAAGTGGCTCGACCAACTGAACCAGCGCCGGCTCGCCGGCTGACCACGAGGCGCGTATGACCGAGACGACGCGCACGAGACGGACCGCCATGGCAGACGACAAGAAGCTCACTTCCCGCGCCGAGAACTTCAGCGAGTGGTACAACGAGGTGGTGCTCCGCGCGGAGCTCGCCGACTACTCGCCCGTGCGCGGCTGCATGGTGATCCGCCCGGACGGCTACGGCATCTGGGAGCGGATGCAGCGGGCGCTCGACGAGGCGTTCAAGGACACCGGCGTGCGCAACGCGTACTTCCCGCTGTTCATCCCGGAGAGCTTCCTCTCGAAGGAGGCGGAGCACGTCGAGGGCTTCGCGCCCGAGACGGCCGTGGTGACGCACGGCGGCGGCAAGAAGCTCGAGGAGCCGCTCATCGTGCGGCCCACGTCCGAGACGATCATCTACTACATGTTCGCGAAGTGGGTGCAGAGCTACCGGGACCTCCCGCTGCTCTACAACCAGTGGGCGAACGTGGTGCGGTGGGAGATGCGCACGCGGCTCTTCCTACGAACCCTCGAGTTCCTCTGGCAGGAAGGGCACACGGCGCACGCGACGCACGACGAGGCCGAGGAGCGCACGCGGCAGATGCTGGAGGTCTACCGCGACTTCATGGAGACCCACATGGCCATGCCCGTGATCACGGGCCGCAAGAGCCCGGCCGAGAAGTTCGCCGGCGCGCTGCGCACCTACTCGTGCGAGGCCATGATGCAGGACAACCGCGCGCTGCAGGCGGGCACCTCGCACAACCTCGGGCAGAACTTCGCGAAGGCGTTCGAGCTCAAGTTCCAGACGTCGGAGGGCGGCGAGGACTACGCCTGGAACACGAGCTGGGGCGTGTCGACGCGGATGATCGGCGGGCTCGTGATGACCCACGGCGACGACACGGGGCTGCGCATCCCGCCCCTCCTCGCGCCGACCGAGGTGGTGATCGTCCCGATCTGGCGCACGGAGGACGACCGCGCGCGCGTGATGGAGGCCGCGGCGCGCATCCAGCGCTCGCTGGCCGAGTGGGAGCGGCGCGCGCCCTACCGCCTGCGCGTGCACCTCGACGACCGCGAGATGCGGCCCGGCGCCAAGTACTACCACTGGGAGCTCCGCGGCGTGCCGCTCCGCATGGAGCTCGGCCCCAAGGACCTCGACAAGAACCAGGCGGTGCTCGTCCGCCGCGACACCCGCGACAAGAAGTCCGTGAGCCTCGACGCCATCGCGGAAGAGGTGGAGGACCTGCTGGAGCGCATGCAGGAGGGCATGCTCGAGGTCGCGCGCGAGCGGCGGGAGAAGAACAGCTACCGCGGCCGGTTGGAGTACGGCGCCTTCAAGGAGCTCATGGAGGGGCAGGGTGGCTTCGTCTACGCCGGCTGGTGCGAGAGTCCCGCGTGCGAGGCGCAGATCAAGGAGGAGACGAAGGCGACCATCCGCGTGCTGCCGGACGAGGAGTTCCAGAGCGCGGAGGCGCCCGCGACGTGCCTCAAGTGCGGCGGGAAGGCCACGGTGGAGGCGGTGTGGGCGAAGGCGTACTGACGGGGGACGAGGCCGCGGTCGGCTTCACGCGCGCCGCGGGCGCCCTGCGCTGCGAGGGGGTCGCGGCGGACGCCATCGCGGCGGCCGTCGGCACGCCCGCCTACGTGTACAGCGCCGGGTACGTCCGCGATCGATATCGCCGGCTCGACGGCGCGCTCCGCGGGGTGCGCCACCGGCTGCACTACAGCGTCAAGGCGAACTCCAACCTCGCCCTGCTGGCGCTGCTCCGGGAGCTCGGCGCCGGCGTGGACATCGTGTCGGGCGGCGAGCTCTTTCGCGCGCTGCGCGCCGGCTACGCGGGGCAGGACGTCGTGTTCAGCGGCGTGGGGAAGACGGAGCAGGAGATCCGCGAGGCGCTCGAGGCCGAGATCTTCCTGTTCAACGTCGAGAGCGCGGGCGAGCTCGCGCTCATCGAGCGGACGGCGGCCCGGCTCGGCGTCGTGGCCCCGGTGGCGTTCCGGGTGAACCCCGAGGTGCTCGTCGACACGCCCCACCACTACACGCGCACCGGCGAGCGGGGGAACAAGTTCGGCGTCCCCTTCGACGAGGTGCTCGCGGTCGCGCTCGAGTCGCGCGCGATGCCGCACGTGCGGGTCGTCGGGCTGGACATGCACATCGGCTCGCAGGTGCAGCGCGTCGAGCCGTACCGCGACGGCCTCGCGCGGCTGCTGGTGCTCGTGGCCGAGCTCCGGGAGCACGGCTTCGAGCACCTCCGGCTCCTCGACATCGGCGGCGGGCTCGCCGTGACCTACGAGGAGGAGGTCGAGAGCGACCTCGCGCACTTCGGCGAGTTCGTCACGCCGGTGGTCGCGGCGGCGGGGCTCGAGCTCATCATGGAGCCGGGGCGCTACGTCGTGGGGAACGCCGGCGTGCTGCTCACGCGCGTGCTCTACCGCAAGCGGAGCGGCGGGAAGGAGTTCGTGATCACCGACGCGGGCATGACCGAGCTGCTGCGCCCGTCGCACTACAACGCGTATCACCGCATCGACGCGGTGGTCCCGCGCGGCGGGCGGAGCGTGGTGAACGTGGTGGGCCCCGTGTGCGAGAGCGGCGACTTCTTCGCCCTCGACCGCGAGATGGACGACGTGCAGCCCGGCGACCTCGTCGCCGTGCACTCCGCGGGCGCGTACGGCTTCGTCATGGCCTCGAACTACAACTCGCGCCCCCGGCCCCCGGAGGTGCTCGTGGACGGCGACCGCTACCGCGTCGTCACCGAGCGCGAGCGCTACGAAGACCTCGTGGCGCGCGAGCGACCCGACGCCGAGTGGAGGGCGGGCTGATGCGCATCGGCCTCATTGGCGACACCCACGACCGCGTGCCCGCGATCGCGGAGCTCACGCGCCGGATGGTCGCGGGGGGCGTGTCGATGGTGCTGCACGCCGGCGACTTCTGCTCGCCGTTCTCCCTGGCGCCGTTCAGCGAGCACCAGGTGTCGCTCATCGGCGTGTTCGGCCGCAACGACGGCGACCGCGAGGGGCTGCGCGGCTACGCCGGCAAGCTCGTCGGGGTCGAGCTCTTCGAGTCGCCGCACAGCTACGAGCTCGAGCGCGAGCGCATCCTCATCGTGCACGACCTCGGCGAGGTGGCCCGCCGGTCGGTGGAGCAGCACACGCTCGTCGTGCACGGCTGCTCGCACCGCCAGGAGGTGAAGAGCCGCGGCGAGACGCTCCTCGTGAACCCCGGCGAGGCGTGCGGCTGGCTCTACGGCGCTCCCACCGCGGCGATCATCGACCTCGCCACGAAGGACGTCGAGGTGCTCCGGCTCTCCGAGCCGGAGTGGAAGTTCTGACCCGGCCGCCGGCATGTCCTCACGCATCCTGATCATCGACTACGGCTCGCAGTTCACGCAGCTCATCGCGCGACGGGTGCGCGAGGCGCGCGTGTACTCGGAGATCCACCCCCCGACGCGGACCATCGAGTGGATCCGGGAGTGGCAGCCGACCGGGATCATCCTCAGCGGCGGGCCATGCT
>JBJMNJ010000486.1:0-8764 GCA_045804325.1 Gemmatimonadaceae bacterium
CAGCGGTGGTCGCTGCGCCAGTCGCTGCGCCAGTCGCTGCGCCAGTCGCTGCGCCAGTCGCTGCTCCAGTTGCTGCTCCAGGCGCTGCCCCGGCCGTCGCCGATGCCGGCCCGGCCTTGGCGCCCGTCGAGGCGCCGGCCGACGCGCCGGCCGCCGTCTCGTCGAGCTGTCCCAGCTCGTCGCCGACCTTCACCACATCACCTTCCGCGCGACCACGCGAGGCCAGCACGCCCGGCTTCTGCGCCGGCACCTCGACGGTGATCTTGTCCGTCTCGAGCTCGACGAGCGTCTCGCCGGCGGACACGGCGTCCCCCTCGTTCTTCAGCCAGCGCGAGACCGTGGCCTCGACGATCGACTCGCCGAGGGGGGGAACCTTGATGGAGAGCATGGCGGGCGGTTACTGAGTGAGAGTTCTGTTTCCGGCTCTCGGCCCTCGCCCCTCGGCCGCCGAACAGTTGGCCGAGGGCCGAGAGCGACTTCTCCTATAATAACCTCCGATGCGCGCCCTCACGATCTCCGCCCACGGCGGCCTCGAGCAGCTCGAGGTGCGACACGACCTGCCGGAGCCGGAGCCGGGCCCGGGCGAGGTGCGCGTGCGCGTCCGCGCCGCCGCGCTCAACCACCTCGACCTGTTCGTCGTCGCCGGGCTCCCGGGCGTCACCATGACGCCCCCCTGGATCATGGGCGCGGATGCCGCGGGGGTGGTGGACTCGCTCGGCCCGGGCGTCGACGACGTCCGCACGGGCGACCACGTCGTCATCAACCCGGGGCTGAGCTGCCGGCAGTGCGAGTACTGCCTGGCCGGCGAGCAGCCCCTGTGTCCGCGCTTCCGCCTCCTCGGCGAGCACGCACCCGGGACGATCGCGGAGTTCGTCGTCGTGCCCGCGGCGAACGTGCGGCAGGTGCCCGAGGGGCTCGACCCCATCGCGGCGGCCGCGTACCCGCTGTCGACGCTCACCGCGTGGCGCATGATCGTCTCACGCGCCCGCGTGACCCCGGGCGACCTCGTGCTGATCTGGGGGATCGGCGGCGGCGTCGCGCTCCAGGCCATGCAGATCGCGAAGAACATCGGCGCGCGCGTGTGGGTCACCTCCGGCGACGACGCGAAGCTCGAGCGCGCCCGCGAGCTCGGCGCCGACGGCACGTTCAACCACCGGCGGGACGACGTCGCGAAGGAGGTGCGCGCGCGCACCGGGAAGCGCGGCGTGGACGTCGTGGTGGACAACGTCGGCGCCGCGACGTGGAAGCAGTCGCTGCTCGCCCTCGGCCGCGCCGGGCGGCTCGTGACCTGCGGCGCGACGAGCGGGCCGGTGGTCGAGACGGACGTGCGGCGCCTGTTCTGGAACCAGTGGACCATCATGGGCTCCACCATGGGCAGCGACGCCGAGTTCGACGCGGTCATCGCCGAGCTGCGCGCGGGGCGGCTCCTCCCGGTCGTGGACTCGGTCTACTCGCTCGAGGAGAGCGCCCGCGCGTTCGACCGGCTCGACGCGGGCTCACAGTTCGGCAAGCTCGTGATCCGGATGGGGGACTAGGCGGCCGCGAGCCGATCCCACGCGGCGCCGCGTCGCCGAGGTCCCACCCTTGCCAGCCGACCGCATGTCTGAGTCCGCGCAGTACGACCCCGAGGAGCAGAAGGCCATCCGCGACGCGTTCGCGGCGGGCGCCATGCCCGCGTGCCCGCGCTGCGCGGTCCCGATGACGCAGCGGCCGATCGGCGGCGGCTCGTTCGGGCTCGGATACGCGCGGCGGCGCGAATGGCTGATGTGCCCGAAGTGCCGCCGCAGCGTGATCTTCGACCTGAAGCGCGGCACGCGGAACTAGGCGCGCGCCGACACCCGCTCACCTCACGGATCTCATGACGAAGCGACTCCCGCTCCTCCTCCTGCTTGGCGCGGCGCTGGGCGCCCTCGGCGCGTCGCCTCGCGCGGCGGCCGCGCAGGTCGTCGAACGCCCCGTGCCCTTCGACAGCGTCGGCCGCGTGACGACGCTCACGCCCGCGCTCGTGCGCCGCCTCGGCCTCGCGTACCCGGTGTGGGCCGTCACCGGACCGTGGACCGAAGCGCAGCTCTTCGACGCCGGCGGCCGCGTCACGCTCGTGGTGCACCGCGAGGACGGATCGCTCGAGCGCCGGGCGCTCTCGGCCGAGGAGGTCGCGGCCCTGCGCGCGGCCGTGATCGCCGGCGTGCAGGCGGGCGTCCGTCGCGCCGAGGACCCGTCGCAGGCCTCGCGGTCCGCGCGGGGCGCGTTCATCCGCGACCAGCTCATCCTCTCCGCGCTCGGCTACGCGCCGGCGCTGGCGGAGCTCACGAACGACGAGAAGGCGGGCGTCGCGGTGTACCTGCTGGCCACCGGCGGCGCGTTCTTCACCGCGGCCGCCGTCGCCAACGACATCAACGTCACCGAGGCGCAGCAGTTCCTCTCGCGCGACGCGGCCTTCCGCGGATTCTTCGCCGCGCGCGGCCTCGCCAACGTGTTCGGCGTCGACCCCGCCGACGACGAGGAGGAGCAGAACCTCCTCGCCCTGAGCGGCCTCCTCGGCGGCATCGGCGGGAGCGTCGTCGGCTTCAACTACGCCAAGCCGCTCACCGACGGCGAGGCGCGCTCCGCCGCGCTCGCCTCCACCACGCTCGCCGCGACGGTGCTCGGCATCGCGGGCACGGCAGGGCTGCTCGACAACCCCGCACGCGGCACGGAGCGCGCCGTCATCGCGTCGATCATCGCGGCCGGGGTCGCGGGATATCCCATCGGCACGTCGGTCGCCCGCCGCGCGACCTACACCCTCACCGGCGGCGACGTGCGCGCCACGCGCCTCGGCGGCTTCCTCGGCGCGGCGGTCGGCGCGACCGCCGCCTCGACGATCTGGGAGGACAGCGAGAACTTCGACGGGAGCGACGCGCAGCGCCTCACGTCGGCGCTGACGCTCGGCGGCTGGCTGGGCGGGCTCTTCCTGGGCGACCGCCTGGGCGCGCGCCCGTTCGACTACACCGAGAGCGAGGCCTTCCTCATCGAGCTCGGCGCGATCGCGGGCGGGGTCATGGGCGTCGCGATCCCGGTGCTGGCGGAGTCGGACGAGCCGGTCGCGTACATGGCGGCGGGGACCGGCGGCGCGATCGTCGGTGCCATCGTCGCCAACCGCCTCGTACGCCCGCGACGTGCCAGGCCACGCTCGTCGTCGATCGAGCTTCCGGTGCGCGTGGGCGCCGGCGGGCGCCGCGCCCGGGCGGAGGTCTCTATGGACGGTGCCGCACTGGCGGCCGCCGGCGTGCGCGGCCAGCATGCTATTCTCCGCGTGACGTTCTAGGTTTCGGCAGCCGTCGGGCCGCCCGCCCGCGGCCGCCGTGCCGGCAGAGCGCCCACCCTCGCGCGTCGGGGGCTGGGCGCTTCGCGCGCCGGCGCTCCCACCTTCGCCCGTAGCAGAGCATGAAGCGACTTCTCACCGCCATCGCCCTGGCCGCGGCCCCCGCCGGACTCGCGCTGACCGCCGCGCCCGCGCCGCTCGCCGCCCAGGTGGTGGAGCAGCCCGAGACGTTCGACATGGCGGGGCGCATCTCCGTCATCACCCCGACCACCGCCGCGCGGCTGGGCCTCGGCCCGCCGGCGTGGCGCGTCACCGGCGACTTCCTCGAGGCGCGGCTCTACCGGCTCGGCGACGAGGGGTACGTGCTCGCCGTGCGCCGCCTGAACGGCACCGTGGAGCGCTACTCGCTCACGCGCGAGGAGCGCCAGGAGCTCGCGAACCGCGTCGGGACGCTGCCGCCGAACTACGAGATCACGACGCAGCCGCGGGAGCGCATCAGCGAGCGCCTGGCGCGCAACGCCTTCGTCCGCGACCAGACGATCGTCGGCCTCGTCGAGTACGCGCCGGCCTTCGCCTACGCCGTCTCGAACAACGACGCGGGGCGCATCGCGACCTACCTGATCGCCGCCGGCGCGACGTTCTTCACGGCCGCCGAGGTGTCGCGGCAGATCGACATCGACGCGTCGCAGAACCGGCTCGCGACGCAGCTCGCCCTGCACGGCGGCCTCGCGGGCTACGGCTTCACGTACGCGCTCGACGCGAGCCAGGACGGTCGCGCGCTGGGCGTCCTGCTCGGAGGCCTCACGGGCACCGCGCTCGGCCTCACGCTCGGCAAGGGGCTCACCGAGGGGCAGGTGGCCGCGACGACGTTCAGCGCCGAGGTGACGACGCTGCTCGCCACCGGGTTCGCGATCGCGAACGGCCCCACCGAGCGGCGCGGGGGCGGCGACGAGCTCTTCGGGTGGGACGTGCCGGGCGAGTACACGCGCGGCGAGGTGGCGGCCATGGTGGGCACGGGGCTGGTGGGCTACCCCATTGGGTCCTACTGGGCTCGCACCGCGCCCTACCACATCACCGGCGGCGACGTCGCGGTGCTGTGGCCGGCGGGCGCCGTCGGCGCCGCGCTGGGCTACACGTTCCTGGGCGCCGGTCACGTGCGGCCCGAGGCGGCCACGGTGGCGATGAGCGCCGGCTTCCTCGGCGGGCTCGTGGCGGGCGACTACTTCCTCGTGCAGCAGTACGACCACTCGCGCTACGAGGCGGGGCTCGTCGCGCTCGGCGGCGCCGCGGGCGCACTGATGGGCGCAGGCGTCGCCCGGCTCATCGACCCGGACGGGAGCAGCCGCCCGGTGCTCACGGGCCTCCTCGCCGCGGGCGGCGCCGCGGGCGTGGTCGTCACGGAGTACATCGTCAAGACGCCGCTCGAGGGCTCGGCCCGCCGCACCGGCTCCCGCCGCTGGGAGCTCTCGCCGGCGGGCGCCGCCCTGGCGGCGGCGGGCGTGCGAGGGAGACACTCTCTTCTCACGGTTCGATTCTGAGTTAAGATCAGGGAGCAGGGAGCAGGGAGCAGAGAACGACCGCTCCCTGCTCCCTGCTCCCTATTCCCTGCTCCTCATGAATTTCACCGACCGACTCCGCGACAGCTTCACCCAGCTCGGGAACTTCGTCCCCGCGCTCCTCGGCGCGCTGGTGATCCTGTTCGCGGGCTACCTGCTCGCGAAGATCATCGAGCGCGGGATCGACCGGTTCCTGCGGAAGCTGCGCTTCAACCAGGCGCTCGAGCGGGGCGGCGTGATGCAGGCGGTGGAGCGATCCGGCTCGCACCTGAACCCCACGCGCGTCGTCGCCGGCCTCTTCTTCTGGCTCGTGATGTTCGCGGTGCTCGTCGTCGCGACGCAGGCGCTCGGGCTCGACTCGCTCGCGAACGTCTTCTCCGAGCTCGTGAGCTACATCCCGAGCGTGATCGCGGCCATCGTGATCATCCTCGTCGGCATCGTGCTCGGGCGCTTCGTGGGCGGGTTGATCATGGCGTCGGCGGGCGCGCTCACCGGCGGGCCGACGCTCGCGCGCGTGGGGCAGGCCGGGGTGATCGTCCTCGCGGTGTTCATGGCGCTGCAGGAACTGGGGATCGCGACGGAGATCGTCACCACGGCATTCGCGATCCTCTTCGGCGCCGTGGCGCTCGCCGCCGCGCTCTCGTTCGGCCTCGGCACGCGCGAGCTCGCGGGCGAGGTCACGCGCGCGTGGTACGAGCGATGGAAGGCCGAGCGCGACGCGATCGAGCGCGAGCAGGCCGCGCTCGAGGCCGCCGAGGAGGCGGAGGCGAACGCGGAGATGGGCGGGCGCCCCGCGCCGGACCAGGCGGGGGACTGAAGCGCGGGCGCCCGCCCTCCCGTCAGAGCTCGCGCGTGCCGATCACGCGACAGCAGCCGGTCAGGCAGGTGAACCACGCCGACGTGTTGCCGCCGCCCGTCGTCGAGTCCTGCGTCGCCATCGCGCTCGGCGCGAAGGACGCGAGTCGGAAGATGTCTCGCGACGTCGGCGCGGCCCCCACGCGCAGCGCGCGACGCGGAATGAGCGCCAGCCTGGCGTACGCCTTGTCCCACGTGTTGCCCTCCACGTGATAGTCGATGTCCGCGCGGCGGTAGCGCGGCGCGTCGGTGCCGTTGACGATCACGAGCAGCGCGCCGTTGGTGTTCACCCCCTGCCTCAACGCCTGCAGCACCCACACGTACCCGGTGTCGGCTGCGCCGAGGCCGTAGAGGCCCATGCCCTTGTCGGCGGTGACGAAGCCGAGGAGCCGACCGCCGTTCAGCTGCGCGGCGGTGTAGGCGTCCGCGCACAGCGCCGGGACCACCCACGCCGTGGACTGCGTGTTGCTGCCGTCGGCGATGACCTGGCCGCTCGCGGTCTGCATCTCGGGGTAGGGGAGCTGGTCGCGCGCGCGCGCGCGCATGAACGCAGCGACGCTGCTCTGCGGGTTGGCTTGTGTCGGGTCCCTGAACCCCGCGGCTGGTGTCGTGCAGGGGCGCTGCCGCAGGCCGAGGCGTCGCTGCAGCGCTGCCTCGCGGGACACGGGATTGGGCGCCGGCCGACACGCCGCGAGGGCTAGCAGCGTGCCGAGAGCTGCGGTGACGGCGGAGCGGGCGGTGGTCATGGGACCTCGATCGAGGGAAGGGGCCTCGCGCCATCAGCGCGCGAGCGCGCGCATCCGGGCGACGAGGGGCTGCAGCTCGGGGTCCGCGTCGGCCCAGAGCGTCGCGACGGGTGTGGCCCACTGCCGCGCGGTCGCCGCGTCGCCCGCCAGCGCCGCGAGATCGGCGCGCAGCGCCATGGCGCGCACGAGGGCCGCGGCCTCGGACACGTGCACGGTGACCCACGGCCCGAGCGCGGACAGCGCGCCCAGCGAACCGTCGAGCCGACGCACGGCGGCCGCCGTGTCGCCGGCCGCGAGCAGGAGCCAGGCCTCGTGGAACGTCGCGTCGATCGGCACGGTGCCGGGCGGCAGCGCCCGCCGCGCTCCGTCCACGTCGCCGAGCGTGCGCCGCAGCGCCGCGGTGTCGCCCCGCTCGAGCGCCTGCTGCATGCGCACGAGGATGTCCGCGTCGCCGTCGAGACCGCGCACCGTGCCCAGCCCGATCGCGGACACGGCGAGCGACAGCGACCGCGTCAGCGCCGCCTCGCGCATCGCGTCGCGCCGCTCCGGCTCCACCGACGAGCGGAGGCGGGCTTCGACTCGCGCGGCGACGGTGCGGATGCTGTCGGCCGGCGCGCCGAGCGCCGAGAAGACGCGCAGCCGCGCGGCGTCCGCGGCGAGCTCGGGAGGGAGCAGCACCCGCTCGCCGCGCGAGGTGAACACGGTGTCCGCGGCGGCGGCCATCGCGCGCATCGCGGCGGCTCGGCGCCCCCGTCCCGTGAGGACGGCGAGGCCGGCGAGCCGGTCGACGATGTTCGCCCGCTGCGGATGGTCGCGGAGGAGCGAGTCCGGCCACGCGCGCAGGAGCGAGTCCGCGAGCGCCCGCGCCCGCGCGTGCTCGCCGCGCTTGAGGTGGATGCGCGCGACATCCTGCGCGAGCGCGACGCGGCTCCGCGGCTCCGCGGCGAGCGCCAGCGCGCGGCCGTACGCCTCCAGCGCGGAGGGATCGCCGCCGCGCGCGTCGCGGATCTCGCCCGTCGCCTCGAGCGCGTGCGCGAGCGCGACCTGGGCCGGAAGGCTGCGCGGGAACGCGCGCGCCCAGTCCGAGAGGATCGTCCGCACCGCGCGGCGGTTTCGCTCGAGCGCAATCCCGTACGAGGCCGGCACGGTCTCCCGGCGGCCCTCGGCGAATGCCCGCACCGGCCAGGGCACGTAGACCAGCGTGTCCCCCTCGAACCCCGGATAGGCGTAGAAGACCTCGCGCGCCGGCCCGTGCCCTTCGCGCAGCACGCCGGCGTCCGTGACGAGCACGCCGCCGAGGCGCTCGGCCGCCGTCCCCCGGAACGCGCGCTGGAACGACGGGGCGACGCGCATGGCCCGGAGCAGCGCGGCGGCCGCGCCGTGGAAGCTGGAGCGAAAGGCCCACCCCGAACGGCTCCGCGTCGAGCGCACCACCGCGTCGTCGCGCCACTGGCAGAGTCCGAGCCCGTACCACCCCGCGAAGTCCAGCGAATCGGCGGCGACCAGCGACCGGAACCCTTCGCACGCCAGCGGGAAGCGCCGCTCCGCCAGTGCGAGGAGCGCGGCGGCGAGTGCGCGGTCCCGCTTCGGGAGGCGTCCGGCGAGCCCCGCGGCGCGCGTTGCCGCGGCGCGCTCCTCGGTGCTCACGCGACTGTCGCCCGGGGCGCCGTTCCGCCACGCGGACGACTGCGCGAGCCAGAGCTGCGCGCGCGCGAAGTCCGGGTCGGCCGCCGTCGCCTCGGCGAACGCGTCAGCCGCCGCGTCCACGTCCCAATCCCGGAGCGCGAGGTGACCGCGCTCGTAGGCGCGCCAGGCGGGGAGTGAGCGCGTGCCCCCCGCCGCCGTCGCGGGCGGCGGGCCCCCGGGCACCGAGGCGAGCAACTGGCGCGCGAGCGCGGCGAAGGCGTCGGCGGCGCCCGCGAGGTCCGGCCCCACGCTCGCCTTGGCGGACTGCAGCCCGCGGCCGCTCGCCGCGTCGTACACTACCGCGTCCACGCGCAGGGAGTCGCCGTCCGGGCTCACGTTGCCGAACACCGCGCGCCCCGCGCCGAGCGCGCGCGCCACGCGGCGGGCGGCGTCGGGCCCGCGGAGGGCGGCCGAGCCGCCCTCGCGTGCCATCGCGTCGTTCACGCCGAGCGTGCGCACGAGCCGCAGCCCGTCCCACTCGGCCAGCGCATCGTAGAGGTGGAGCGCCGCGCGCGCGCCCAACGAGCCGTCGCCGGAATGGAAGGGGATCACGGCGTACAGCGCGGTGTCGAGCACCGGATCATGGGCCGCCGCGCGCGCGGGCCCGGCGCCGGGGCGCC
>JBJMNJ010000487.1:0-12926 GCA_045804325.1 Gemmatimonadaceae bacterium
GAAGAGCCTCGGGAACATCGTGGACCCGTGGACTGTGATGGCGGCACACGGCGCGGCCGCGGTGCGGCTCTTCGTCGTCGAGGCGAGCCAGGTGTGGGTGCCGCGGCGCTTCGACGAGAGCGCCATCCGCGAGCGCGCCGGCCGCTTCCTCGTGACGCTGAAGAACACGTACAGCGGCATCTTCGCGCAGTACGCGAACTTCGGCTGGGCGCCGTCGGCGGACGACCCCGCGGCGCACGAGCGCCCCGCGCTCGACCGCTGGGTGCTCGCGCGCCTGCACGCCGTGGAGATCGACGTGGACCGCCTGCTCGAGCGCTTCGAGCCGACGCTCGCCGCGCGCGCGCTCGTCCAGTTCGTCGTGGACGACGTGTCGAACTGGTACGTGCGTCTGAGCCGCCCGCGCTTCTGGGTCGAGGACGTCGCGACCGAGGACGCCCGCGCCGCGTTCGCGACGCTGCACGAGGTCCTCACGGTGACCTGCCGGCTGCTCGCGCCGTTCACGCCGTTCGTGGCCGACTGGATCCACCGCGAGCTCACCGGCGAGTCGGTGCACCTCGCGCCGTACGTGCGCGTCGAGCCGCCGGCGCTCGTGGCGACGGACGCGCCGGCCTCGGCCACGGAGCGGGCGTCGGACGCGGTGCTGCTGCGCGCGATGACGCACGTGCGGACGCTCGCCACGCTCGGGCGCGCGGCGCGCGAGGACGCCGGGATCAAGGTGCGTCAGCCCCTCGGACGCATGGTATGCGTTGTGCCTGAGACCCCCTCCGACGCGCTCACGGCGCTCGCGCCGCTGCTCGCCGCCGAGCTCAACGTGAAGCGCGTCGAGTTCGCCACGAGCGGGGACGCGCTGGTGACGCTGGAGGCGCAGGCGAACTTCCGCACGCTCGGCAAGAAGTTCGGGAAGCAGACGCCGCTGGCGGCCCAGGCCGTGGCGGCGCTCGGTAGTGACGCCCTGCGGCGGTTCGAGGCCGGCGAGGCGCTGTACGTGACCGTGGACGGCGAGACCCGCGCCCTCGACCCTGAAGACGTCAAGGTCGTCCGGCGGGCGACCGGGGAACTCGTCGTCAGCGAAGAGGGTGGGTACTTCGCGGCGCTCGACCCGACGGTCACGCCCGAGCTGCGGCGCGAGGGGGTGGCGCGCGAGCTCGTCAGCCGGGTGCAGCGCCTCCGCAAGGAAGCCGGGCTCGCGGTCAGCGACCGCATCCGGCTCCACGCGGGCGGCGACGCGGAGGTGGAGGAGGCGGTGCGGGAGCATCGCGACTGGATCGCCAGTGAGGTCCTCGCGCGAGAGATCGCGGTGGGCGGGGAGCCGAGCGGGAGTTATGACGCGGCGCAGACGCTGGACCTGGACGGTCTCGCGGCGCGCGTCGCCCTGACAAAGGATCGATAGCGATGGCTACTGCGCCGACGGGCGAGAAGTCGGGCGAGAAGAAGAAGTCCAAGCCCATGTCCAAGAAGAACATCGCGCACTTCGAGAAGCGTCTGCTCGAGGAGCGCAAGCGCGTGCTCAAGGAGCTCGGCCACCACGGCGAGACGTTCGGCGCGTCGCAGACGGAGGCGGACGGCGACCTGAGCTCGTACTCGTTCCACATGGCCGACCAGGGCACCGACGCGATGGAGCGCGAGAAGGCGTTCCTGTTCGCGAGCCAGGAGGGGCGCTTCCTCTGGCACATCGACGAGGCGCTGCGCCGGCTCTACCGCTCGCCGGACACGTTCGGCAAGTGCCACAACTGCGGCGAGGACATCGCCTTCGAGCGCCTCGACGCCCTGCCGCACGCGCGGTTCTGCATCTCCTGCAAGCAGCGCGAGGAAGATGCAAAGAAGTAGCGCCGAGCCGGGCCCCCTCCCGGACTCCCCCGGGAGGGGCGAGGTGCGGCTGTTCTGGGGCGTGATCGTCGCCGTCCTCGCGATCGACGTGCTGACGAAGCGCGCGGCCGAGACGGCGCTGATGCCGCGCGGCATGCCGCGCGAGGTGTGGGGCGAGGCGGTCCGCCTGACGCTCGTCTACAACCCGGGCGCGGCCTTCGGGCTGCACCTCGGGCCCTACTCGCGCTGGATCTTCACCGCGCTCACGATCGGCGCGCTCGTGATCCTCTGGCGCCTCTTCCGCACGACGCGGGTGGGCGACACGGCGCGCGCCCTGGCGCTCGCGCTCGTCTGCGGCGGCGCGGTCGGCAACCTCATCGACCGCCTGCGGAGCAGCGAGGGCGTCGTCGACTTCATCGACGTGGGGATCGGCGACCACCGGTGGCCGACGTTCAACGTGGCCGACATGGCGGTGAGCGTCGGCGCGTTCCTGCTCGCCTGGGTGCTCTGGGGCGAGGACGAGGCGCAGGCGCCCGCCGGCGTCGCGGAGGCCGGGCCGCCCGCGTCGGCGCCTCCCACGACCGCGGCCTCGGACGGCGCGCCGCGCGTCGGCGAGTCGGGCGAGCCCGCGGCCTGACGCGCGTGCCCCGCGAGGGGGAGACTGCGGGCACGCGTCACGAGTGCGACGCCGGCGGCGACGGCAGCAAGCGGCTCGACGCGCTCGTCGCCGCCCGGCTCGACCTCTCGCGCACGCAGGCCGCGACGCTCATCGCCAACGGGCACGTCACGGTGGGCGGGCGCCGCGAGCGCGCGAGCTACCGCGCCGCCCCGCACGAGCGGGTGAGCGTGTTCGTCCCGCCGCCCCCCGGTCGCGAGATCGTGCCCGAGCAGATCCCGGTCCCGGTCGCGTACGAGGACGACGACCTCATCGTCGTCGACAAGCCGGCGGGGATGGTCGTGCACCCCGCGCCCGGCAACTGGACCGGCACGCTGGTCAACGCGCTCATGGGCCGCGGGGGCGACCTGTCGTCCGAGGCCGGCGAGGACCGCGCGGGGATCGTCCACCGGCTCGACAAGGACACGTCCGGGCTGCTCCTGGTCGCCCGGAGCGACCGCGCGCACCGGGCGCTGAGCGCCGCGATCGCCGCGCGGCGGGTGCAGCGCGCCTACGCCGCGCTGTGCTGGGGGCACCTGGAGGGGGACGCGCTGACGGTCGAGCAGCCGATCGCGCGCGATCCGCGTGACCGGAAGCGCATGGCGGTCGTTTCCACGGGGAGGGCTGCGCGCACGGACTTTCGGCGCCTGGCCCGCTTCGACGCCGGGGACCTCCTCGCCGCGAGACTGCACACGGGACGGACGCATCAGATCCGCGTGCACCTCTCGAGCGTGGGGCACCCGGTCGTCGGCGACGACACGTACGGCGGCGGCGGCGGGCGCAAGCTCCTCCAGCTGCCGCCGCGCAGACACTTCCTGCACGCGGCGTGGCTGCGCTTCCGGCATCCGGTGACGGGCGCCGAGATGGACGTGCGCTCGCCGCTGCCGGACGACCTCAAGCGCGCGCTCGCCGCCGCGGCGAACGACGCGAGTCTCTTCGATCACCCCGATCCGCTCGCACACTTTGGCTCCTATCGACCAGACAGCTGAGCCGTGGACCACGGCGGGCGGCTACCCGGCGGACGCCGCCGAGGTGGGCGACCTCGCCGCGGCGCGCCGCGCGCTGCTGTTCGCGGTGGCCGGCCGGCTGTACGGCTGCGAGATCGAGACGGTGCGTGAGATCCTGCCCGTCCGGCGGTGCACCCGGCTCCCTGGGGCGCCGCCGTTCGTGCTCGGGCTCATCAACCTGCGCGGCACGGTGGTGACGGTGGTGGACCTGGCGCTCCGCCTCGGCGTCGGGCGCGGCGCCGCCGCCGAGGGCTCCATCGTCGTCGTGGACCTCGGCACGCGCGTCGCCGGGCTCGCGGTGGACGAGGTGCGCGACGTCGTGCCGCTGCGGCCCGACGAGATGGACGCGGGTGGGGCGGCGGGCGCGGACGGCTACGGCGCGCTCCCGGACGCGGTGCGCGGCCTGGCGCGGGTGGGCGAGGCGAGCGCGGTGCTGCTCGATGTGCAATCGATCGTACGACAAGTCCTAGTCTGAATCCGAACGGGGGGAACGTGGGGCAAACGGTGCTGATCTGCGACGACGCGATCTTCATGCGGACCATGGTCGGGGACATCCTGACGCAGGCCGGGTTCGAGATCGTCGGCGAGGCGGAGACCGGCCTCCAGGCCGTGGAGAAGTACAAGCAGCTGCGGCCGGACCTCGTGACCATGGACATCGTCATGCCCGACATGGGGGGCATCGACGCGGTCCGCGAGATCACCAAGTTCGACGCGAACGCGAAGATCCTGATGTGCAGCGCGATGGGTCAGCAGGCGCTCGTCGTCGAGGCGATCCAGGCGGGCGCGAAGGACTTCGTGGTGAAGCCGTTCCAGCCGAGTCGCGTGCTCGAGGCGGTGCAGCGCGTGCTCGGGTAGCTCGCGCCCGCGCAGGGGCGACGGGCCTCCCGCCCTCGGCCCTCGGCCTGCTGTCGCGCGGCCGAGGGCACCCGCCCGCCGCGGGCGGGCACCCGGCCGAGGACACCCGCCTGCGCCGTGATTCCGGCTCGTCCAATCCCGCCTCCCGCCGTCCCCGCCTCGTGGATCCCTCCCGCTACGCCGAACTGTTCCTGACCGAGAGTCGTGAGAACCTCTCGGCGGTGAACCACCACCTCCTCGCGCTCGAGCGCGCGGCCCCCGGGTCGCCCGCGGCCGAGGAGGCGGTCGGCGCGCTCTTCCGCGCCGTGCACACGGTGAAGGGGATGAGCGCGACGATGGGCTACGCGTCCGTCGCGGAGCTCACGCACGAGCTCGAGACGCTGCTCGACCGCGTGCGGCGCGGGGCGCAGGCGGTGACGCCCGCCATCATGGACGCGCTCTTCCGCTCGGCGGACGTGCTGGAGGAGTCCATCGAGGCCGTCGTGCGCGGCGCGGCGCCCGCGGGCGTCGCGGCGGCGATCGCCCGGCTGCGCGAGGCGAGCGCGGCGTCGGCCCCACCGGCTGCTCCCGTCGCCGCGGAGCCCGACGCCGCGCACGCGGACGCCGGCGACTGGAGCGCCGTTGCGCCGGCCGGGGACGGCCTGCTGGTGCGCGTGCGCGTGGCCGAGGAGGCGCTGATGCGCGGCGTGCGCGCGTTCATGGCGCTCGAGCGCGGGCGCTCGCTCGGCATCGTCACCGCGGCGTCGCACTCGGACGCGGCGCTCCAGGCCGGCGAGTACGGGGCCGACTTCGCGTTCCGTCTCGTCACCGACGCCGACCGCGCCGACATCGAGCGCGCCGTCCGCTCGGCCGGCGACGTGGAGCGCGTGCTCGTCCTCGACCCCGCGGACGAGCGGGCGGCGAGCGCGCACGCCGCGCCCGAGCCGCCCGCGTCCGCCGCGGCGCCGGCGGGCGGCGTGCACGGGGACGCCGCCGCCGCGCTCGAGGAGCCGTACATCGGGACCGCCGCGGAGAGCACGCCGCACACGCGGCAGGCGCGGAACGTCCGCATCGACCTGCGCCGGCTCGACAACCTGATGAACCTCATCGGCGAGCTCGTGATCACGCGCGGCCGCCTCCTGCAGGTGGCCGCCGGCGTCCGCGACGCGGCGCTCGAGGAGACCGTGCGCCAGGCGTCGCGGCTCATCGGCGACCTGCAGGACGAGATCATGACGAGCCGGCTCGTGCCCGTCTGGCAGGTCTTCGACCGGTTCCCGCGCCTGGTGCGCGACGCGGCGCGCGCGCTCGGCAAGCAGGTGAACTTCGTCATCGAGGGGAAGGACATCGAGATCGACCGCTCGATGCTCGACGAGATCGGCGACCCGATCGTCCACCTGCTCCGCAACGCGATCGACCACGGGATCGAGCCGCCGGCGGCGCGCCTCGCGGCCGGCAAGCCGGCGGCCGGCACGCTCCGGCTCACCGCCGCGCGCGAGCGCTCCGCGGTCGTCGTGCGCGTGAGCGACGACGGGCGCGGGATCGACCGCGGGAAGGTGCTGGCGAAGGCCAAGGCCGCGCGCCTGGTCGATCAGAGCAAGCTGGACCTCTCGGACGACGAGCTCGTGCGCCTGATCTCGCGCGCGGGGTTCTCGACGGCCGACGCCGTGACGGACATCTCCGGCCGCGGCGTGGGCATCGACGCGGTGCAGTCGCGCGTGCGCGCGCTCGGCGGCGCGCTCGACATCCGGTCGGCGGCGGGGCACGGGACGACCATCGCGCTCCGGCTGCCGCTCACGCTCGCCATCGTGCGCGCGCTGCTCGCGCGCGTGGGCGACGAGGTGTACGCCCTCCCGATGACGCACGTCTCGGAGACGGTGGAGCTGGACCAGCAGGCGCTGCGGCGCGTGCGCGGGCGCGAGGTGCTCGTGCTGCGCGACGACGTGCTGCCGGTGGTGCGCCTGCGCGACGTCGTGCGCCTCCCCGCGGGGGAGGACCGGCTGCGGCAGGTGGTGATCCTCGACGTGGCGGAGCGCCGCGCGGGGCTGGTGGTGGACGAGCTGGCGGGGCAGCAGGAGATCGTCGTCAAGCAGTTCGACGGAGTGCGGGGCGGGCTGGCAGTGTTCAGCGGCGCGACGATCCTCGGCGACGGGGCACCCGCGCTGATCGTGGACGTCGCCAGCCTCCTGTGACCACTGAGCGCGGAGCGAGCGAGATGGAAGGCGGGCGGCAGGACATCCGGAGCCTCAAGGCGATCCAGCTCGACGCGCTGCGCGAGGTGGCCAACATCGGCGCCGGGCACGCGGCGACGGCGCTGTCGCAGATGACGGGCTCCACCATCATGATCAGCGTGCCGACCATCACGGTCGCGCCGCTCGAGGAGGTGCCACCCAAGGTCGCCGCCCCGGAGGAGCCCGTGGCGGCCGTCCTCATGAACATGCTCGGCGACCTCACGGGGCGGACGCTCCTCGTCTTCCCGCAGGTCACCGCGCAGCGCCTCTCCGAGCTCATGCTGCGGCGCCCGCAGGGCTCCTCCAAGGGGCTCGGGGAGCTCGAGCAGAGCGCGGTGAAGGAGGCGGGCAACATCCTCAGCGGCGCCTACATGAACGCGCTCAGCGACTTCATGGGGCTCGTGCTGCTCCCGTCGCCGCCGAGCCTCGCCGTCGACATGTCCAGCGCGATCCTCACCACCACGTACCTCGACTTCGGCGAGTCGCGCGACTACGTGGTGTGCGTCGAGAACGAGTTCCAGATGGTGGACATCGGCGAGCGGCTGCGCGGCTTCTTCCTGCTGCTCCCCGACGTGGAGTCGCTCCAGGCCATCCTGCGCGCGGTGCGCCTCGCGTAGCGAATGGCCACCCAGGCGCCGCCGGCCGAGGTCCGCCCGAACCAGCGGGCCCCCCTCACCTCGCACCGCGACCGCGAGGTGCTGCGGTCGTTCGCGCGGCGCATCGACCCCTCGGACGCCGGGGCGCACAACAACCTCGGCGTCCTGTACTACAACAAGGGGATGCACGAGGAGGCGGTCGCGGCGTTCACGCGCGCCCTCGAGCTCGACCCGAAGATGCAGGTCGCGCAGCGCAACCTCGAGGTCGCGTACTTCAACACGGGCTTCTACGACCGCCGCGTCTCCGAGCTGCGCGAGCGCCTCCGCACCCGCCCCGACGACCGCGGCGCCCGCTGGGAGCTCGGCCGCGCCTACGCGCTGCTCGGCCAGTACGCCGACGCCGTCGCCGAGTTCGGCGAGCTGCTCCGCTACCACCCGCAGGACCTCGGCGCGATCGTGCAGCTCGGGCTGGCCGAGAAGGCCGCGGGCAACATGGAGCGCGCCCAGAAGTGGTTCGAGGCCGCCTTCGAGCTCGACCCGAACAGCTCCGTCACGGCGTTCTACGTCGGCGAGGTGAAGTACAATCGCGGCCTGAACGACGACGCGCTCGCGGCGCTCGACCGTGCCATCGAGGCGAACCCGGACAACGCGGACGCGTACTACCTGAAGGGGTTCGTGCTCGGCGACATGGGCCGGCACGAGGAGGCGCGCGCGGCGACGAAGCGCGCCATGGAGCTGAACCCGACGCTCACCCTCTCGCGCGCCCACGCGAACCTCTCGCTCGACCAGTACGACGCGCGCCAGGCGGAGCGGCTCCTCCCCGGCCGCGACGCGCGGCGCTCCGCGCAGATGATGGCGGTGGCCGAGGAGGGGCACCTCGCGCACTACAACCTCGGGCTCGCGTTCCGACAGAAGGGCTACTTCGCCGAGGCGCTGCGCGAGTACCGCCTCGCGGAGGAGCGCGGCGAGTCGCCTGAGCTCGTCCTCCAGGCGATGGCCGAGGTGCACCTCCTCAAGCGCGACACGCAGGCCGCCGTCGAGCTCTACGACCGCCTGCTCGTCCTGCAGCCCGAGAGCCCGAAGCTCTGGAACGAGCGCGGCGTGTGCCTCCACCAGGAGGGGCGCCACGCGGAGGCGGCCGAGGCGTACCAGCGCGCGCTGGACGCGGACGGCGTCTACGCCATCGCGCACAACAACCTCGGCGTGGCCCGCTACCACGCGGGAGACCACGACGCGGCGATCGAGGCGTTCCGCGCCGCGCTGAGCTGCAACCCGTCCTTCGCCAAGGCGCGGCTCAACCTCGCGCTCCTGCTGTTCAAGCGGAAGCGCCTCCAGCTCAGCCTCGAGGCCTACCGCGCGGTGCTCTCCGCCGAGCCGGAGAACGCGGTGGCCTGGAACGGCATCGGCCTCGTCCTCGCCGAGCTGAAGAAGTTCGAGGACGCGCGCAACGCGTTCGGGCGCGCGGTGGACGCGCGCCCCAACTTCGCCGAGGCGCACTACAACCTGAGCTTCGCGCTGTCGAACCTCGGCGACTTCGAGGGCGCGCTGCGCGAGACCAAGCGCGCGCTCGAGCTCGACGCGTACTACGTGCCGCAGAAGTTCGAGCTCGCGATCGACCTGCAGCACGAGGACCCCGACCTCTCCATCGTCCCCGAGGTCGGCGCGGAGCAGCGGAGCGACGCCCCCGTCGAGGAGTTCGCCTTCGACGCGCGGCTGCTCGATTCGCTCTTCACGGACCTGCAGCAGGCCCCGCCGGCGGAGAGCGCCGCGCCGAGCGAGGGGAACCCGTTCGCCATGGCGGCGGACTACCTCGGCATGGGCATGCTCGACCGGGCCGCCGCGGAGGTGAGCCGCGGCCTCGCGCGCGGCGCCGACCGGGCGGACGGGCTCACGCTGCTCGGCGACGTGTTCGCCCGGCGCGGGCTGCACGGCGAGGCGCTGGAGCGGTATCGGGAGGCCCGCGGCGTCAACCCCGTGCACCAGGGCGCGATGATGGGCGAGTCCCGCGCGCTCCTGCTCCTCGGGCGCGCCGCCGAGGGGCGCCCGGTGGCCGAGGAGCTGCTCAAGACGGCGCCGCGCGACGTGGACGCCCTGGTGCTCGCGGCGTCGGCGCGCGCGGACGCCGGCGACCCGGCCGGCGCGCTCGAGGCGCTCGAGGCGGCGCGCGCGCTCGCGCCCGCGCGGGCGGACGTGCACAAGAAGGTCGGCGACGTCGCGCGCTCGCTCGGCGACGTCGGGTCGGCCATCGGCGCGTACAAGCACGCGCTTGAGCTCGAGCCGGGGTTCGCGGCCGTCCGCTTCGAGCTCGCGCGGCTGCTCGCGGACCGCGGCGAGCTCAAGGAGGCCGAGCAGCAGCTCGCCGCGGCGCTCGAGTCGGTGCCGACCTACACCGAGGCGACGCTCGCGCTCGCGGGCATCCGCCGCTCGCTCGGCAAGGGGGGCGACGCGCTCGAGCTCCTCGTGGACCTCCTCTTGCGCGACCCGTACAACCTCGAGGCGCTCGTCGCGCTCGGGGAGACGCTGCACGCGTCCGGAAACCGGCGCGACGCCGAGACGGCCTTCGCGCGCGTCCTCCGCTTCGACCCGGAGCACGTCGGCGCGCTCTACTGGCAGGGGGTGCTCTTCGCCGAGGCGAAGCAGTACCAGAACGCCGTGGTGCACTGGCAGCGCGTGGTGGACCTCGACCCGGCGGGGGAGTACGCGCGCCGGGCGCGGCGGGACGTCCGCACGGCGGGCGACCTGCAGCGCATCTTCGCGGGGAGGGGTGCGTAGTTGGCCATCGAGGGACCGCTCCGCGAGCTCGGCATCCACGACGTCTTCCAGCTCCTCGACCTGAGCCGGAAGACGGGGGAGCTGCGCGTCATCTCCGAGCTGCGCGACAACGAGGGCACGGTCTACTTCGACGGCGGCAAGGTCCTCTACGCGCAGATCCGCTCGAACCCGCACCCGCTGGGCGAGGTGCTGCTGCGCGCCGGCAAGATCGGCGAGGCGGACCTCGAGCGTGCGCGGTCCATGCAGCAGGCGCGCGCGAACGGCAAGCGGCTCGGCGAGGTGCTCGTCGAGATCGGCGCCATCGCGCCGAAGGAGCTCGAGCGGCAGGTGCGGCTGCAGGTCGAGGCCGTGGTCTTCGAGCTGATGTCGTGGCGCGAGGGGTTCTTCTCGTTCGTCGAGGGGAACGGCAGCGCGGTGCCGGCCGAGGCGACGGTGCGCATCTCCACCGAGTCGCTCCTCATGGAGGGCGCCCGGCGCATCGACGAGTGGTCGCGCATCGCCGACAAGGTGCCGCACCTGGGCGTGATCCCCGTGCTGGCCGAGGTGGACGACGACCACCCCACGCTGCTCGACCTGCTGCCGAGCGAGTGGGAGGTGCTCGCCGCGATCGACGGCGGGCGCGACCTGCGCGCCGTCGCGCAGACGCTCGCCCGCAGCGAGTTCGAGATCGCGAAGGTCGTCTACGGCATGCTGACCACGGGCGTGATCGAGCTGCGCATGCCCTCGCGGGTGAGCCGGAGCGCGGCGCTCCCGTTCGTGGACGCGGGCCCGCACGTGCAGCGCGCGCAGGAGTCGCTGGCGGCGGGGCGGCACGAGGACGCCCTCGCGGCCGCGCGGCTCGCGATCGCGGCGGACCCGGGGAGCGCCGAGGCGCGGCTCGTCGCGGCGCGCGCGCTCACGCGGCTGCGGCGCTTCCAGGACGCGGCCGAGGAGCTGCGGCGAGGCGCGCAGTCGGACCCGCGCAACGTGGACGTGCACTTCGAGCTGGGCTACGCCGCCGCGCGCGCCGGCGACTTCGCCGGCGCGATCACGAGCTGGGAGCTCTTCCTGCGCGAGCGGCCGGACGCGCCGGCGGGCTCGCAGGTGCGCGTCGGCATCGAGGCCGTCACCTGCCTGCGGCACCTCCTCGAGGCGCACGACGCGGCATGAGCGGCCCCGACGACGTCCGGCGCTGGAGCGAGGAGCTCGCGCGCAACCCGGCGAGCCTCTCGTTCATCCCGCTCGGCGAGGCGCTCCGCCAGCAGCGGCAGCACGAGCTCGCCACGCGCGTGGTGCTGCGCGGGCTCGAGCGGCACCCGCACCACCCGGACGCGCACGACCTGCTCGCGCGCCTCTACGTGGACGCGGGGGACCTGACGCGCGCGTTCGACGAGTGGGGCTTCGTGCTGCGCTACCAGCCGAAGCACTCGGGCGCGCTCAAGGGGCTGGGCTTCGTGTGCTTCAACGAGGGGCGGCTGGACGAGGCGGAGCGCTACCTCGCCTCGGCGCTGGACGCGGACCCGCACGACCCGAGCATCGGCTCCGGGCTGGCGTACGTCCGCGGCGCGCTCGGCCGTCCGCAGAACGGCAAGCACCCCGCGGACGCCGCCCCGCCGACCGCGCCGGACGCGCCGGACGCGCCGGACGCGCCGGCCCCCGGCGTCATGCCGTGGGAGCGTCGCCCCGCGGGCGCGCCCGAGTACCAGCCGGAGCCCGAGGTCGCGACGGCGCCGTCCGCGTCCGGCGGGCGCGCGGACGTGGGGGGCGTGCCGCGGCCGGTGACGCTCGCGCCGGGCGTCGAGCGCTCGCAGGCGGCGCGCCGCCTCTTCTCCGACATGGTGGGCGGCGACGAGCAGACCGCCCTGCTGCTCGACGCGAACGGGTTCGTGCTCGCCGGCGAGTACCTCGACGCCGACGGGCGCGACGTCTCGCAGGAGGTGGGCGTGCAGCTCAGCGGCGTGAGCGACGAGGCGGCGCGCGCGATGCGCCACCTCGACCTCGGCGCGTGGCACGCGCTGCTCGTCGAGACCTCGGGCGCGACGGTCGCGATGGCACCGGCGCCGGCGGGCGGGCTCGCCCTCATCGCGGCCGCGAAGAGCGCGCCGATCGGCCTCGTGCGCCGCTTCCTCGAGCGCGTCGGGGAGCGGGCGCGCGAGGCCATGGGGGGCGGCGCGTGACGTCCCCGTTCATCGAGGTGCTCGCGAACCTCAACCGGCAGCGCGGCGTCCTCGGCTCGCTCGTGGCGAGCGAGAGCGACGGCATCGTCGTCGACGCGAACGTGCAGCTCGGGATCAAGGCCCCGATCGTCGCGGCGCTCGCCGCGTCCCTCTACCGCAAGGCGCGTCTCTCCGCGGAGGCGGCGGGCTACGGCGACGTGGGGTTCGTGCAGCTCGAGGCCGAGCGCGGCTGGCTCTGCGCCATCGGCCGCGACGACCTCGTGCTGGCCATCCTGGCGGGCCCGAAGGCGAACGTGGGCCTGATCCGCGTGGCGATGCTGCGCGCGCGGGAGACCCTCGCGTGACGTTCGCCGTCGTCGAGCCGTGGGTCGAGGAGCCGCTGCAGCGCTTCGTGGACGACGCGCGCGTCCTGCTGGCGCTGGTCCTCCACCCGAGCGGGCAGGTGATGGGGCAGCACGGCTTCAACCGCGCCGTGGACGTGATGTCGGCGTGCGCGCTCGCCGCGGCCATCCACGCCTCCGCGAGCGCCCTCGGCGAGCAGCTCGACGGCAAGCCGTTCGCGGCGCTGCACCACGCCGGCGCCAACCGGCAGGTCTTCATCGCGGAGGCGCGCACGCAGCGCGGCCGCTTCGTGTTCCTCACGGTCTTCGACCGCGAGAGCTCGCTGGGACTCGTGAGCCTCTACTTCGACGAGTTCCGCCAGGCGCTCGCGAAGGCCGCGCCGGCGCCGTCCGCCGAGGACCGCCCGGTGCTGGCGGAGCACTTCGAGCGGGATCTGAATCTCAACCTCGCCGTCCTCTTCGGGCGCGTATAGCAATGAGACGAATCGGCGTAGGCTACGGACTCTGGCGACTGGCGACGGGCGACCGCTG
>JBJMNJ010000488.1:0-6795 GCA_045804325.1 Gemmatimonadaceae bacterium
GTCGCTACCTGAAGGGCGTCATCAAGGTCTTCTAGCGCCGCGACGCCATAGGTCGCGGAGAGGACTGGCGCGGCGGGGTCCCCGCTTATCTTACAGGGGTCCTCGTCGTGCCCGGCGGCCGCGATTCCATGAAGTCCTTCCAGCTCGACATCGAGGTGACCCGCGGCGAGGTCGCGGAGTCCCGGCATCGCGTGCACGCCGCGGTGGTGGGCGACGACACCCTGATCGGCGCCGCGCGCGACCCGGAGGCCTTCACCTTCTGGCGCTCGTGCGCCAAGCCCTTCCAGATCATGCCGCTCATCGAGAGCGGCGGCTTCGACCGCCTGGGCTGGGGGGACGACAAGCTCGCGCTCGCGTGCGCCTCGCACACCGGCGAGCCGGAGCACGTGGCGCTCGCGCAGTCGATGCTCGACGACATCGAGCTCGAGGAGGGGGACCTCGCGTGCGGCCCGCACGACCCGCTCTCCGCGCGGGGCCGCAAGCTGCTCCGCGAGTGCGGCGCGACGCTCACCCGCCTTCACAACAACTGCTCCGGCAAGCACGCGGCGATGCTCGCGCGCGCCCGCGACGAGGGCTGGTCCCACCGCGGCTACCACCTCGAGGGGCATCCGGTGCAGCAGGCGATCCTCGCCACGGTGTCGCACTGGAGCGGCGTGCCCGCGGCGCAGATCCGCCGCGCGGTGGACGGGTGCGGCGTCGTGGTCTTCGGCCTCCCGCTCACCGCCATGGCGCGCGCGTGGGCCCGGCTCGCGGCCTCGGCCGCCCGCGGGGAGGAGCCGGCGCGGCAGATCGCGCACGCGATGCGCACCCAGCCCTTCCTCGTCGGCGGCTCCGACCGCTTCGACACGGTGCTGATCGAGGAGACCCACGGGCGCGTGCTCGCGAAGGTGGGCGCCGAGGGCATCCACTCGGTCGCGATCCTCGATGCGGGGATCGGGCTCGCCGTGAAGGTGGAGGACGGGGCCGCGCGCGCCCAGCATCCGGCGGTGCTCCGCCTCCTGCAGTATCTCGGCGCGCTCCCCGACACGCTGCCGGCCCGGCTGGCGCCGTTCCTGCGATCGCCCGTGCACGACACGCGGCGCATGGAGGTCGGGGAGATCCGCCCTGTCGCGTGACGCGTCCCGCCGGCCACCAGTCGAGGCGGTGTCCACGCTCGCACACTCTCCGCACCGCTCCGCGCTGAATCGATGACGTCCCTGGAGTACGAATCCGATAGCGTGTCGGCGCTCGACGCGGCGACGCTCGCGCTCGTCCGCCTCTCCGCGGCCGTCGTGGCGGGGAGCGAAGCGCAGGTCCGCGCGCACATGGCGGTGGCGGCGCGCGAGACGCCGCACGAGTGGGTGGAGGAGCTCGTGCTCCAGTCGTACCTCTTCGCCGGGTTCCCGCGCGGGCTCAACGCCGCGCGCGAGTGGCGCAAGATCAGCGGCCGCGCCGCGCCGCGCTCGGACGAGGGCGAGGAGTTCGAGCGCACCGAGGAGTGGGCGCGGCGCGGCGAGGAGACGTGCGCGACGGTGTACGGCGAGTTCTACCAGGGGCTTCGCAGGAACATCCGCGCGCTGCACCCGGCGCTCGACGCGTGGATGATCGTCGAGGGGTACGGCAAGGTGCTCGGCCGCCCGCAGCTCGAGCTCCGGCTGCGGGAGCTCTGCATCGTGGCGGCGTGCGCCGCCGCGCGGCAGGACCGCCAGCTCCACTCGCACCTGCACGGGGCGCTGAACGCGGGCGCCACCGAGGCCGAGGTGGGGGCGTCGCTGGCCGCGGTGGAGGAGATGCTCGAGCCGGACGAGATGCGCCGGTACGCCATGCTCTGGGCGCGCGTGAAGGGCAAGTAGCGCCCCGCCAGTGAACGACCGCAGTCGCCGTAGGGGAGACCGATGTTCATAGACCGCGTCATCGTCAACGTCCAGGCCGGGAACGGCGGCTCGGGAATCATCTCGTTCCGCCGCGAGAAGTTCGTCCCCATGGGCGGCCCCGACGGCGGCGACGGCGGCCGCGGCGGCGACGTGCTCGTGCGCGGCGACGCGAACATGGGCACCCTGCTCGACTACACCTACCGCGACCGCTGGCGGGCAGAGGACGGCGATCACGGCTCGGGCAACCACAAGCCGGGGCGCTCCGGCGACTCCGTCGTGCTCCCGGTCCCCGCGGGCACTGTGGTGCGCGACGCGGACAGCGGCGAGCTGTTGGTCGAGATCCTCGAGCCGGGGCAGGAGGTCATCGTCGCCAAGGGCGGGCGCGGCGGGAAGGGGAACTCGCACTTCGTCACGTCCACACACCAGGCGCCGCGCGAGTACCAGCCCGGCGAGGACGGGGAGGCCCGGCGCCTCGAGCTCGAGCTGAAGCTGATCGCGGACGTGGGGCTCGTGGGGCAGCCGAACGCGGGCAAGTCCACGCTGCTCTCCGTCATCTCGGCCGCGCGGCCCAAGATCGCAGACTACCCGTTCACGACGCTCGCGCCGAACCTCGGCGTCGTCGCGCTCAGCGACCACCGCTCGTTCGTCGTCGCGGACATCCCGGGCATCATCGAGGGGGCGCACGAGGGGCGCGGGCTCGGCCTCCAGTTCCTGCGGCACATCGAGCGCACGCGCGTGCTCGCGTTCCTCATCCCGATCGACTCGATGGACTGGCAGGCGGAGTACGACGGGCTGCGCGACGAGGTGCGCGCCTACTCGGAGGAGCTCGCCGCGAAGCCGCACTGCGTCGTCTTCACGAAGCTCGATCTGCTCGGCGAGGACTACCGCCCGCCCATCGACGCGCCAGGCGCGTTCGGCACGTACGCCATCAGCGCCGCCAACCGCACGGGCCTCGACGAGCTGCTCGCGGCGTGGTGGCGCCAGCTCCTCGGCCTGCGGCAGGAGAGCGACCGGCGCGCCGCCGACGTGCCGCTCCCCTGACGTGTCCTCCGTCGCGGCGGCGGAGCGCCGGCGCCGGACGCTCGCGCTCTCGCTGGCCGAGGGCGTGGGGCCGGTGCGATATCGGCAGCTCGTCGAGCGACACGGCTCGGCCGCGGCCGCGCTCGACGCCGCACTGTCGGGCGAGCGGCGCCGGGCGGCATTGACTGCCGCCGACGAGGCGATCGCGGCGGCCGCGGCCTGCGGTGCCGCCGTCTGGCTTCCCAGCGACCCCGAGTACCCGGCCGCCCTGCTCGACCTCGCCGACCCGCCGGCGCGCCTCTTCGGACTGGGTGCTGCCGTGGCTGCGCGCCGGCCCGCCGTGTCGATCGTCGGTACGCGCGACTCGTCGGCGTACGGCGAGAGCGTCGCCACGGAGCTCGCGCGCGCCCTCGCGGAGGCAGGCGCCGCGGTCGTGAGCGGCATGGCACGCGGAATCGACGCGGCAGCGCACCGAGCGGCGCTCGCCTGCGGCGGACGCACGGTGGCCGTGCTCGGCACCGGAGTGGACGTGCCGTATCCGGTGTCGCATCGCGGCCTCCACGCCGAGATCGCCTCAGCGGGCCTCGTGCTCTCCGAGGAGGTCCCCGGCGCGCGTCCCGGCCCGGGCTCGTTCCCGCGCCGCAATCGCATCATCGCCGCGCTCTCGGACGTCACGATCGTCGTGGAGGCCGGGGTGAAGAGCGGCGCGCTCATCACCGCCGGCGCGGCGCTCGAGCTCGGGCGCGCCGTGGCCGCCGTGCCCGGACCGATGCACGCCGCGGCGAGTCGCGGCACGAACGAGCTCCTGCGCGACGGCGCCGCGGTCATCACCTCGGTCGACGACGCGCTCGCGCTGCTCTCGCTGCCGCGCCGCGAGGAGCGCGAGGGGCGCGAGGACGCGCGCGCCGGCGAGGGCGCGACCGCGCTCGGGCCGGCCGCCGGCGCGATCTGGCTCGCGCTCGCGCGAGGGCCGCTCGACCCGGACAGCCTCGCGGAGCGAGCGGGGATTTCGCCGCGGGATTGTCTCGCCGCGGTGACGGCGCTTGAGCTGGCCGGGCTCGTCACGGCTGGTGCGGCCGGCGAGGTGCGGCGCGCCTGAGCCGCGCGGGAGCGGCGTGAGCCCTTCGGGGTAGATTTTCCGGAGACGAAACCGCCGCACCTCCGCCGACCGCCGTGCTCCCCCGACACGTCTACGTCCACGTCCCATTCTGCGCCCGGCGCTGCTCGTACTGCGACTTCGCCATCGCGGTGCGTCGGGTCGTGCCCGTCGACGAGTACCTCGACGCACTTCGCGCCGAGCTCGCGCTGCGCTATCCGGTGCGCGACGGCTGGGCGGCGGACACGCTGTACTTCGGTGGCGGAACGCCGTCGCGCCTTGGTGGCGAGGGAATCGCGCGCGCCGTCGCCCTCCTGCGCGAGCACGTGACGCTGGCGCCGGGCGCGGAGGTCACCGTCGAGGCCAACCCCGAGGACGTCACGCCGGAGGCGGCGGCCCGCTGGCGCGAGGCCGGGGTCAACCGCCTCTCGATCGGCAGCCAGACGTTCAGCGACGAGGCGCTGCGCTGGATGCATCGCGTCCACGACGCCGAGGGCGTGGTGCGCGCCGTCGGCGCGGCGCGCGCGTCGGGCATCGACAACATCTCGCTCGACCTCATCTTCGCCCTCCCCGGAGAGCTTCCGCGCTCCTGGCGCGAGGACCTCGACCGCGCGCTCGAGCTCGCGCCGCAGCACGTGTCGCTCTACGGGCTGACGGTGGAGGCGGGGACGCCACTCGCGCGGTGGCGCGACCGCGGCGACGCGACCGAGGCGCCCGAGGAATCGTACGAGCGCGAGTTCCTGCACGCCCACGAGCGCCTCGCCTCGGCCGGCTTCGAGCACTACGAGGTGTCGAACTACGGGCTGCCAGGCCGGCACTCCCGCCACAATCGCAGCTACTGGACGGGGCGCTCGTACGCCGGCCTCGGCCCGTCGGCCCACGAGTTCGACGGGCGTCGGCGCCGGTGGAACGCCCGCCACTACGCGGAGTGGGTGCGGCTTCTCGCCGCACGATGCGACCCCCTCGCCGGGGACGAGACGCTCACCGATGAGAACCGCGCGGCGGAAGCGGTGTATCTCGGCCTGCGCACCGCCGAAGGTCTGGAGCTCACCCCGGCCGAGGCCGGGGAGGCCGACGCGTGGGTGCGCGCCGGCTGGGCGACGGTGGACGGGACTCGGCTCCGGCTCACGCCGGCGGGGTGGCTGCGCCTCGACGCGCTGGCAGCGCGCTTGACGCTGCTCCGAAGTCGTTAATATTGTGGGACTTATGGCGCCGTCCGATCTGAACGACCGTGAGCGGCAGGTCCTCGAGGCCGTGATCCGCAGCTACGTCGAGACCGCCGAGCCCGCCGGCTCGCGGACCATCTCGCGTCGCTTCGGTCTCGGCGTGTCCCCGGCGACGATCCGGAACACGATGAGCGACCTGGAGGAGAAGGGGTACCTCTACCACCCCCACACCTCCGCGGGGCGCGTCCCCACCGACCGCGCCTACCGGCTCTACGTCGACACGCTGCTGAGCCGTCCGGCCCGTCCGGCGGCGCCCGACGCGCGCCTCCTCGCCGAGCACATCTCCGTGGGCCGGGACTCCGCCATCGAGGCCATCCTGCGGCGCGCCGCGCAGACGCTCGGCATCCTCACGCAGGAGCTGGGCGTCGCGCTCGGCCCCCGGCTCGACCAGGCCTCTCTCCAGCGGCTGGAGCTCGTCCGCCTCTCGTCGGAGCGCCTGCTCATGGTGCTCTCTCTGGACGGGGGTGCCGTGCGCACGGTGTTCGTGGAAGTGCGCGGCGAGATCGCCGAGGCGGCGCTCGCGGCGGTGTCCGTGGTGCTCAACGAGCGGCTCGCCGGCCTCACGCTCCGGGAGATCCGCTCCTCGCTCGGCCAGCGCCTCCGCGACTCCGCCGCGCCGCCGGACGCGCACGAGCTGCTCAACATCTTCCTGCAGGAGGGCGAGCAGCTCTTCGACGTCGGCGTGCCGCGCGAGGAGGAGACGGTGCTCCTCAGCGAGACGGCCCACCTCGCGGATCAGCCGGAGTTCGCCTCGAGCGAGGGGATGCGGCGGCTCGTGCAGCTCAGCGATGCCCGGGCGCACCTCGGCGAGCTCCTGCGTCGGCGGAGCGCGCGCCCCGGCATCTCGATCACCATCGGGGACGAGCACGACGACCCCCGGCTCGAGAGCTTCACGATGGTCACCGCCGAGTACCGGGCGGGACCGGTCGCCGGGGTGATCGGCGTCATCGGGCCGACGCGCATGCCCTACGACAAGATCATCTCGCTCGTCAGTCACACCTCCCAGATCGTCACGGACCTGCTCGACTGACCGGGGCGCCGGCGCCTCGGGAGTGTGCCGGCTGCCACGCTGGCGCATTCCGCTGGGCGCGGCGGTTGCACGCTCGGGCACCGGCTGCCCGAGTGAGTCGACGCAGGACTTCTCGCATTCTCTGACAACGATGTCCGACTTCTACAGCACGCTCGGCGTGCCGCGCGACGCATCCGAGGACGACCTCAAGAAGGCGTACCGGAGGCTCGCGATGCAGTACCATCCGGACCGGAACAACGGCTCCAAGGAGGCCGAGGAGCGCTTCAAGGCCATCACCGAGGCGTACGACGTCCTGCGCGATCCGCAGAAGCGCCAGGTCTACGACCGCTACGGTGAGGCCGGGCTGCGCGGCGGCGGCGCGGGCGGGTTCCACCACGTGGACCTGTCCGAGGCGCTCGACATGTTCATGCGCAACTTCGGGCTGGGTGGCATGGGGGACATGTTCGGCGCCGGCGGGCGCGGCGGCGCCGGCGCTCCGCGCACGGGCTCCGACATCAAGGTGGACGTCGAGCTCGACCTGGCCGAGGTGGCGACCGGCGTCGAGAAGGAGTTCGTGGTGAAGGTGCTCGA
>JBJMNJ010000489.1:0-11487 GCA_045804325.1 Gemmatimonadaceae bacterium
AGCGCCGGCAGCTCTCGCGCTGCGCGGCCTCCCACCCGTAGCGGTACGCCGCCTGGTAGCGCTCGTACTTCTCGCCGGCGTGCACGTACGCGCGGTGCGCGAAGCGGCGCCGCCAGTGCGCGTCCTCGACGGTGGGGTTCACGATCTCCGCGGCGCCCTTGCCGATCAGCCCGCCGGCCACCGCACCCACCGCTGCCCCGAGCAGCGCGCCGATCGGACCCGCCACGACGCCGCCGAGCGCCGTCGCGATGGTGCCGATCCCGACCGCGCCCGAGGCCGTCCCCAGTGGGTGGGCCCCGGGCGCGCCCGTGACCGGGTCCGGATTGGATCCGTGCGCCTTCGTTCGCCTCCTACGCTCGTTCACGGCGCGGGAAGCAAGCAATGGGGGTGCCAGGTCGCGGCGGCCGAGAGCCGAGCGCCGAGAGCGAGACGAGTACTACTCCCCGCGATGCTGCACCTCGCCGCTCCCGTCCTCGACGAGATGGTCGCACGGGTCGCACGGGCCGCGCTCGGGACGCGGCTGTGCGGTCTCGATCTCGATCGAGATGGCGACGGGGTTGTCGTCCGCGCCGGCGTTCAGCGTGCTCGCCAGCTCCTCGATGCGTGCGCCCACCGCCTCGGCGTTCTCCGCGTCCGGGGACGTGAGCAGGATGCGGTAGTGGTCGCGCCCCTCGGAGGCGATGAGGTCGGAGCCGCGCAGCTCCTGGCAGAGGTGCCAGCTCAGGGCCCGGCGCACGCGCTCCGCCCCTCCGGAGACCTCCACCCGGATGACGCGCACGGCGTAGCCCCGCCGCGCCGCCCGCCGCTCCTCCCAGTCCCTGATCAGGAGGAAGTAGGGGATGTTCGGTAGCCCCGTCGCCGGATCCTGCAGCGCCCGTCCCAGGAAGCCGCTCACACCCATGCCGTCCGCCGCTCCCGCTCGAGTCGGCCACTCTCAAGGCAATTGACGTGCGCGACACCGCGCTGAGGTGACCGACATCACGGGTAACATTTGTAACTGCCCTGGTTGCGCGTTGCCACCGGAGTCGGTCATTAGAGCCTACGGACGTCCCGCCCTCTCGTACCCGCCGAATGCTCCGCCTCCTCCTCGTCGCGTTCACGCTGTCCGGCGCCGCAGGGCTCATCTACGAGTCCATCTGGAGCCGCTACCTCGGCCTGTTCGTCGGCCACAGCGCGTACGCGCAGATCATCGTCCTCGTCATCTTCCTCGGCGGCATGTCCCTCGGCGCGGCGCTCGTGGGCCGGCGCTCCGAGTCCCTCCGCGCCCCGCTGAAGTGGTACGCCTTCGCGGAGCTCGCGGCCGGCGCGATCGGGCTCGTCTTCCACGACGCCTACGGGGCCGTCACCGCCGCGGCGTACAACGCGATCTTCCCCGCGCTGGCCGGCGGTGCCGCGGTGGTGATCGTGAAGTGGCTCGTTGCCGCGCTGCTGATCCTGCCGCAGTCGATCCTCCTCGGCACGACGTTCCCGTTGATGAGCGCCGGCGCGCTGCGCCTCACCGCGGGCCGCGCCGCGAGCACGGAGCCGGTCGGCGCCGGGCCCGGGCGCATCCTCGCGCTCCTCTACTTCACGAACAGCATCGGCGCCGCGGCGGGCGTCCTCGTCGGCGGCTTCTACCTGATCGCGCTCGCCGGTCTCCCAGGCACCCTCCTCGCCGCCGCGATGGTGAACATCGCCGTGGGCCTGGTGGTGCTGCTGGCGTCGCGTCAGGTCGAGGCCGCACTCGTCGACCCGCAGCCCTCGGCCGACGGCCCTCGGCCCTCGGCCGTCGTCGAGCGGGTCGAGGGACCAGGGCCGTCGGCCGAGCACCGTGAGGCGGCTCCGCTCTGGAGACCTCTGCTGCTCGTCGCCTTCGGCACCGCCGTCGCCTCCTTCGTCTACGAGATCGCGTGGATCCGCATGCTCTCCATGGTCCTCGGGAGCGCCACGCACTCGTTCGAGCTCATGCTCTCGTCGTTCATCCTCGGGCTCGCGCTCGGCGCCTACTGGGTGCGGCTCCGCGCCGACCGCTTCGCCGACCCGGTGCGCGCGCTCGGGATCGTCCAGTGGTGCATGGGCGCGCTCGCCGTCGCCACGCTGCCCGTCTATCTGGCCAGCTTCCGGTGGATGGCGACGCTCATCGCGGCGTTCGCGAAGACGGATCAGGGGTACGCGGGCTTCACCATCCTGCGCTACGCGATCTGCCTCGCGGTGATGCTCCCCGCCACCTTCTGCGCGGGCATGACGCTGCCGCTCATCACGCGCGTGCTCCTCGGCGCGGGCGAGCGGGCGATCGGCGCGGTGTACTCGGTCAACACGCTCGGCTCCATCCTCGGCGCCGCGCTCGCGGGGCTCGTGCTGATGCCGCTCATCGGCCTCAAGCCGCTGCTCATCGTCGGCGCTTCGGTGGACATGCTGCTCGGCGTGTACCTGCTCGCCGTCGTGGGGCCGCGGCTGCGCGGCACGCGCGCGGACGAGGAGGCGACGGTGCGGCTCGCGGGGTACCGCGTGCCGGCGCTCGGCGTCGCGGTCGCGACGGTCGTCGTCGTCGCGTTCGTCGCGCTCGAGGCGCGCTTCGAGCCGTGGCTCCTCTCGAGCGGCGTGTACCGCCGCGGCAACCTCGTCGCGCCGGACCGCTACAAGGTCGTGTTCCACGAGGACGGGCGTACGGCGACGGTCTCCGGCCGCCGCACCGCCTCCGGCACGCGCACCATCACGACCAACGGCAAGCCCGACGCGTCGCTGGACACGAGCTGGCTCCTGCCGCCCGGCCCCGACAGCCTGCGCAAGCCGATGGGCGGCGACCAGCCCACGCAGCTCATCCTGCCGCTCGCCACGCTCGCCCACGCGCCGCGCGCGCGAACGGGCGCGGTCATCGGCCAGGGCTCGGGGATGTCCTCGCACATCCTCCTCGGCAGCCCGTACCTCGAGCGGCTCGTCACCATCGACATCGAGCCCGAGATGATCCGCGGCTCGCGCCAGCTCTTCTTCCCGGCGAACCGCCGCGTGTTCGAGGACCCGCGCTCCACGTTCGCGATCGACGACGCGAAGAGCTACTTCGCGTCGCGCCGCCAGCGGTTCGACCTCATCCTCTCCGAGCCGTCGAACCCCTGGGTGAGCGGCGTGAGCGGGCTGTTCACCACCGAGTTCTACCGCCGCGTGCGCACGTACCTCACGGACGACGGCGTCTTCGGACAGTGGCTCCACCTCTACGAGCTGGACGACGGCCTCGTGCTGAGCGTGATCGCCGCGCTGCACGAGAACTTCCCGTCGTACGAGGTGTTCCGCGCCGGCTCGGCCGACGTGCTCATCGTCGCGTCCAACCGTCCGCGACTCCCCGCGCCCGACTGGAGCGTCATCGAGTACCCGGGCATCGCCGAGGACCTGCGGCACACGCTGCCGCTCAGCGCCGAGGCGCTCGAGGCGCTGCGCCTCGCGGGGCGCGAGGCGCTCGCGCCGCTCGTCGAGGGCGAGCGCGGCGGGAACTCGGACTTCTACCCGACGCTCGACCTCCAGGCGGAGCGGCGGCGCTACCTCGGCAGCCGCGCCGAGGGGTTCCAGCTCCTCGCGGCGCAGCGCTTCGACCTCGCGAGCGCGCTCACCGACCGGCGGCGCGGCTTCGGCCACGACGTGCGCGCCTCGATCCCCGAGATCGACCGCCAGGCGCAGCTCGCGCTGGGCGCGCGGCTCCGCCTCGCCGCGGACGGGACTCCCGCCGACTCGCTCCCGTGGACGAGCGATCTCCCGGAGGCGCTCTTCCGCCGCTCGACGCTCGACAGGATGACGGCGGGCAACGTGCCGCCCGCCGACTGGGAGCGCTTCGTCCACCTGGTGCTGGACGCGGAGGCGGACCTGCACGGCGGCACGGCCGGCGCGGTCGACGAGTCCTTCTACGCGCCCGTGCTCGCGTACATGACGCGCGCGAAGGCGCCTGCCCCGGCCGTCGCGGCGGTGCGCTTCCGGCACGGCCTCGCCGCATTCGACTGGCGCGAGGCCTCGGCGGCCGCGGACCTGCTCGTCGCCGAGACGAAGGCGCGGCGCGATTGGGTGCCGCCGGACGACCTGCGCGACGGCGGCGTCGTCGCGAAGCTGCGCCTGGGAGACCTCGACGGCGCGCGCCGCGTGTGGGAGGAGCTGATCCCGTTCGCGAAGCGAGGCATCAGCGACGTCCGCACGCGCCTCCTCGCCGCACATCTCTCGGCCGCGCTCCGCGCGCGCGCCAACGGCCGGTCGAAGGGCGCGTTCGGCGGGCAGGCGGTGCCGGGCGGGGAGCCGTAGGGCGCTCCGCCTTAGCGCTCGGCCATCGGCGCTCGGCGGCGCTCGGCGCTCGGCCGCACTTCAGCGGCCGAGCGCCGTAGTTGTGATGCCGTAGTTGTGATGTAGTTGTCACGGTCCCCCCGCCGAACGGTCCGCGCCGTAGATTACCCGACATGTCCGGAGTCCTCCCCGCCACCGACCTCCAGGCGCGCCTGCAGCGCGCCGTGGGCGACGCGTACGCGCTCGAGCGCGAGCTCGGCGGCGGGGGCATGAGCCGCCTCTTCCTCGCCACCGAGGCGTCGCTCAACCGCAAGGTCGTCATCAAGCTCCTCGCCCCCGAGCTCACCGGGGACGTGAGCCTCGCGCGCTTCAAGCGCGAGTTCGAGCTCACGGCGCTCCTCCAGCACCCGAACATCCTCCCGGTGCTCGCCACGGGCTCGCGCGACGGGATGCTCTGGTACGTGACGCCCTACATCGCCGGCGAGTCGCTGCGCCATCGGCTGCAGCGCGAGACGCGGCTGCCGATCGACGACGTCGCGCGCGTGCTGCACGAGGTGAGCGACGCGCTCGCGTACGCGCACGAGCGCGGCGTGGTGCACCGCGACATCAAGCCGGAGAACATCCTCCTCTCGAACGGCCACGCGGTGCTCGCCGACTTCGGCATCGCCGCCGCGCTCGCGCCGGGCGCCACGCCGCAGCCGGAGGCGCCGGACGGCGCCCGCCTGACGCAGGTGGGGACGGCGATGGGCACGCCGGGATACATGAGCCCCGAGCAGGCCGCGGGGGAGTGGAACCTCGACTCGCGCGCCGACATCTACGCGCTCGGCTGTGTCGGCTACGAGATGCTCGGCGGGCGACCGCCGTTCGTCGGCCCGTCGCCGCGCCACGTCATCGCCGCGCACCTCAGCGAGCCGCCGCGGCCCGTCGAGGAGCTGCGCCCCGACGCGCCGCCCGGGATCGTCGAGGCGGTGATGCGCTCGCTCGCGAAGGAGCCGGGGGACCGCTGGCAGACGGCCGCCGAGTTCCGCGACGCGCTCGGCATGTCGTTCACGGGGTCGCGGGCGAGCTACGCGCGCGCCGCCCCACGGCGCCGCCGGCGCGGGCTCCTCGCCGCCTTCGCGCTCGCGGCCGTCGCGCTCGTCGCGGCCGGCGCGTGGCTCTTCAGCCGCGACGGCGCGGGCGGGCTCGACGAGAACCTCGTCGCGGTCGCGCCGTTCGAGGTGCTCGACCCCGCGCTCACCGTGTGGCGCGAGGGGCTCGTGGACGTCCTCTCGGCGAACCTCGACGGCATGGGGCCGCTGCGCACCGTGCCGCCGACGACGGCGATCCGCCGCTGGAGCGGGCGCCCCGACCGCGAGACGGCGACGGCGCTCGGCCAGAAGACGGGGGCGAAGCTCGTGCTGTTCGGGCGCGTCGTGCGCGCGGGCGGCGACTCGGCGCGCGTGAGCGCGACGCTCTTCGACGTCGGCGCGGGGCGCGCGCTCGCCGAGCTCGAGGCGTCGGACGCGAGCTCGCGCGTGGACCGCATCGCCGACTCGCTCACGGTGCGCGTGCTGCGCGAGCTGAACCAGACGCGCGCCATCGGCTCCGTGCGGCGCGCGTCGCTCGGCTCGTCGTCCATCGCGGCCATCAAGGCCTACCTCCAGGGCGAGCAGCACTTCCGCCGCTCCGACTTCGACTCCGCCGCGGCGTACTACGAGCGCGCCATCGCCGCCGACTCGACGTTCGCGCCCGCGCTGCGCAAGCTCGCGCAGTCGTACGCGTGGAACATCACCGGCAGCGGCGGCGAGAACGCGGGGCGCGCGTACCCGCTCTCGCTGCGCGCCGGGCAGCTCAACCGCGGCCTGGCGCCGCGCGAGAGCCTGCTCGTCGTCGCCGACTCCATCAACGCGGCGGTGATGACGAACGCGGGAAGGATCCGCCGGCCGCTCGCGGCGCGCCTCCTCGCGCTGCTCGACAGCGCCGTGCGCCGCTTCCCCGACGACCCGGAGATCTGGTACCGCCTCGGCGACGCGCGCTACCACATGCTGGCCATGGGGCAGGCGCCGGAGACCTATCATCGGGCGCGCGAGGCCTTCGATCGGTCCATCTCTCTCGACTCGGCGTTCGGGCCGTCGTACATCCACCCGGTGGACATCGCCCTCCGCGAGCAGGACGTGGAGGGCGCCCGGCGCTACATGGCGTCGTACCTCGCGCTGAAGCCGCACGACACGTACGCGCGGAGCTTCCGCCTCTTGCAGGAGCTCACCGACGCGGAGGCGGCGCGCGGCGTGCCGCCCGACTCCGTGTGGTCGGGCGGGCCGAGCGTCATCAGCAACGTGATCAGCGGCATGCAGTGGGTGTTCGACGAGAACGAGACCATCCTGCGCCTGCTGCGCAACGCCGGGGACGCCGGCGGCGACCCGCGCCTCGCGCAGCAGGCGAAGAACGGGCTCGCCTACATGCTCGCGATGCGCGGCCACGTGCGCGAGGCGGTGCAGCTCACCAGCGACAGCACGCTGTGGTACATGCGCCCCGACCTCGCGCTCGTCGGCGCGTTCCCGTCGGACAGCATGGACCGCAAGGGCCGCGAGTTCCTCCGCGGCGACAGCCTGACGCAGATCGCGTCGTCGTACGTCTTCCGCACGTGGGCGGACCGCGGCGACACGGTGCCGCTGCTCGAGGCGCTGCGACTCAGCGAGCGCTGGCCGATCACGGCGAGTGGCGCGAGGTACTGGCCGGTGGTGGCGCGCGGCTACCTCGCGCTCGCGCGGCGCGACACCGCCGCCGCGCTGAACGAGCTCATGGTCGTGCCGGACACCTTCTGCGTGGGCTACCCCGCCTGCCACATCACGCGCTACACGAAGGCGCAGCTGCTCCTGGCCAAGGGCCGGAACGCCGAGGCGGCGAAGACGCTCGACATCGACTTCCAGTACACCGGCCCGCTCGGCGTGCTCTGGCAGCTCGCGAAGGGGCAGGCGCACGAGCGGCTCGGCGACCGCGAGAAGGCGATCGACGCGTACACCTTCGTCGCCAACGCCTTCCGCAAGGCGGACCCGCCGCTGCAGCCGGTGGCCGAGGAGGCCCGGAAGGGGCTGCGCCGGCTCGCGGCGGACCGAGCGGCGTCGGGAGGCTGACGTAAGCCCTCGGCCATCGGGACGCCGGCCGGCGAAAAACCGCCGCCGAGTTCCGAGAGCCGAGCGCGAATGGCCCGCCCCTGCCCTTGCACCGCCGCCCGGCGCGTCGCATTAAAGGGGGCCAATGACCATCCCGCCGCTGCACCGCCTGTCGCAGGGCGTCGCGGAGCACTACGTCATCGAGCGCGAGCTCGGGCGCGGCGCGCACTCCACGGTGTTCCTGGCGCGCGACCGCAAGCACGGACGCGAGGTCGCGCTGAAGGTGCTGCGTCCGGACCTCGCGGCGGCCGTGGGCGCGGAGCGGTTCCAGCGCGAGATCCGGCTCCTCGCGCGGCTGCAGCACCCGCACATCCTCCCGCTCTTCGACTCCGGCGAGACGGCGGGCGCGCTGTACTACGTCATGCCGCGCATCGAGGGCGAGTCGCTGCGCGAGCGCCTCGCGCGCGAGGGGCGACTCCCGGTGCCCGACGCGCTCGCGATCGCGCGGGACGTCACGGAGGCGCTCGCCTACGCGCACGGGCGCAGCGTCATCCACCGCGACATCAAGCCGGAGAACATCCTCCTCGCCGGCGACCACGCCATCGTCGCCGACTTCGGCGTCGCGCGCGCCATCGAGCGGGTGTCGGGCGAGCGGCACTCGACCGGGACGTCGCGCGGCGAGCGCACGACCGATTCCGGCGCGACGGTGGGAACGCCGATCTACATGAGCCCGGAGCAGGCGAGCGGCGACCCGCACCTCGACGGCCGGACCGACGTGTACTCGCTCGGCTGCGTGCTCTTCGAGATGCTCACGGGGGAGCCGCCCTTCGGCGGCGCGGGCGTCCGCGACACCATCGCGCGCCGCTTCACGGAGCCGCCGCCGTTCGTGCGCGCGCTGCGTCCCGAGGTGCCCGCCGCGGTGGACGCCGCGATCCTCCGCGCGCTCGCGCAGTCGCCCGCCGAGCGCTGGCAGACCGCGGCCGAGTTCGGTGCGGCGCTCGAGGCGCCGGCCTACGTGGCGCCCGCGGCCTGGTGGCGTCGGCTGCTCACGGGGTGGCGGCGGTGACTGCGGACGGCGGGCCGTGGACCAACGACCTCGGGCCGGCCGGCACTCGCTAGCCTGGGGCTCCAGTACGCAGTGCGCGTCACGCAGTGCGCGCTACGCAGTGCGCAGTAGATTCCACGCCGAACCCTCGCGGAGTCCTTCAGAGATGAGACGTCACTCGTACGCGCTGCTCGCGCTCGCCTTCCCCGCCGCGCTCGTCGCGCAGGACGGGTATCGGCAGCCGCCCGCGCCCATCGCGGCGATCCTCGACGCGGCGCCCACGCCGCTGGTGAGCCTCAGCCCCGACCGCTCGACGATGCTGCTGCTCGCGCGCAGCGCGATGCCGACCATCGAGGAGGTGGCGGCGCCGGAGGTGCGGCTGGCCGGCTTCCGGCTCAACCCGCGCACCAACGCCGGCTCGCGCGACGCGTCCTACACCGGCATCACGATCCGCCCGATCCAGGGAGCGACCGAGACGCGCGTCGCCGGCGTCCCAGCGGGCGGGCGCATCGGGAACGTCATGTGGTCCCCCGACGGCGCGCGCATCGCGTTCACCGTCGCCGGCGAGAGCCTCGGCACGACGCTCTGGACGGCGGCCGCGACGGGCGCGAACGCCGGCGCGGCGCGCCGGCTCTCGACGCTCCGGATGAACCCGGCCACCGGCGGGCCGCCGTGCCGCTGGATGGGCGCGCGCCAGCTCGCGTGCAAGACGATCCCGGCCGGGCGCGGCGCCGCGCCCGCCGTGCCGCAGACGCCGGCCGGCCCCATCGTGCAGGAGGCGACCGGGAAGCCCGAGCCGAACCGCACCTACCAGGACCTGCTCCAGAGCCCGTACGACGAGACGCTCTTCGAGCACTACTGGACGAGCCAGCTCGCGCTCGTCGGCCTCGACGGCTCCGTGAAGCCGATCGGCAAGGCGGGCGTGATCGCGGGGATCGACGCGTCGCCCGACGGGCGCTGGCTGCTCGTCGAGACCGTGCACCGCCCGTTCTCCTACCTGGTGCCGATGTACCGCTTCCCGGCGCGCTACGAGGTGTGGGACGCCAGCGGGCGCGTGGCGAAGACCATCCACGACCGGCCGCTCACCGACAACCTGCCGACGTCGTTCGATGCCGTGGAGCCCGGCCCGCGCGACTTCGCGTGGCGCCAGGACGCGCCCGCCACGCTCACGTGGAGCGAGGCGCTCGACGCGGGCGACCCGGCGAACAAGGCGGAGAAGCGCGACCGCCTCTTCGTGCTCGAGGCGCCGTTCACCGGCGCGCCCTCGCCGCTGATCGACGTCGAGACGCGCGTCGCGAACGTGCAGTGGGCGAGAGCGGACCTCGCGTTCGTGAGCGAGTACTGGAACAAGTCGCGCCGCACGCGCACGTGGGCGGTGGACCCGTCGAAGCCGGGCGCGGAGCCGCGCCTCGTGTGGGACCGACTCTCCGAGGACCGCTACGGCGACCCGGGCAGGCTCGTCACGCGCCTCGACGCGCGCGGCCGCCCCGTCGTCGCGCTCACGGCGGACGGCCGCTACGCGTTCCTCTCGGGCCCCGGCGCGTCCTCGGAGGGAGACCGCCCGTTCCTCGACCGCCTCGACCTCGCCACGATGAAGGCTGAGCGGCTCTGGCGCTCGGAGGCCCCGTACTACGAGGAGGTCGTCGCGCTGGCCGACGACCAGGGGCGTCGCGTGATCACGCGCCGTGAGAGCACGAGCGAGCCGCCGAATTACTTCGTGCGCGATCTCGGGACGAAGTCGCTCACCCAGCTGACGCGCTTCACGGATCCGGCGCCGCAGTTCGCGGGCGTCACGAAGCAGCTCGTCACCTACCCGCGCAAGGACGGCGTGCAGCTCTCGGCCACGCTCTACCTGCCGCCGAACTACGACAAGACGCGCGACGGGCGGCTGCCGTTCTTCTTCTGGGCGTACCCGCAGGAGTTCAAGACGGCCGCGGCGGCCGCGCAGGTGACGGGCTCGCCGTACCGCTTCACGCGGCCCAGCGGCGCCTCGCATCTGTTCCTGCTGCTCCAGGGCTACGGCGTCCTCGACGGCCCGACGATGCCGATCGTCGGCGAGGGGGACAAGGAGCCGAACGACACGTACGTCGAGCAGCTCGTCGCGAGCGCGCAGGCGGCGGTGGACAAGGTCGTCGAGCTGGGCGTCGCCGACCGCGACCGCATCGGCGTCGGCGGCCACTCGTACGGCGCGTTCATGACCGCCAACCTGCTCGCGCACTCGGACCTCTTCCGCGCCGGCATCGCGCGGAGCGGCGCGTACAACCGCACGCTCACGCCCTTCGGCTTCCAGGCGGAGGAGCGCCCCTACTGGCAGGCGCGCGAGATCTACACGGAGATGTCGCCGTTCACGTTCGCGGACCGGATCAAGGAGCCGATCCTCCTGATCCACGGCATGGCCGACGACAACTCGGGCACGTTCCCCATCCAGAGCGAGCGCTTCTACGCCGCGCTCAAGGGCAACGGCGCGCGCGTGCGCTACGTGCAGCTCCCCTCCGAGGCGCACGGGTACCGCGCGCGGGAGAGCGTGGGGCACACGCTGTGGGAGATGGTGAACTGGCTGGACACGTACGTCAAACCGGCCGGGAAGCGCACGGCCACCTTCTGACCCACGGCGCGAGCGGGTCAGCCCTCGGCTGACCCGCTACGAGCGCTGCCGGGTCGCGACGCGCCTACGGTCTTCGCGGCGTGCCGACCGCTTGCGGCGGCCGCGCCCCGCCCGGCGCCTTCGACCCGAGCGTGTCGCCCGCGACGCCGGGCTGGCCGGTGCGCTGGCTGACGCCGTTCGTGCTGTCGGGCGCGGCGGGGCTGTTCACCGTCGGCACCGTGGCCGGCGCCGCCTGGCCGCTGTCGGCATCGGCGGGGTGGTCGCTGCGGCCCTCCTTCGCGCCGCACGCGGCGAGCGCCGCGCACGCGAGCGAGAGCGCGGCGAGTCGGGTGATTCTCTCCACGTGTCCTCCTGACATGCGGCTACGGCCGCGGCGTGGTGGGGCGGCCGCCGCGCGCGCTGTCGGTCGGTGAGGCCGGCGTGGTGGGCGCCGTGCCGGGCGCCGCACCGGGTGCGGTGGCCGGCGTGGTCGTCGCGGCGCCCGCCGGCGGCGTGGCGGGCGACGT
>JBJMNJ010000490.1:0-10761 GCA_045804325.1 Gemmatimonadaceae bacterium
AAGAGTTTGAACCGGCCCACGCGCTGTGTGCCGAGGATGCCGACGACGGTGTACGGCGCCCCGGCGGTGCGATATGGGTCGTCGCGGAGCGGCTGGCGACCGGTATAGAACGCCTCCACCGCGATCCACGTCCCGCGCTCCTCGTCCTCCCACGTGACGTCGAGGCCCCCGGCGTGGCGCGGCACGTACGCGGCGGGCGCCGCGCGCGTCGCGAGCGCGTCCTCCGGCTCGCGCGAATCGGTGAAGCTGTAGAGGGCCGTGACGAAGAGCGGCTCCAGCTCGTACACCGCGAACAGCTCCGCCCCGTGCGCTCGCGCCGCCGTGCGCGCGTTGCCGAGCTGCAGCGTCCCCGCCTCGGCGAGCCCGCAGTCGGCCACCTCGCGGCACTCCTCGGCGACCACCTGCCGGCGCACGCGCGAGGCGTAGAGCGTGCCGTTGAGCTCCACGGGCCCCAGGACGCCCGTCAGGTCGAGCGCGCCGTAGTCGGCGAGCTCCGCGCCGAGCGCGTCGAACCCCCGCACCCTGCGCGCGCCGACGGCATCGGTCTCCTCGATGAACGGGGTGGGCGCGGAGGCGCCGTGCGTCGCGGAGAGGCGCGCGCTCCAGCCCCGCGCCGGCCCCGCGAGCAGCGACAGGCGTGGGCTGAGGTGTGCCCCGTAGCGCGAGTGCCCGTCGAGCCGCGCGCTCGCGGTCAGCGCGAGCATCGGCGCGAGGCGCCACGCGTCCTGCGCGAAGCCGGACCACGTGGCGAAGGTGTAGTCGAGGGGCCGGTACTCGCGCACGCGCGCTCCCTCCCCCTGCACCGCCACACCGCCAAGCAGGTCGTGCGCGCCCATGGTGTTCGCGAGCGACAGCTCGCCGAACCCCGTGGAGCGCGTCACGTGCTCGGGCTCGTCGGCGAAGCGGCGCGCGCGGCCATCGACGTTGGCGGCGCCGCGGAGCTGGAGCAGCGCGCGCTCGCCGACGAGCCGGTGCGCGACGGCGCCGACGTCCCCGCGGCGCGTCTCGACGCGCTCGGCGTACGGCTCGCCGTCGGGCGCCAGATGCCCGGCGAGGAAGCCGCCCTCGCGGTCCTCGAGCGTTCCGCCGGCGGTGACGAAGAGCGACGACCCGGCGCGCGACTCGTAGAACGCGCGCGGCCGCGCCTCGACGCGGCGCACCTCGGGGAGGTCCACCCAGCCGTCGCCGTCGGCGTCGCGCGCACGCTGGGCGTGCGCGCCCGCGACGCCGGTGTAGCCGAAGGCGTCCGTGCGCCTGTGGGACGTCCACGCGAACGCGTTCGCGCCCTGCTGGTCGGTGGCCTGCACGAGCAGGTCGCCCTCGTGGCCGGGGCGCTTGGAGACGAGGTTGATCATGCCGCCGAGCGCCGCGGGGCCGTAGAGCGCCGAGGCGGGGCCCTTCACGACCTCGATCTGTCGCAGGTCGGCGGGCGGGAGCTGGAGGAGGTCGAGCCCGCCACCGCCTCCGCCGCCGTACAGCGGCAGCCCGTCCGCGAGGAGCAGCGTGTAGCGCGGGCGGAGGCCCTGCAGCCGCACCGCGGACGCGCCGGTGGCCGCGGACGTCTGCTGGACGCGCACGCCCGCCATCTCCGAGAGGAAGCCCTTGAGGTCGGCAGGGCGCATCTCCGTCTTCTCGGCCACGTCGTCACCGGCGAGGACCTCGACGCGCGTGGGCTCCTCCTCGATGCGCTGCGCGCCGCGCGCCGACGTCACGACGATGCCCGAGAGCTGCGCGGCGACCTCGCGGAGCTCGACGGCGACCGACGTGTCGCGCCCCGCCGCGAGCGTCAGCCGCAGCGTGTCGGGCGCGTAGCCGAGGAGCGTGATCGCGACGCTCGCCGGGCCGGCGGGGAGCGCGAGGCGCGCGACGCCGGCGGCGTTGGTCGGCGCGGCCGCGGCGCCCGAGCGTACGACGGCGTGCTCGAGCGGCAGGCCCGACGCGGAGACGCGCACGGTGAGGCGCGCCTGCGTCGCCTCCTGCGCGCGGACGCGCGGCGGCGCAAACAGAAGGAGCGCGGCGAGCGCGATGGTGAAGCGCATCAGAAGACCTCTTCGTCCGGAAGCCACGGCGGGCGGGCGAAACTGACGATGCTCAAGCTGCGCGCGGGCCGCGAGAGGTGTCGCGCATCGCGTCACGCGCGACCGCGCGGCATCGGCGCTTCACGACGCAATGTCCTCGAACGCGACGCCGCGTCACCCCCGCGCGGTGAGAAATATCACACGGCGTCGTCGACTGTCGCGAGGTGCGACGGCACGAAGCCTGTTGGTCAGAGTGCCTCCGCGCGACCGCGTGACGCTTCATCCGGCCGCGCGTCGCACGGTCGAAGGAGCGTCGGAGGGTGATGTCTTCCCCCCGGCATGCGGCAGGATCGCGACCTCTGGCGAGGTGTGCGACAACGGCAAACCCGGCGAAAGCCGGCGACGCAAAGCTACGAGGCTACCGCGCGCCCTGCACCACGGCGCGCCACGCCAGTCGAGCCGCCGAACCACACAAGAGAAGGAGGAGACCCATGCGCACCCCGATGCTGGTGGTGGCTGGCCTCGCGAGCGTATTGACGGCGTGCTCACGGCCCGGCGTGACCCAGCTGCAGGAGAGCGGCGGCGTCGATGCCGTCGCGCGCATCGACGTGAGCCCGTCGAAGCTCTCGCTCGCGGTGGGCGCCCGCGCGCGGCTCGTGTCCATTGTGGAAGACTCGGCGGGCACGCCGGTCGCGAGCCTGGCGGTGAGCTGGGCGAGCCGGAACCCATCGGTCGCGAGCGTGGACGCGGCCGGCAACGTGACCGCGCTGGCGGCGGGCACGACGAAGATCGTCGCGACGGTCGAAGGCGTCGAGGGCACGTCGGACGTCACGATCACACAGCCGTCGACGCCGCAGATCCCGCCGCCGGTGCAGCCGAGCGAGGGGACGCGAACCGGCTGGTACGTGGCGCCCGATGGCTCGAGCTCGGGCGACGGGAGCTCGGCGCGGCCGTGGAGCCTCACGGCGGCGGTGGCCGGGGCGGGGGGCAAGGTGCGCCCGGGCGACACGATCTGGGTGCGCGGCGGCACGTACCCCGACGAGCCCGACATGACCGTGGGCGGCACGGCCGACGCCTACGTCGTGCTGAGCGGCTACCCCGGCGAGACCGCGATCGTCAAGAAGCAGTTCGACAACACCGCGAGCTACGTCGTCATCCAGAACCTGACCTTCGAGGGGCCGATCGACCGCGCCTCGAACCAGGTGCGCCTGACCAACTGCCACCACGTCGTCTTCACGCACAACGAGATCCGCAACGGCGACTACCACGCCGGGCTCAGCGTGGACGAGTCGAACCACCTGACGATCGCGTACAACTACATCCACGACAACGGCGTGGACGTGCAGCACGACCACGGGATCTACTTCAAGACGACGACGGGCCCCGGCAGCGTGATCGCCAACAACCTGCTGATCAACAACGCGGCGCGCGGCGTCTCGCTGCACGACAACACGGGCGTCGGCGTGTACGACGTCGTCGTGGCGCACAACACCATCGTGAGCAACGGCTCGGCCGGGATCAACCTCAACGAGGCCGACCGCATCACGGTCGTGAACAACATCGTCGTGAACAACGGCGACGACCGGAGCCAGTCGCAGATCTACATCAAGGCGGGGAACAACCACACGATCATGAACAACCTCACCTGGCACTCGACCGACAAGTCGCGCGCCGGGATCACCAACGAGACCTCGACCGTGCTGAGCGGCAACATCATCGCCGACCCGCTCTTCGTCGGCACCGGCCTCAAGCCGTGGGACTTCCTGCTGCAGGCGGGCAGCCCCGCGATCGGCCGGGCACTGCCGGGCTATTCGTTCGGCCCGGACTACGCCGGGAAGACGCGCGACTCCGCGCCCGACATCGGCGCCTACGAGCACTGATGGCGCGTGGATGGCTGACCGCGCTCTCGAGGCGGTAGCCTGAACGCAGAACCCCCGGGGGGCGCTCGCGGCCTTCCGGGGGTTCTGTCTCGAGGACCTCGGGCGACCCCCGGCCGCTCAGTAGCCGTGTCCCTGCGCGAGGGCGACGAGGTACGCGATACCGGCCAGCACGCCGGCTGCGAGCCAGACGGCGAGGAGCGTCCGGGCGACCGCGACCTGATGCTGCTCCACCTCCGCGCCCGCGGTGCGCACGACCGTGGCGGTGGTCCAGGGGTCGTCCCGCAGGGAGCGCTCGCCGTCGGCGGACCAGATCCCCTTGCCCCGTCCGGTGACGTCGAGCGTGAGCGTGTCGCCGACGATGCCGAGCAGCCTCCCTTCCACCGTGACGACGCCCGTCGCCACGTGCGGCTTGCCCGTCCGGGAGACGACCGGCACGTCGCGCGGCTCGGCGAAGCGCACGCGGATGGACATCCCCGGTGGCGTGAGCGCGCCCGCCCTGGTGTACCTGTAGCACCCCGATGCCGCGAGGCAGACGGCGAGGGCGAGAGGACTGAGCCGGCGCATCGTCACCTCTGCGTGAGCGCGTCGACCGAATCTGCGCACGCAGCGCGCGGCCGCTAGTGCCGGACGTCCGGAACCACGCGCGTCGCCGCCGTCGCCCGCACCTCCACGCAGCCGTCGTCGAGGGTACCGAGCAGCACGAGCGTCGCGGGGCCGGCCTCCGGGAGGCTGCCCGCGGCGCGGAGCGCCGCGCGCTCGAAGTGCATCGTCAGGTCGGGGCGGCCGTCGTCGTTCGCGTCCGCGACGCGCGCCATCGGCGAGCCGTCGCGGCGGCGGGCGATCGGCGTCGCCGCGCCCGCGCCGTCGCCGAGTGTCACTGCGGGCAGGCTCACGTGCGAGACGTCGAGCTCAGCGTCACCGAACAGGGTGACCGGCAGCCGTCCGGCCGACGACGTCCCGAGGCTCGCCGGCGCGTCCATCGACAGCTCGCGGCGGCGCACGGTGACGCCGGCGCTGGCCGAGCCGGTGCCGCCGTCCCTGTCGGTGACGGAGAACGAGACCGCGTAGGTGCCTGCGGCGCAGTAGGCGCGCGCGGTCGGGACGGTGCTCGTCCGCAGCGCCGTGGAGCCCGTGACGGGCAGGCCGCCCGTCCACGTCACCGCCCACCTCCAGGGCGCATCTCGCACGCCGGGGTCCTCGAAGCTGCCGACGGCGCGCGCCGTGTCCCCCGAGACGATGGTCGACGACTCGAGTGCCACGCGAGCCGTCGGCGGCACGTTGCTCACCTGCACGGTCGTGGCCGCGGTGCCCGACTGCCCGTTCGACTCGGTGACGGTGAGGTAGAGCCGGTATGGCGCCGCCGAGTCCTGCGCGAATGTCTTCGTGATGCGGCCGCCATCGAGGGTCGTCCCGTCGCTGAACTGCCAGCGGTAGGCGGCGATCGCGCCGCCGGCGCCGGACGCCGACGCGGTGCCGTCGTACGCCGACTCGCCCTCGCCTACCGCGTACGGTCCGCCGGTCCTCGCCGTCGGCGGGAGCGGCGCGCTGCGGCCCGTGACGGCGCGGAACGCGTTGATGCGGCCGGCCCCGAACTCCGGATCGGCACCGGCGGGCCCGAGGTCGTCGGCCGATTCCTGCAGGCGCGCGAGCACCGCGTCCGCGCTCGTCATCCCCGTGGCGTAGAGCATCGCCGCGAGGCCGGCGGCCTGCGGCGCGGCCATGGACGTGCCGGTGAGGAACACGTAGTCCGCGTCACTGCGGTTGTACGTCGAGAGGATGTAGCTCGCGCCGGTGGCGAGCGGGCCGACGTTGCTCGCGGTCGTGCCGCCCGGCGCCGAGAGGTCGACGTCGGGGCTCGCGTTGGAGTAGGGCGCGCGCTGGTCGCCCCAGTCCGTGGCGCCGACGGCCACGCACTCCGCGAAGCGCGCGGGGAACGCGATGGACGTGACGATGCCCTCGTTGCCGCTCGCGCAGAACGGCAGCACGTTCCTCGAGCGCGCGTACCGGAGCGCCGCCTGCTGCGCGGCGCTGCCGGACGCGGCGCGCGCGTCGCCGGCGAAGCTCAGGTTGATGACGTTCGCGCCGTTGTCCGCCGCCCACACGATCGCGTTCGTCGTGGACGAGGCCGGGCACGACGTCCTCACCACGTTGTCGGGAAAGAGATACAGCTCGCAGGCCTTCGCGTTGAGCAGCCGCACGTTCGCGCCGTAGGCGACGCCCATCACGCCGAGCGCGTTGCCGCCGCGCGCGGCCGCGATCCCCGCCACGTGCGTGCCGTGCCCGTTGCGGTCCTCGGTGAAGTCGGCCGCGTAGCCCGTCGCGAAGTTCCGCTTCGCCGCCACGCGCCCCGCGAGGTCCTGGTGCGTGTCGCGGATCCCCGTGTCGACGACGCCGATGGTCGCGGCGCCGGCGAACTCGCGGCCGAGGTGCTCGTACATCTCCAGCCAGTCGATGTCGGCGTCGGCGCGGCCGCTCGCGGCGATGATCAGCGAGCGGTCGCCCACGCGCACCGCGCCGTCGTTGTCGAGGTCCCACCGGTAGCCGCGGAACGTGTCGTTCGTGCCCGCGTACGCCGCCGGCGCGCCCGCGCTCGGCGTGGTGCACGCCCCGGGCGCGCACGGGTCGAGCACCGTGAGGTAGTTGGCCTCCGCGAACTCCACGCGCGGGTCCGCCGCGAGGGCGTGCGCCGCCGCGAGCTCGGCGCCCGCGGCCACCGTCACGACCTCGGCGCGCGGGAGGAGCAGCGCCTCCGCGTGCGTGAGGCCGTACTGGCGCTCGACGGCCTCGTGGTCCACGCCCTCCCTGAGGCGCACCACCACGTCGCCGGCGACGAGGGCGACCGGGTGCGCGGAGTCTCGCGCGTCCGTCGCGAGCGAGACGCGCGCGCCGCCGGGCGTCGCCGCGGTGGGGAGGTCGTCCGCACACGCCCCGCTCGCGGCGGGGGCGAGCGCGGCGAGGACGAGCGCGCGGGCGGCGCGCCAGGCGGGTGGCGTCATGGGGGAGATCCTCGGGGGTCGGTGGCGGGACGAACATCGCCCCGTGCCCCTTGGCCAACGTCACCGCCGGGTTGCGCGCCGCATCGCGACATCGCCGCGGCATGCAACGTGAATCGACATGACCCCGCATCCACCGAGGCGTGCCTCCGATGGGCTCTCTCACGACTCTCGCGCAAGCGCTCGGCGTCGCCTATGCCTCGGGGATCAACCTCTACGCGACGGTGACCATCCTCGGGCTGTCGACGAGGATGGGGTGGATCGGGCCGCTTCCGGGCGGGCTCGACGCGCTCGCGAGCTGGCCCGTGATTGCGCTCGCGGGGACGCTCTTCGTCTTCGAGTTCCTCGCCACGCTCGTCCCAGGCATCTCCGCGGCGTGGGAGACCTTTCACAGCCTCATCCGCCCGCCGGCCGGCGCCGCGCTCGCGGTCGTCACGGCCTGGCACGGCGACCCCGCCGTCGTCCTCGCCGCCGCGCTCCTCGGGGGCGGGCTCGCCCTGACGACGCACACGACCAAGCTCGGCCTTCGCTACGCCGTGGACGCGTCCCCGGAGCCGGTGACGAACGGCGCGATGAACACGGCAGAGCTCGGTCTGGTGGCGACGATCTCGTACTTCATCTGGCAGCACCCGTGGATCTCGCTCGGCTTCGCCCTCGCGGTGCTCGTGGCGATGATGCTCGCCGTGCGGCTCATCTGGCGCACGCTGCGCCGGGTGCTCTCGGGCCGCTGGATGCCGGCGCGCGGGCTGCTGCACGGGCCGCGGTGCTCATTCCTCGAGCGGCCGGTGTACGACGTGGACGAGGACTGAGGGACAGCTAACCGTCAGCGATTCCTCGCCTGTCGGCCCGTCCGCTAACCCGTTATCTTTCTTCTGGTTCACCACCGGCCGGACGGTCGCGATCGGTGCCGGGCTCATCCCTGGTGCCGGCCGAGGAAAGTCCGGGCTCCATAGGGCTGGCTGCCAGGTAACGCCTGGGCGCGTCGCTGGCGACGGCGGCGCGACGGACAGCGCAACAGAAAACACACCGCCGATGGCCTCCGGGCGACCGGAGGCTCAGGTAAGGGCGAACCGGTGGGGTAAGAGCCCACCGCGCCACCGGCAACGGTGGCGGCACGGCAAACCCCAGCTGGAGCAAGGCCAAATAGGCGGCGAGGGACGGCCCGTCCCGACAACGGCGCGAGCCGAAGCCGCGGGTAGGCTGCTGGAGGGCCTGGGTGACCAGGCTCCGAGAGAAATGACCGTCCGGGCGGCCGCGAGGCCGTCCGACAGAACCCGGCTTATAGGCCGGTGGTGAGCAACTACTACGCACTGCGGACTGCGTACCCACGACCTCGGGCTGACCAGTAGTGGCTTCCCTGGGTTCGAGTACGCAGTACGCAGTGCGCAGTGCGTAGTAGGCAGTAGGTTTCGATCGTCCTCCCACCATGCGCATTCCCCCCTTCCTCCTCCTCGTCGCCGCCGCCGGCTGTGGCGTCGCGCGCCGCCCCGTGGACGTGCCGGGTCCGACCTCCGGGCCCTCGCTGCCCATGCCCGAGCCGGCGGCGCGCCCCGCGACCGAGGGCGGCCCGTGGTCGTTCGCGTGGCGCGCCGGGACGTTCGCGTACGAGGTCGTGAGCGAGGCCACCATCGAGCTCGCGGGCGACTCGCTGCCCGCCGAGCAGGTGCGGACGACGACGTACCTCACGTACACGCTCGCGCCGGGGGCCGACGCGGCCGCCGAGGTGACGGGGCTCGTGGACTCCGTGGTGGTGGAGGGGCTGCGCGCCGGCGGCCGCGTGGCCGGGCCGCGCGACCGCGCGCTCACCGCGCCCGTGTCGTTCGCCGCACGCCTCGACCCCGCGCGCCGGCGCGTGGAGTTCCCGCCGCTCCAGAGCTCGCTGTGCGCGAGCGCGGCGGAGCGCACCCCCGCCGGCGCGGCGCTCGTGCTCGCGCGCGACCTGCTCGTCGCGCTCCCGCCCTCGCTCGCGCCGCGCACCACGTGGCGCGACACCGTCGCGTCCACCGTCTGCCGCGGCGACGTCCCGCTGTCCACCACCGCCGTGCGCACCTACGAGGTCGAGGGGCTGGACCAGTGGGAGGGGCAGCCGGCGCTCCGCGTGCGCCGCACGAGCGAGCTGCTGCTCGCGGGGCAGCGCGGCGGACGCCGTCCGGCGAGCGTGAGCGGCACCGGCGGCGCCACCCAGCGACTCTTCTTCGACCTCTCCGGCCGCCTCCTCGGCGCCACGGGCGAGTCGAGCACCGACGTGCGCATGACGGCGGGCGAGGAGTCGGGCGAGCTCCGGCAGCGCGTGCGGACGCGCGTCGCCCTGATGGCCCAGCGCTGATTTGGTAGCGCGGCGACAATAAGTCGGCGGCGCGCGCACGTGAGTGCGCGCAAAATCCTGATCGACCCGAAACCTCCGCGCGCGCAACGGGTGACCTCGGGGTGACCCGCGCGCCTAGCGTCGACGGCGTTCCGCGCCTCGTCGCGCACGCCTTACCCGCGGAGGTCCCGCCATGACGGTCGCCCGTCGCACGCCCCCCGCTCCCCGCCGGGCCACGGTGCCCGTCTCCACCGTCCTCACCCCCATCGAGCGGCTGCGGGTGGACGCGGCCGGCGAGGGGACGTTCTACGCCATGCACCGCGACTCGCTCGACGACGTGCTGCGCGACGTGCGGGAGCGCCGCGCCGACGCGGTGCTCGTCTCCGTCGCGCGCTGCGCCGAGGGAGAGAGCACGAGCCTCGCGCGGCTCGTGCGGGAGTTCCCGCGCGTCACCGCCGTGGCGCTCCTCTCGCAGGCGCCGGCGGCGACGCCGCGCGCCGTGCTCGCGCTCGGGCAGAGCGGCGTGCGCACGCTCGTGGACGCGCGCGAGCCCGCGGGGTGGCGCGAGCTCCGGCAGGTGCTCGCCGGCGGCCCGCGCGCCGACTTCGCGGGGCTCGCCGTGGCCAGAGTGGTCGCCGATCTCGGCGAGGCCACGCCGGATTGTGCGCGGTTCTTCGAGATCCTCTTCACGCGCGCGCCGACGATGCGCACCGTGCGCCCCATCGCGCTCGCGCTCGCGGTGCCGCCGGCGACGCTGCTCAGCCGCTTCTTCCGCGCCGGCCTCCCGTCGCCGCGCCGCTACCTGGCGCTCGCGCGCCTCGTGCTCGCCGCGCGCCTGCTCGAGCAGCCCGGCGTCTCCGTCGCCTCGGCCAGCAACGAGCTCGATTACTCCTCGCCGCAGACGTTCGGGCGCCACGTGCGCACGCTCCTCGGCCTCACCGCCGTGCGGTTCCGCCAGCGCTACGACGGCGAGGGAATGCTGCAGCGATTCCGCGACGAGCTCGTGCTACCGCATCTCGAGCGGCTGCGCGCGTTCAGCCCGGTCGACGTGCGGCCGACCTGGCAGCGGGCGGAAGGCCGGGACGCCGAGCGCGGCGTCAGCCGTCCGTGCTGAGCCTGAACCGGCCGGCGGACTCCCGGAGCCGCTCCGACAGCTCGGCCAGCTGACGGCTCGTCTGCGTGAGCCCCTCGAGCGACGTGGTCTGCTGCGCCGCCGCCTCGGCCGCCGCCGAGGCGCGCGTCGCGGCGTCCTCGGACACCGCCTGCACGTCGCGGATCGTCCCCGCGAGCTCCGCCATCGTCTCCGACTGCGCGCGCGAGACGCGCGCCGTCTCGGCGCTCGCCTCGGCGATGCGGTCGATCCCGCCGAGGACGGTGCCGAGCGCGCTGGTGGCGGTCGCGGCGATGCCCCGCACGCCGCGCACCTCCCGCTCGCCCTGGCCGATGGACTCCACCACCGCGCCGATGCTGTCGCGCACCTGCCCGATGGTCGCGGCGATCTCGGCGGCGGCGCGGCCGCTCTCCTCGGCGAGCTTGCGCACCTCCTCGGCGACGACGGCGAAGCC
>JBJMNJ010000491.1:0-3849 GCA_045804325.1 Gemmatimonadaceae bacterium
CGCCGCGTTGGCGCCGATCCCGAGGGCCAGCGAGAGGATGGCGACGGCCGTGACGAACGGCGTCTTGAACAGCGTGCGGAAGGCGAGCTTGATGTCGCGCATGACGGGTTCCGGCGGGAGGCGAGCCAATCTGGGTGGCGGCCGTACGGTCGTCAGCAGCATCGGGATTCGGGAATTGTAGACATTTCCCGGAAGCAAAGGGTTGGAACTGCGCTCTGGGCCGCAGGCGCCGCCGACGACCGACCCGTGGCCAGGAGCCGTATCGAGAGTGGCGTGCCGCGGTGCGCGACGATTGATTCCCCTCGTCTCAACCCCCTGCCCATGCGCCGCATCGTTCCAGTCCTGTTCGCCCTGGCCCTCCCGTCGATCGCCCCCGCTCAACGCAGCGTGCCGGGCGTCGGCCCCACCGGTTCCCTCGACTCCGCCCGCTACGCGCCCACCGACCCGCGGCTGCGCGGACTGCGCTGGCGGCTCGTCGGGCCCTTCCGCGGCGGGCGCGCCGTCGCGGTCACCGGCGACCCCACCCGCCGCGACGTCTTCTACTTCGGCGCCGTCGACGGCGGCGTCTGGAAGACCACCAACGGCGGGCAGTCGTGGGCCAACCTCACCGACGGCAAGAGCAGCATCGCGTCGGTCGGCGCCATCGCCGTCGCGCCCTCGGACCCCAACGTGATCTGGGTCGGCGGCGGCGAGGCCGACCTGCGCGAGGACTGGACGTACGGCGACGGCGTCTGGCGCTCCACCGACGGCGGCGACTCCTGGACCCACCTCGGCCTCGCCGACGCGCGGCACATCGCCGACATCCAGGTCGACCCCCGCGACCCCGACCGCGCCTTCGTCGCCGCGCTCGGCCACGCCAGCGGGCCGAACCCCACGCGCGGCGTCTACAGAACGAGCGACGGCGGGAAGTCGTGGCAGCGCGTGCTGTACCTGGGCGACTCCACGGGGGCGATCGACGTGGCCCTCGACCCGTCGAACCCGCGCATCGTCTACGCGGCGATGTGGCGCATGCAGCGGCTGCCGTGGGGCTTCATCGGCGGCGCGGCGCGCAGCGGGCTCTGGAAGAGCACCGACGGCGGCGACACGTGGACGGAGCTCACGCGGAACCAGGGGATGCCGACGAGCCCCGTGGGGCGCATCGGCGTCACGGTCTCCCCCGCGAATCCGCGCCGCCTCTGGGCGACGATCGAGTGCCCGCCCGAGGACTCGACCGGCGGCATCTACCGCAGCGACGACGCCGGCGCGACGTGGACGCGCACGAGCGGCGACCAGAAGTGGATGGTGCGCCCCTGGTACTACTCCGTGGTGGAGGCGGACCCGCAGGACGCCAACACCATGTACGTCATGAACCTCTCGACGTGGCGCTCGGAGGACGGCGGGCGGACGTTCACGCGCCTCCGGCTCCCGCACGGCGACACGCACGCGCTGTGGATCGACCCCCGGGATCCCACGCGCATGATCAGCGGCAACGACGGCGGCGGGACCGTGAGCTTCGACCGCGGCGCGACGTGGAGCACGCAGGCCAACCAGCCCACGGCGCAGTTCTACCACGTCACGACGGACGACCAGTTCCCCTACCGCATCTACGGCGCGCAGCAGGACAACACGACGGTGAGCATCGCGAGCCGCTCGGACCGCGGCTCGATCGGCGTGCGCGACTGGTGGCCCGTGGGCGGCGGCGAGAGCGCCTACATCGCGCCGAAGCCGGGCGACCCGAACACCGTCATCGCCGGCACGTACACCGGCACGATGACGCGCTACGACCACCGCCGGCAGCGCTCGCAGGACATCAGCGTCGGCCTCAACAACTACGACGGCTGGCCCGCGCGCGACGTCCCGAACCGCTTCCAGTGGACGTTCCCGATCTTCTGGTCGAGGCACCGGCCCAACGAGCTCTGGGTCTCCGCCAACCGCGTCTTCCGCTCGACGGACGAGGGGCAGAGCTGGACCGCGATGTCCCCCGACCTCACCCTGCACGACCCGCGCACGCTCGGCCCCGCCGGCGGCCCGATCACGTATGACATGACCGGCACCGAGTGGTACGCGACCATCTTCGCGCTCGCCGAGTCGCCGGTGCGGGGCGACGTGATGTGGGCGGGGAGCGACGACGGGCTGGTGCACGTCACGCGGGACGGCGCGAAGACGTGGACCAACGTGACGCCGCCCGACATGCGGCACTTCACGCGCGTGTCGATCATCGAGCCCTCGCACTTCGACCCGGGCACGGCGTACGTGGCGGCCAACCGCTACCAGCTCGACGACCTCCGCCCGTACCTCTGGAAGACCACCGACTACGGCCGCACCTGGCGGCGCATCGACGGCGGCATCCCGGCGGGCTCCTATACGCGCGCCGTCCGCGAGGACCCCGTGCGGCGCGGCCTGCTCTTCGCCGGCACCGAGACGGGCGTGTGGTACTCCACGAACGACGGCGGCGCGTGGGCGCCGCTCCAGCTCAACCTCCCGCGCGCGAGCGTGCGCGACCTCCACGTCCACGGCGGCGACCTCATCGCCGCGACGCACGGCCGCGCGATGTGGGTGCTCGACGGCTACGGCCCCGTGCTGCGCGCGCTCACCGACAGCGTGCGCTCGACGCGCGTGCACCTCTTCGCGCCCGACACGGCCGTCCGCTTCGCCGGCGGCGGCGGCTTCGGCCGCGGCGGCGAGGAGGCCGGCGCCAACCCGCCCGGCGGCGCCGTCTTCTCCTACTGGCTCGGCGAGTCGTTCGCCCGCCTGGCCGACAGCGCCCGCACCGCGAAGCTCGAGATTCTCGACCCGAGCGGCAAGGTGCTCCGCACGTACACGAGCGCGTCGGCGAAGAAGGAGAAGAAGAGCGTCGTCGCGTCACGCGAGCAGGGCAGCCCCGCCGCCGCGGCCGCCGCGATGGACTCGGTCTCCGGCACGTCGCCGGGCCGGCAGCCGCGCGACACCCTGTCGGAGAAGCCGCGCGGCTCGCGCCCGATGGCCGACGACACGCTCGCCTTCTTCGCCGCCGACAGCGAGGTCACGGTGCGCCCGGGCCTCAACCGCTTCGTGTGGGACCTCCGCCACGCGGACACGAAGGAGGTGAAGGACGTCGTCAACGACGAGGGCACGACGAGCGGCCCGATGGTCGCGCCCGGCCGCTACACGGCGCGCCTCACCGCCGGCGGCGAGGCGCGCACGCAGCCCTTCGTCGTGATCGAGGACCCGCGCAGCCGCGCGACGCCGCAGGGCCTCGAGCGGCAGGTGGCGCTCGCGCTCCAGGTGCAGGCGAAGAGCAACGAGCTCGCCGACGCGGTCGAGCGCATCCTCGACATCGAGCGCCAGCTCGACGCGCGGACGAAGGAGGGGAAGGGGCAGCCCTGGGCGAAGGGCGCCGACTCGTCGGCGAAGGCGATCCGCGACCGGCTCGAGCAGGTGCGCGACTCCCTCGTCGACATCCACTCGCACGCCGACCAGATCACGCTGCACTACCCGGTGCGCTACTACAACATGCTCCTGTCGCTCGCCGACATGGTGCAGAGCGCGGAGGGCGAGCCGCCGCGGCAGCAGTTCGAGGTCTACGCGGACCTCGCGTCGAAGGTGGACGCCCAGCTCGCGCGCCTGCGCGCGATCGAGGCGACGGACCTCGTGGCGTTCAACAAGATGCTGCGCGAGGCGGGCTCGCCGGCAGTCACGCTCCCCGGACCGTCGGCGGCTCCCGTGCCGTGACGAGAGCGGAGTGAGGAACCAGCCTCACGGGCGGGTTCCTCACCCCTCGCTCCTCACTCGCTCTTCGTCTCGTCCCTGTTCTTCTCGATCAGCTCCTCCACCTTCTTGCCGTGCGTGTGGCCGTACGTGCCGACGTCCTCGACCGCTCCGCCCAGTCGG
>JBJMNJ010000492.1:0-7678 GCA_045804325.1 Gemmatimonadaceae bacterium
CGCGCGCGGCCGCGAGGTCGAGCTCCACGGCGTACTTCGCCACGCCGTACGGATCCTCCGGGCGGGGCGTCTGGTCCTCGCGCAGCGGCAGCTGCCCGGCGCCGTAGACCGCGATCGACGACGTGAAGACGAGGCACCGGACGTCGTGTCGGATGCACGCGTTCACGACGTGCGCGGAGCCCACGACGTTGTTGCGGTAGTTGAAGCCGCGGATGAAGTGGCTGAGACCCTCCGCGGCGTACGCGGCGAGGTGGTAGACGTAGTCGACGCGTCGTCCGGCGAACGCGTGCTCGACGTCGTCCGGTTCCACCACGCTGCCGACGACGAGCGTCGCCTCGGCGGGGACGTTCTCACGAAAGCCGCCGCTCAGGTCGTCCAGCACGACGACGTCGTGGCCCAGCGCGAGCAGCGCACGAGTCAGGTGCGAGCCGATGAAGCCGGCGCCGCCGGTGACGAGCGATACGGGCATGTGCGGGGAGCGTCGAAGGACCGGAGTGCGCGGGCGGCGCACGCGCATTATAGCCGGGTGCCGGCGCGTGTCGTAAGGCGGTGCGGCCGGTTGACTTGTCGCCGTGCGGCCGATAGCCTGCGGGTCAGGTGACCCGACTCGTCCGCCCACCGAATGCGCCCTCGCGCCGCCGCGCCGACCCCGCGCGCCTCCTGCTAGGCCACGCGCCGGCGCGCCGGTGAGCCACGCGGCCGCGCGCCTCCCGCGCTTTCTCCACGCCCCACTCCGCGCGGCACGCACCGCCGCGCTCGCCGCGCTCGAGCCCTTCGACCTCCTGCACCGTCGCCTCGTCGGGCAGCGCGGCCTCCCGCCGCTCTGGCTGCGCCGTCACGTCGGTCCGCTCGGCGCCTTCGACCGATCCGTGGGCGAGATCGCCGCGACGATCGCGCTGCTCGAGCTCGTCCACCCCGGCGACACGGTGCTGGACCTGGGGTGCGGCGTCGGCGCGATGGTGCCCGACTTCCAGCGATTCCTCGGGCCCCACGGCCGCTACGTGGGGTTCGACGTGCACGCGGCGTCGATCGCGTGGTGCCGCCGACGCTTCGCCGGCGACGCCCGCCTGCGCTTCGAGCTCGCACCGGTGCGGACCACGTACAGCGCGGGCAGCGAAGGCGACGTGTTGTCCTACAGCTTCCCGGTGGCCGACGCGAGCGTCGATTTCGCCTTGGCGAAGTCGCTCTTCACCCACCTGCTCGAGGAGGAGGCGAGCCACTACCTCCGCGAGCTGCGCCGCGCGCTCCGGCCGGACGGGCGCGCGCTGGTGAGCGCCTTCCTGCTCGACGAGGCGTCCGCTGAGCGCCCGAAGGCCGAAGCACGGACTCCGAATGCGCCGCTCTACGACTTCGGCTTCGGCACGGACCGCGTGCGATGGCTCGTGCGCGAGCGCCCCGCGGCCGGCGTGGCCTTCCGTCGTTCGGTCTTCGTCGAGCTGTGCGTGGCGGCCGGACTCCACGTCGACCGCATCGTCCCGGGCCACTGGCGCGGCGGAGCGCTGGCCGCGCCGAACGCGCAGGACCTCGTCGTCCTTCGCGCGCCTGCCGGATCACGTTAGGCCCGTGGACAGCTCCATCACGCCCGAGCATCCGGCCCCGACCCGGCGACCGCGGCGCGCGCACTTCGACACGAGTCGCGGGTACCTTCTCGCCATGGCCGCGGAGGCGGCCGCGCCGGCGCTCCGCCTCGCCGCGCGCGCGTGGGCGCGCGGCCCCGCATCGCCGCCGGCGAGCTGGCGCCGGGGACTCATCCTCGGCCACACGCACATCGGCGATCTGCTCTACCGCACGGCGTCCCTGCCGCCGCTGAGGCGCGCGCTGCCGGCGTGCGAGTGGGACATCCTGGCGGCGCCGCAGTCCGCGGCGGTCCTGCGCGGCAACCCGCACCTCGCTGCGGCGCTCCCCGTGAACGTCGGTGATGCCGGCTGGGACCTCGCGCCGGGGGCCTTTCGCCAGCTGCGCGACGCGCGATACGACGTCGTCCTGTGCACGAACAACGAGAGCTTCTACCCCGACTTCGCGCTCGCCGCCGCCCTCGGCGTGCCGACGCGCGTCGGCTTCCCGTACAAGGGGCTGTCGGGCCTCATCAACGTGGGCGTGCCGATTCCATATCCGGCGCCGTGGGCGGCCTACGTGCGCGCCATGGTCGCCGCGGTGTGCGGCCTCGAGCCCACGTGGTCGCTCCGCCCGCAGATCTTTCCGAGCGCGGCCGACGAGGCGGCGGCGGAGCGGGTGTGGGGTGAGGTCGTCGCGGCAGCCGACCGTCCGGTGATCGCGACCGCCATCACGGCACGACAGGCCGCCGCCGCCTGGCCGGCGGGTCACTGGGCCGACTCGTTCCGCCCGCTCGCGGCGGACGAGGGAGCTGTCATCGTCCTGTGCGGCGCCCCGTCCGAGCGCCCGCTCCTCGAGCGAGCCGCCGCGACCGCCGGCTTTCCCGTGCGCATCGTCGCGGGCGAGCTCGGCCTCACAGGCGTCGCCGCGCTGCTGAGGCGGTGCGCCCTGTTCGTCGGCCCGGACTCGGGGCTGCGGCACGTGGCCAACGCCGCACGCACGCCGGTGCTGTTCTGCCGCAACCCCTCCAGTCACCCCGTCGAGACCGGCCGGTACTGCGATACCGAGGTGGACCTCCTCCCGCCGACGCTGTCGGCCGGCTCGGCGACACTCGCGGACGCGTTGCGCGCATACCTGTCTCCCGCCGCCGTGACGGCGGCGGTGCGGCGGGCGCTCGGCGGAGGCGTGACGGCGCTGACGGGCGCAGCCCCGGAGTCGCGCGCTTGAGCAGTACCGGCAGCGGCGGCGTGAAGGCGTGGCTCGTGGACCGTCTGCCGGCGCGCGAGCAGGTGCGCCTGCGCTACTGGTACCGGCGGCTCACGTTCCGTCTGGACCCGGAGCTTCGCCTCGCCTGCCGGCTCCCGCTCAAGGGGCGCGTCGCCATCGATGTCGGAGCGAACCTCGGCGTCTACACGGTGGCCCTCGCGCGCGCGGGCGCGCGCGTCGAGGCCTTCGAGCCGCTGCCCGCGTGCGCGGACCTGCTCGATGCCTATCGCGGCTCGCACGCCCACGTCCATCGCGTCGCGCTCGGGCGCGCGCCGGGGGCCGCCTCGATCTACGTACCGCGCGCCGACGGCGGGGCGATCACTGGCCGGGCGGGTTTCACGCCGCCCGTGGGTGACCACTCGGTCGTCCCGGTGCGCGTGGCGACGCTCGACGAGTTCGACTTCCGCCAGGTCGCGCTGGTGAAGGTCGACGTCGAGGGACACGAGATGGACGTGCTGTACGGCGCACGGGCCACGCTCGAGCGCGAGCGCCCGGTTCTTCTGGTCGAGATCGAGGCTCGGCACGTCGGCCGCCCGGTCGCGGACGTGTTCGCCGAGCTCGCCCAGTGGGGGTACGCCGGATACTTCTGGGACGCGCCGCGACTGCGCTCCGTGAGCGAGTTCGAGCCCGCGCTGCACCAGCGGCTCGACCGCGACGGCGAGCCGGCCGGGGCGCGCTACGTCAACAACTTCCTCTTCGTGCACGCGGACGACCGGGCGTCGCTGACGCGACTGCACGCCGGGCCGCCGTAGCACCCGGCGTGCTTGCCGCGCCTCACGAGCGCCGCTAGCCTTCGACGGTGCTGGCCCGCAATTCCGCCCTGAACGCCGCGGGGATCGCGCTCCCCCTCGCCCTCGGCTTCTTCCTCCTGCCCGTGCTCGCGCACGAGCTGGGGGCCGCGCGCTTCGGCGTGCTCGCGCTCGCGTGGGGGCTGCTCGAGTATCTCGGCCTCTTCGACATCGGCATCGGCCGGGCGACGACGCGCCTCGTGGCGGACGCGCTGCCCCGCAGCCCGCGCGAAGTGTCGCAGATCGTTGCGCGCGGCCTCGTGATGCAGACCCTGCTCGGGACGCTCGGCGGCATTCTCCTCGTCGCGGCGACCCCCGCGATCCTGAGCCGCGTCCTCGAGCTGCCGCCGGCGCTGGCGGCCGAGGCGCGGAGCACCTTCTTCGTGGTCGGCGCGACCCTGCCGGTCGTCCTGGTGTCGGTCGGGCTTCGCAGCGTCATCGAGGCGGCCGAGCGATTCGACCTGGGCGCGCTGATCCGTGTGCCGTCCGCCAGCTCGACGTTCGTCGTGCCGGCGGCGGCCGCCTGGCTCGGCGCGGACCTGCCGCGCATCATGCTGCTCCTGCTCGCGACGCGCGTCCTCACCGTGATCGCACTGGGCGCTGCGGCGCAACGCGCGGTGCCCGAGCTCCGCTTCGAGGTACCGAGGCACTGGGGCCGTGCGCGCTCGACCCTCGCGTTCGGCGGCTGGCTGACCTTCTCCAACCTGGCCAACCCGGTCTTCCTCTACCTCGACCGATTCGTCCTCGGCGCAGTCGTCGGGGTCGCCGCAGTCGGCTTCTACACCTCGCCGTTCGAGCTGACGTTTCGCGCACTGCTCATCCCCATGGGGATCACCGGCGCGCTGTTCCCGCACCTCAGCGCCGCGCTCGGGGCGGGCAACGCGCGGCGCGTCGAGCAGCTGTACGGACGCTCCCTGCGCTATCTCGGGATCGTCATGCTCCCGGTGGGCGCCGTCATGATGGTGGGCGCCTCCACGCTCCTCACGCTCTGGCTCGGCCCGGAGTTCGCCGCGAACTCGGCGGATGCCATGCGGATCCTCGGCGTGGGGTTGGTCGCGAACGCGCTCGCGCAGGTCCCCACGACGTACCTCCATGCGCTCGGGCGTCCCGACGTCTGCGCGAAGGGCCACGCGGCGGAGCTCGTGCTCCACATTCCGATGACCTTCGCGCTGGTGCACGCCTTCGGCATCGCCGGGGCAGCCGCCGCGTGGACGCTCCGCGTCACGATCGACGTGGTCTACCTGCTCCTCGCGACTCGCCGCGTCGCCGGCCTCGGGGCGGGCTCGGCGCTGCTCGGGCGAGTCGCCCCTGCCGCGGCGGCGCTCGCGGCGCTCGCGCTCGGGCTCGGCGCCGGCGCCGCCGCGGGCCTCCGCACGGCCACTGGGCTCGGCTTTGCGAGCGCCGGCTTGGCGCTCTACGCGCTCGTGACGTGGCGCTTCGTGCTCGATGAGGCCGAGCGCGCCTCGGTAGCCTCGCTACTGCCGCGCCCCGCCGCGCGCGCGACCTCCGAGTCGGGTGCATAGCGCTCCCACGCGAGCTCGCGCGGGCCGGTGCGGGCCAGCAAGCCCGTGAGCGTGCCCCAGGCGGTGGCCCAGGCCTCGCGAGGTCGGCCGCGCAGGAGGTCCACCAGCGTTCGCGCGGGCTTCGTGAGCACGAGGTAGAGCAGGGCAGCCACGCGCTCGATGCCGCGTAGATTGCGGCGCACGTAGTAGGCGCGGTGGCGCTGCACGATCATGAGCGCGCCGTGCGAATGGCCGAGCGTTGCGCCGATCTTGTGGTACGCGTGCGCGAGTGGCGCGTACAGCACGCGCATCCCGCGCTGGCGGGCGCGCAGCGAGTACTCCGCGTCCTCGCAGTAGGCCGGAAAGTAGACCTCGGGCAGCGGACCGAGAGCGTCGAGTGCGGGACGCGAGATCAGCATCGTGCACCCGCAGACGAACTGCGTCGCATACGGCCCGGCTCCCGCGGGCACGACGAGCTCGTGCTGCGTCAGCGCGCGGAGCGGGATGAACCGGCCGCCGGCGTACCAGACGCGTGTGGGCGGGTCGGCGTAGAAGATCGAGCCCGTGAGCAGCGAAGCGTCGGGCGCGGCGGCGAGGGCGTCCGCCAGACGCGCGAAATAGTCGGGCGCGACCGTGGCGTCGTTGTTGAGCAGGAAGAAGTGCGCGATCGCGGGGTCCTGGCGCGCGTAGGCCAGGCCAACGTTGTTGCCCCCGGAGAAGCCGCGGTTCGTCGCCGACCGCAGGACGACGAGCCACTCGCCGCCGGCCGAGGGCGGGGCGCCGGCGGGCAACACGGCGCACGACACGCCCTGCTCGCGCGCCCAGCGCACGACTCGCTCGACGGATTCCTCCCGCGAGCCGTTGTCCACGACGACGGCTCGTGCGACGGTGGGTGCGGCCTCGACGAGCGACCGGATGCACTCGACGGTGTCGTGGTCGTTGTTCCAGTTCAGGATGACCGCGGCGATCGGAACGGACGGCGCGTCGGGGCGTCGGGCGCCCGCGTCGAGTGGCTGCGTCTGCGGGTCAGTCATGCGGGCGGCGGGGCGGCGGCAGGTGCGCGTCGTTGCGCGAGGGTCACGGTAGTGCCGGCCAGCCAGAAGAAGAGGAAGCTCACGACGTGATTGTTGTAGACGACGCCGGTCCCTCCATTCACCAGGACTCCGACCGTGATGGCCAGGACCACGGCGCCGAAGCGGCGCACCGTAGCCGATTCTCCGGCGGCCCACACGCGCGACGCGGCGAATAGAATGGACAGCAGCACTGCCGCGTGGAGCAGGAGGCCGGGCCAGCCCAGCTCCACCCCGTACTTGAGGAACAGGTTGTCGCCGGAGATGCTTGGCCGGCCGAGACGGACAGCCGTGAGGTCGGCGGTGCCGAGGCCGCGGCCCCACGGATACTCGAGCAGGCTCGAGAGGCCCCGCTCGAAGTCACTCGCGTGCGTCAGGCTGCTCGCCGACTGCCAGGTCAACGTCTCCCAGACGAAGTCGGCGACCTGCGGGACGGCGACGAGCGCGAGGCCGGCGCCGATCGCCGCGACCACCGCGCCGGCGCTGACCAGCCAGGGCCGCCGGAGCAGGAGCGACAGGAGGGCCGCCTGCACGAGGCAGGTGACGATGGTCGTTCGCGTGATGGTCGCGAGCAGTCCGAACCAGAGCAGCGCGTAGCTCGCCCACGCGACGGCCGACCGCCGGCGGCGCGTTTCCAGCAGGAGCGCGGTGGCGGCCGGGATGATGATGATCATCGGGACCGCGAAGCCCTGGCCGCTCAAGTATACCGACCCCATACGGCGCACCGTGCGCCCGCCCATCCAGGTGAAGAGGTTGATCGGGAGGTCCGAGCCCTCCATGAGAAACGAGCCGACGTTCAGGAACTCGCGATAGTATGCGGCGACGCCGGCGAGGGCGAGCACGTTGGGCGGTACGAAGAAGCGCTCGACGACGCCGGCGATCGCGGTCACGACGCCCACGAGGAATATGCGCTCGAGCGCCCGATCGTCCGCGGCGATGGCCGGCGTGGCGCGGCCGACGAAGTAGAGCAGCATGAACAGAATGCTGTCGCGGAGCCCGAACGTGACGACGGCGGGCGTGATGCCGCCCACGGCGGCCGCCTCGACGGCGACGTGCACCATCGCCAGCGCGATGAGCCCGCCCACCATGAGGTCGGATGCCGCCACGGGCGAGCGCGGTCCGCGTCGCGTCGCGGCGATGCCGACCACGCCCGCGGTCACCGCGATGACCGTCAGCTCCTTCCACGCCGCGATGGCGCGCAGCGGTCCGGCCGGGACGCGCACCACCGCGAAGAGCGTCATCACGGCGAGCGTGTGAAACGGCAGGCCCCAGGTGAACACCGCCAGCCAGCGCTCGGGCACGCGGACGAGCCGTGAGCCGATCGCCGCGGCCAGGAGGACGACCGCCGCCGGCATCGGGAGGAGCACGGCGGCCAGCGGAACGGCGATCACGAGTCCCGCCGCGCCGAGCCAGGCCGGCGCGCGCCGCGGCGGCGCCGCGGGCAGAGCCGCGTCGGCCACTGGAGGGATCAGGCCGAGGCGGCGGGCGGCGACGGCCG
>JBJMNJ010000493.1:0-4131 GCA_045804325.1 Gemmatimonadaceae bacterium
GTTGTGGAGGCCGAGCCAGTTCGCGCGCGCGCCCGTGGCGACGATGACCGCCATCGCGCTGTCGCCGCCGCCGACGACGGCGAGGCGCTTGTTGCGGAAGAACGGGAGCGCGCCGTCGCACACGGCGCAGGCGGACACGCCGCCGCCCGTGCGCGCGAGGCGCTCCTCGTTGTGGAGGCCGAGCCAGTTCGCGCGCGCGCCCGTGGCGACGATGACCGCCATCGCGCGGACGGTCGCGCCGCCGCTCGTCGTGAGCACGAACGGGTGGCCGGACAGGTTCGCGGAGGCGACGGCTTCGGCGACGACGCGCGTCCCGAACTTGGTCGCCTGCTCGCGCATGCGCTGCATCAGCTCCTGGCCGCCGACGGGCTCGGGGAACCCCGGGAAGTTCTCGATGTCGGTGGTCCACATGAGCTGACCGCCGGGGATCATGTCGCGCCCGATATCCCCCTCGTAGACGACGGGGTCGAGGTTCGCGCGGGCGGCATAGACCGCGGCCGTCCAGGCCGCGGGGCCGGAGCCGATGATGACGAGCGTCTCGAAGTACTGGTCGGTCATGATTGGCCTGGAGAGCTTCCCACGAATTTGATTCTACTCGACGCCCGCAGATCACTACAGTGCTCTCGGCCCTCGGCCGCTCTTCGGCCGAGGGCCGAGAACGTCACTTCCTGATGTGCCGCCCCCCATCCACGACCAGACACTCGCCCGTCACGTAGTCCGCCTCGAGCAGGTAGAGCACCGCGCCGACCACGTCGGCCGGCGAGCCGAGGCGCCCGAGCGGCGTCGTCTCCGCCAGGCGTCCGGCCGAGCGCTCATCCCAGTCGTCCGGCAGGAGCACCGCCCCGGGCGCCACCGCGTTCACCCGCACCGACGGCGCGAGCACGCGCGCGAGCGCGCGCGTCATCTGCACGACGCCGGCCTTCGTGATGCCGTGCGGCACGTATGCCGGCCAGGTCTCGAACGCGGCGAGGTCCGCGACGTTGACGATCGCGCCGCCGCCGCGCATGTGCGGCGCCGCCGCCTGCGCGAGGAAGAACGGCGCGCGCAGGTTCAGCGCGAACATCGCGTCCCACTGTGCGGCGGTCACCTCGCCGACCGGCGTGCGCTGCATCACGGCGGCGGAGTTCACGAGCACGTCGATCGACCCGAACGCCTCCGCCACCACCCGCACCAATCGCTCCGGGGCGTCCGGAGTTCCGAGGTCGGCCGAGAAGGTGCGCGCCTCGCCGCCGGCCGCCTCGATGAGGCGCGCCGTCTCCGCCGCGCCCTCGGCGCTCGCGTTGTGGTGCACGGCCACGCGCATTCCGCGGCCGCCCAGCGCGACGGCGAGCTCCCGCCCCAGCCGGCGCCCCGCGCCGGTCACCAGCGCGACACGACCGCGGAGCTCCACCGGTCGCGTCCTCAGGCGACCCGGGTCCGCGCGCGCACCTCGGCCGCGCGCGCGTCCTGGCGCTCCAGCCACTCCGCGGGCACCTGCATCATGCCGATCGTGCGCGGCCCCTCCCTCTGCCCGTGCCAGTCCGACCCGCCGCTGGGCACGAGTCGGAAGTGCTCGACGAGCGCGCCGAGTCGGGCCACGTCCTCGGCGGAGTGGCTCGGGTGGCGGATCTCCAGCCCGTCGAGGCCATTCGCCACCAGGCGCTCGACGCGCTCGCGCGACCCGTCCTGGCCCGGATGGGCGAAGACGCACACGCCGCCGGCCTCGTGGACGATGCGGATGGCGTCGGCGCTCGTCAGGCGCTCCTTGCCGACGTACGCCGGCCGGCCGAAGCCGAGGTAGCGGTCGAACGCCTCGCGGTGGTCGCGCACCCACTTGCCGGCGATGAGCGCCCGCGCCACGTGCGGCCGCCCGACGGCCCCGCCGGCCGCCTCGGCGAGCACCGCGGCGAGCGTCACGGGCACGCCGAGGGCGTTGAGGCGCGAGACGATCTGCTCGGCACGCCGGTGGCGCATCTCGCGGAAGCGCGTCAGGCGGCGCTCGACCTCCTCCACGTCCTCGAGGTGGAGGCCGAGGAGATGCAGCTCACGGTCGCCGTCGTGGGCGCTGAGCTCCACGCCCGGTACGATGCGGACGCCCAGGCGCGCGCCCGCGGCCTGCGCCTCCGGGACGCCGGCGACCGTGTCGTGGTCGGTGAGCGCGATGGCCGCGAGGCCCGCCGCGCGCGCCGCCTCCACCACCGCCGTCGGCGCGAGCGCGCCGTCCGACGCCGTGGAGTGCATGTGCAGGTCGACGAACCGCGCCCCGCCCGCCGGCGCGGCCGGGGGCGCGCCGGGGAACGGGGCGCTCACTGCGCGTATCCCGCCTCGGGCGAGGTCGCGCCGGGCTGCGACGTGTCGAAGAGGCGCCGCAGGTCCTCCTCCGACATCTCCGCGAGCGACTGCTCGCGCGAGCGGGTGCCGACGGGCGAGTAGCGCGTCACGCGCACCTGCCGGGCCTCGCCCGTGCCGTGCACGAAGATCAGGCCGTACTCGTCCTGGTCGTACTGCGTCACGTAGCCCGAGGGGAAGACGCGCCACGCCTTCCCGTCGATGGTGATGCTTCTCGTTGGCATCCGGTCCTCACTCCAGCGGAACTTCGATGTAGATCGGGAGACGCGCGCCCTCCTTCGGCCCGGCGTCGGTCTCCGCGGCCGCCGCGAGCGCGGCGGCGAGCACCTCGGCGCTGCCGGCCTCGGCGAACTCGACGAACGCGCCGATGATCTCGGATTCCTCGAACACCCAGAAGTTACAGCCCTCGCGGCGAAAGATCGCCTTCCGCCGGGCCAGCCCCTCGAGGTATCGCGCGCGGTCGCGCGCCGGCACCACCAGGCGCTGCATGGCGAGCGCGCGCGGCACGTCTGATCACCCCCCCTGCTCCGGCCAGCTCTCCAACGTCTTCTTCAGGTCGGCCATGAAGCGGTCGGCGTCGGCGCCGTCCACGACGCGGTGGTCGAACGAGATCGAGAAGTAGGCGCAGGTGCGCACCGCGATCGTGTCCTCCCCGTCCGGACCGGTGACGACCTTGGGCCGCTTCTCGATGGCGCCGAGGCCGAGGATGGCCGTGGTGCCGACGGGAATGATGGGCGTGCCCATCAGCGACCCGAAGACGCCGGGGTTCGTGATGGTGAAGGTCGCCTCCTGCACCTCCTGCGGCTGGAGCCGCTTCGCGCGCGCGCGGCTCGCGAGGTCGTTGAGCTGCCGCGTGAGGCCCGCGAGCGAGAGGTCGTCGGCATTCTTGATCACGGGGACGATGAGGCCCCAGTCGAGCGCGACCGCGATGCCGACGTTGTATCGCTTGCGGTAGATTATGCTCTGCCCGCCGACGGCGGCGTTGAGCACCGGGTGGCGCTTCAACGTCTGGACCGTCGCCGCGATGATGAACGGCAGGAACGTGAGCTTCTGCCCCGTCTGCTGCTCGAACTCCGCGCGCAGCTTGCCGCGGATGCGTCCGACGCGCGTGAGGTCCACCTCGAAGAACGACGTCACGTGCGCCGCCGTGCGCCGCGCCTCGACCATGTGCGCGGCGGTGAGGGCGCGGATCTTCGACATCGGCTCGACCTGGTCGCCGGGCCAGGCCTCGGGGGCCGGCCCGTGCGGCTCGACCCCCGCCGGGGCGTGCATGCTCGCCGTGGGCGCGCCCTGCGGCGCACGGCCGGCGAAGGCGGGCTGCTGCGGCGGAACGCCGCCGCGCTCGATGATGCCGAGGATGTCCTTCTTCGTGACGCGGCCGGCCACGCCGGTGCCCTGCCCCTGCAGCGCGGCGACGTCGATGCCGTGCTCCGCAGCGATCTTCCGCACCAGCGGCGAGGAGCGCGTGCGGACGCGGTCCTCGAACGAGCCGCCGTTGCCCCCTGCGTGGCTACCGCCGTGCGCGCCCACGGCGCCGCCCACGGCGCCGCCAGGCGCGCCGACGCCGCCCTCCTGCGCGGGCGGCGCGGAGGCCGCCTGCGCCGGCGCCATCGGCACGCTCGGCTGGCCGCCGGTCGGGGAAACAGTTGCACCACCGGCCGCGCCGGCCGCGCCGGCCGCGGGGGCGCCGCCCCCGCCGCCCGCGGCGAAGGCCGCCTTGTCGGTCTCGATGCGGGCCACGATGGTCTGCACCGCGACCGTCTGCCCCTCGGTGACGACGATTTCGGCGAGCACGCCGGCGAC
>JBJMNJ010000494.1:0-2994 GCA_045804325.1 Gemmatimonadaceae bacterium
GTGGTGAACGGGGTGTGGTACACCCAGACGACGTCCACGCGGCGGGCCACGACCATCGCCGTCGCCGCCGCGGCGCCGGCGAACGAGAGGTAGCTCAGGGCCCGCCGCCACTTCGAGGTGCTGTGGTCGGCGAAGTGTGGCACGCGCCAGACCGTGACGCCGTCTTCCACGGAGCGCGACAGCCGCCAGGGGCGCGTCCCCGGGTAGAAGCGCCCGGTCGGGTAATTCGGGTGCGCGGTGATCACCGTGACGTCGGACAGCCGCGCGAGCTCCTGCGCGACGTCGGCGGTGATGAAGTTCGGCTCCGGCCGGTAGTACTGGGTGAGCACGAGGACTCGCTCCCGGCGTGGGCGGCTCTCGGGTCCGACGGATGGTGACATCCCGGCGCTGTGGTCTCGCGTGCTGGGGCTTCGGCGTTCGCGGCGACGACCCGCGGGTCGCGGCGCAGGGGCGTAACCTGACCGGACGCGCATCGCTTGTACACCCCCACCGGCCGCGGTGACTCCCGCCGGGGCATGGCGCCGGGGGGCGTCGCCCGTGTAATCTTTCTGGATTCCCGCTTGCCCGAAACTTGCCTGCAGCCGCGGGGACGAACCGCGAGTTCGGCCCCTGATCCAGATTTTGCACGCATGACCGAACTAGCCCCGCTGCGCGACCGCCTCCGGGCGGTCGTCGACCTACGTATCCCCGGTTTCCTGCGGAGCGTGCCGCCGGGCCGGGTCCGACAGATCACATTTCGCGAGCGCCCGGTGGACGCGTGGTTCGACGAGTTCGTCGAGCGCGTCGTGGGCGCCATCGGACGGCACTACCTGCCCGTCTTCCGGATCAGCGACGGCGAGTTCACGTTCTCCGTGGGCTCGCGCATCCCGTACCCGCCCCCGGGCGGGAACCCGGTGCTCCACTACGCCCGCGAAGTGCTGTCGTACCTGCGCTGGCGGCGCTTCGACACGTTCCTGAGCGGCGCGCCCGGGCACGACCTCGAGCGCTACCGGGGCGCGGAGTGGCGGCGGCTGCGGGCGGTGTACACGGCGCAGCTGCGCGAGCTCGCCCGGACCGGCCTCCTCGCCGTCAACCTCGTCAGGACGCCGGAGCGGTTCGGCGAGCGGCACCACGCGGCGTTCCTCGAATGGATGGACCGCGCGCGGATCCCTGTCACGGAGCAGAACTGCTACCCGTTCTACTTCGTCTACGGCCTCCTGAACAGCTCCCTGCGGCGGCGCGTATACGCGGGGCGCCGGCTGCTCGTGGTGACGTCGCTGACGCCGGCGAAGCAGCAGGCGATCGAGAGCGGCCTGCGCGCGGCCGGCGCCGCCTCCGTGCAGTTCCGGTCGGTCTCGGGCACCAGGGCGATGTGTGACACGGTCGACCTTTCGGGGGTCGAGCCGCCGATCGACGTGGTGCTGATCGGCGCCGGCGTCGGCGCGGCGAACGTCCTGACGCAGGTGCGCCAGTTCGGGACGCTCGCCATCGACGCGGGGCACTGCCTCGACCTGCTCGCCGCGCCGGAGGTCGCCGGGCAGCGCGACTACACGCTGCCGGACGAGGAGCTCGAGAGACACGCCGCCGGGCGGCACCGCGACCGCCGCACGGCATAGCGCGTCGCCGCGCGCGGCGACGCGGTTCGGCCACGCTTCACATCGACGGAGCGCGACCGCCACGCGGCGGCGTGCCGCGCGGCCGGGCGCCGGCCCGGGCCCCGGCCGCGCACCGTTTCACCTGGGGGGAGAGTACTTTGAGCAACGCGGCGATCGGTCTGACGTTCAAGAACTACGAGGGCGTCGACTACGAGGAGTTCTGGCGGGGCGCCGGACGGGAGTACGAGGACCGCGTCGAGCGACGCATCATCGAGCACGTGATGCGCGGGGGCGGCGCGATGGCCGACATCGGCGCGGGCTTCGGCCGGCTCGGCGCCTGCTACGTCGGGAAGTACGAGCGCGTGGCGATGGTCGAGCCGGCGAGCAACCTGCGCGAGATCGCCCAGCGCATCTATCGCGACCGCGTCCAGTACTACGACAACAGCATCTACCAGCTGCCGTTCCCGGACGGGTCGCTCGACGCGATCATGACCGTGCGCGTCGTCCACCACCTCGCCGAGCCCGAGCGGGCGATCCGCGAGATGCACCGCGTGCTGAAGCCCGGCGGCACCATGCTCTTCGAGTACAGCAACAAGCGGAACATCGCCCGCATCGCCAAGTTCCTCCTCCTCGGGCGCGGCGAGAACCCGTTCACGCCGACGATGACGAAGTACCTCAAGGACCTGGTCGGCCACCACCCGGCCGTGATGACGGATTACATCGAGAGGGCGGGTTTCGAGGTCACGGCGGAGTACGGCGCGGGGATCACCGACAAGATCGTGAAGGTCCTGCCGTTCCTCGTCCACGTGCTGCGCCGGCCGTCGATCACCGCCGCCGCGATCCTAGGCCGCCTGAGGCTCGCCCCGATGATCTTCGTCGTCGCCCGGAAGAAGTGAAGGTCGTACTCGGCTGCGACGTCGACGCGGCGCTGCCCGACGCTCTGAGCGCTCCGATCGCGCGCGACGTCTGGCACGCGGTCGACGAGGTCCGCCCCCTCGTCGAGCGCATGGGCGACACGATGCCGCCCGTGACGTGGCTCATTCGCAGCGACGAGAGCGTGCGCTTCGCCACGGGGGCGTACGACTCGGGGTACACCACTCGGGCCGCCTTGTGGGACCGGCTGCGTACGGCCGGCCACGAGCTCGGCTGGCACATGCACGCCTGGTCGCACACCTCAGCTCTCGGGCGATTCGCGTTCGACCCCGAACCGCCCTGGCTCGGCGAGGCGCACGCGGCGCTCGCCCGGCACGCCGAGCTGCGCTCGACGCGCACGGGCTGGGACTACGGTAGCACCTTCCTGCTGAACGGGCTCCGCGAGTTAGGCATCCGCGTGGACTTCTCGGCCATGCCGCGGCAGGCGGTCTGGCAGCGCGTCGGGAATGACGTGGTGCTCACCGACTGGCGGCGCTCCCCGGCGGGA
>JBJMNJ010000495.1:0-5000 GCA_045804325.1 Gemmatimonadaceae bacterium
GCCACTGCGAGACGTAGCCGGTCGTCGACGAGAGCGGCACGAGGAGGAGCTGGTCCTTCACCGTGGCCGTCGAGTACGTGAGGTTCAGGCCCACGCGGTTGAAGAACTCGAAGTCACCGCCGAGCTCCTGCTCCGTGGAGATCTCCGGACGCAGGTCCTTGTTGCCGATCGTGTTGCGGGTGATGAGGCCGCCGCCGAGCGTGTACGTCTCGTACTGCGCGTTGAAGCGCGGCGTGTTGCCCGCCTGGCCGATCGAGTAGCGGAGCTTGAACTCGTCGACGCCCGGGACGGCGAACCACGGCTCCTGCGCCACGCGCCACGCGACCGAGCCGCGGCCGAACGTGGCCCAGCGGTTCCCCGCGCCGAAGAGCGACGAGCCGTCGCGGCGCACGAGGCCGTCGACGATGTAGCGCTCCTTCCACTCGGCGTTGGCCAGGCCGATGTACGACATCTGGCGGACCGACTGATCGAGGTTGCCGAGCGAGATCGAGTTCTGCGCGATGTTGCCCGCGCCCTCGGTGCCGGCGACCGCGAGGTTCCACCCCTGGAAGTTGTGCTGCTCGACGTCCTGGCGCTCGTAGAGCGCGCGCGCCTGCCAGCGCGTCTGCAGGTCGCTGGCGAAGGCGTGGCGCAGCGTGGCCTGCACGCTGCCGTTCGTCGACGCGTTGTCGCTCGTGCCGTTCGTGATGTTGCCGTTGTTGAGCGAGCTGACGCCGCGCGACGTGCGGAAGCCCTTGTCCACGAACCGCTTCTGCTCGGTGGAGGCGCGGTCGTAGCTCATGTTCCCCTCGACGTCGAGGAACGAGAACGGCTTGTACGTGAGCGTCGCGCCGCCGAGGATGCGGTCCACCACGTCCTCGCGGTCACGGTAGCTCAGGTCGTAGACCGGGTTCTCGTTCTCCGCCGAGAGGTCGGGGCGGATGATGTACTGGTTCCGCAGCGTGTCGCGCGAGAGCAGGTCCACGCCCGCCGGCATGCGCGTCAGGTCGAAGAGCGCGGCGCCCTCGACGTCCTGACCGTCCGAGTTCGCGCGCGAGTAGTACGAGCGCACGGCCATCGTCAGCTTGTCCGCGAAGTCGTGGTCCAGGTTCACGCGGAAGCCGTTGCGCGTGTACCCGCTGAGCCCGATGATCGAGCCCTCCTGGCGCACGTTGTTGTAGCTCGTGAAGAAGCTCGTGCCGCCGACGCGCCCCTGGATGTCGAAGTTCGACTGGGAGAACGGGCCCGGCTCGACGACCTGGTCGATCTGGTTGTACGTCCGGCCCGGCCAGACGCCGTTCTGGAAGGTCGTCCACGGCGAGGTCGTCTGCTGCACCGGCGTCATCACGCCCGTCAGCGACGGCACCGTGGAGGCCGAGTTGTTCAGCTTCGTGACCTGCTCCATGTAGTCGAACGTCGTCGTGCAGGCGCGGTTGGCGCAGAAGCGCGAGCCGTCCGGCGACATGAGCCAGATGTGGTTCTGGGCGAGCGTGATCTCGTGCTCGATGTTGCTGACGCCGTACTCGGTGCGCACGTTGAACGTCGTGCCCTCCGACGTGCCGCCCGTCTTCGTCCGGATCTGGATGACGCCGTTCGCGGCGCGCGCGCCGTAGAGCGACGCGCCCGCGGCGCCCTTGACCACCTCGATGCTCTGGATGTCCTCCGCGGCGATCGACGAGAGGTCGCCGTTCGTGATGACGCCGTCGACGATGATCAGGGGGTTCTGCCCGCGGCCCGAGGCGTCGATCGACGTCGGGGCGCGCAGGAGGATCGCCGGGTTGGCGCCCGGACGGCCCGTCGCCGCCTTGATGTTCACCCCCGCGACCTTGCCCTGCAGCTGCGAGAGCGGGTTCGTGGCCGGCACCGGCATGTCGGCGGCGTCGACCGTCGAGACCGCGAACGGCACCTTCGTCTGCTCCGTCGCCCCCGACACGCCCAGCGTCACGACCGCGCTCAGGCGGTTGACGTCGACCTTGAGGTTGAAGTCGACGGTCTGCGTCCCGGGCGTGATGGTGACGGGGCGCGCCTGCGGCACGAAGCCGATCTGGCGCACGCGGAGCTGCACGCTCTGGTTCGCGACGCGCGCGGCGGGGACGATGATGTTGTAGCGGCCCGCGGCGTTCGTGCCGACGGAGATGTTCAGCTCCGTGATGAAGACGTTCGCGCCCTCGAGCGCGGTCCCGGTCTCGGAGACTACCTGCCCGGTGATCGTGGCCGACTGGCCCTGCGCCGCGGCCACGCCGGCGACGCCCGCCACGGCGATCGCCGTCGCGATCGCCCGGCGGAAGTACGTTCCCACAGAGACGTTCATAGAGTAGCTACCTCGGTCCGATGCGAGAGATTCGGATGGATAGGAGCGACAGACATGCAGACCGTCGGGCGCCTCGCGCGTTCGGCGAGAGGGCCCCGGAGCGCGCTGCCCCGTGTCGGCCGGCGTGGTGGTGGTCAGCTTCTGCTGGCGGGCCGTCCTCCTCAATCGTGTGTGCGCGCGGACGCGCCGAGGGCCCGGCGAGAAGGAGGCGCGGCATGCGCCCACTCTCCGAGAGCCGGTCGTGCCCGGTCGACGGTATGTGGTGATCTTCCGTGCGCGCCCGCCCGGAGGCGGCCTCGCCCCCGGCACCCGCGCATGGGAGCGCGGGTCCAGCTGTGCGGGCGCGCAGACAGTGGCGAGATGGGCCGGCTGTGCCGTTGACCATCCCCCTGCCACGACGTGTGGAAAACCCTCCGCCGGGCGCGGACGAGACGCAAACATCTCGCGCACGGCAGTGCCGTATGTTGTTCGTCAGTACAGGGATAGTCAAGAACCTGTACGAAATGAGTTCGTTGATCGTGGGAATGGGGCCCGTCCGCCGGCAGGCGCCGAACGCCCGAGGGGCCGGGGGGCGGCCCCGCCGCCCTCCCGGCCCCTCCACGTCGCGAGTCCGCCGAGCCGCGTCTCGCCCCCTCAGCCCTCGCTGGCCCGCTCCGTCACGACGCGGACGTGGTCGTCGGCCACCTGGAGGAAGCCCCCCTCCACCTCGAAGCGGCGCGCCTCGCCCCCCGCCCCGCTGAGGCGCAGCGTGCCGCGCCCGAGCAGGGTGAGCATCGGCGCGTGGCGCGTGAGGATCCCCACCTCGCCGTCGAACGCCGGGGCGACCACGGAGGCGGCCTCCCCCTCGTACAGCACGCGCTCCGGCGAGATCACCGAGACCTTGAGCATCGGCTCAGCCCTTCGCCAGGCGCTCGGCGTTCGCGAGCAGGTCCTCGACGCCGCCGGCCATGAAGAACGCCTGCTCCGGCAGGTGGTCGAACTCGCCCGCGGCCAGCCGCTCGAAGGAGCTGATCGTCTCCTCGAGCTTCACGTACTTGCCCGGGATGCCCGTGAACTGCTCGGCGACCGCGAACGGCTGCGACATGAAGCGCTGGATGCGCCGCGCGCGGCCGACGATCTTCTTGTCGTCCTCGGAGAGCTCGTCCATGCCGAGGATGGCGATGATGTCCTGGAGCTCCTTGTAGCGCTGCAGGATGCGCTGCACCTCGGTGGCCGCCCGGTAGTGGCGCTCGCCGAGGATGGCCGCGTCGAGGATGCGGCTCGACGACGCGAGCGGGTCGACGGCCGGGTAGATGCCGAGCTCCGTGATGGCGCGCGAGAGCACGACCGTCGCGTCGAGGTGCGCGAACGCCGTCGCCGGCGCCGGGTCGGTGATGTCGTCCGCGGGGACGTAGATCGCCTGCACCGAGGTGATCGAGCCGGTCTTCGTCGAGGTGATGCGCTCCTGCAGCTCGCCCATCTCGCTCGCAAGGGTCGGCTGGTAGCCCACCGCGCTCGGCATGCGGCCGAGGAGCGCGGAGACCTCCGAGCCCGCCTGCGTGAAGCGGAAGATGTTGTCGATGAACACGAGCACGTCGGCGTTCTCGACGTCGCGGAAGTACTCCGCCACCGTCAGGCCCGAGAGACCGACGCGGAGGCGCGCGCCCGGCGGCTCGTTCATCTGGCCGTAGATCAGCGCGCAGGAGTCGATGACGCCCGACTCCTTCATCTCGAGGTACAGGTCGTTCCCCTCGCGCGTGCGCTCGCCCACGCCGCAGAACACGGACTTGCCACCGTGTCCCTTCGCGACGTTGTTGATGAGCTCCATGATGACGACGGTCTTGCCGACGCCGGCGCCGCCGAAGAGCCCGATCTTGCCGCCCTTCACGAACGGGGCGATGAGGTCGACGACCTTGATGCCCGTCTCGAAGACCTCGGTCTTGGGCTCGAGGTTGGAGAACTTCGGCGCCGCGCGGTGGATCGGCCACCGCGTCGCGCTCGCCGGGATCGGCGGCCCGTTGTCCACCGGCTCGCCGAGCACGTTGAGGATGCGCCCGAGCGCCGGCGCGCCGACGGGCACGGCGATCGCCGTGCCCGTGTCGACGATCTCCATGCCGCGCGTCACCGCGTCGGTGGAGCTCATCGCGACCGCGCGCACCTGGTTGCGGCCGATGTGCTGCTGCACCTCGGCGACGACGTTGATGTCCTGGCCGTTCTCCGCCTTGCTGCGGATCTCGAGGGCGTTGTACAGCTCGGGCAGGTGCTCGGCCTCGAACTCGACGTCGAGCACCGGGCCGATCACCTGCACGACCTTACCGATGTTGCGCGTAGCCGTGGCGGTAGCCATGTGAACCACTCTCGATATTGATTGAGTTACCGACGCGCCGCGCGGGGCGCGTCACGCGTCAGTCTAGCCCAGCGCCGCGGCGCCGCCGACGATCTCCGCGATCTCCTGCGTGATCTGCGCCTGGCGGGCGCGGTTGTAGTTGCGGCGGAGCACCGTGATGATGTCCGACGCGTTGTCCGTCGCGGCCTTCATCGCGGTGCGGCGCGCCCCCTGCTCCGCCGCGACGTTCTCGACGAGGGCGCGGTAGACGGCGTTGCGCACGTACGACGGGAGCAACTCGCCGAGGATGGCCTCGGCGCTCGGGAAGAGGAGGAACTCGCGGCGCGCGCCGGACGTGGCCGGCGGCGTCACCGGGAGCACCCGCTCCGACGTCGGCGGCGCGGA
>JBJMNJ010000496.1:0-5087 GCA_045804325.1 Gemmatimonadaceae bacterium
GCGCAGCCCGCGCTGCGCCCGGTGCTGGGCGCCGAGGAGGCGGTGGCGCTCCAGCGGGCGGTGCGCGATGTGGCGGCCAGCGAGCCGGCGTTGCGCTACGCGGCGTCGCTCGCGCGCGCGACGCGGCCCGACGATCCGACGGCGCCCGCTCTGGTGAAGCGCGCGGTGCGCTGGGGTGCCGGCCCGCGCGCGGGCCAGGCGCTGGTGCTCGGCGCCAAGGCGCACGCCTTTCTCGCCGGCCGCGCGGCCGTGGCGCCTGAGGACATCCGCCGCGTCGCGCTCCCGGTGCTGCGCCACCGCGTGCTGGCCAGCTTCGCGGCCGAGGCCGAAGGGGTGACGCCGGAGCAGGTGATCGCGGACGTGCTCGCGCAGGTCGCTCCGCCGCGGAGTGGTGTGGTGGTCTGACCCACGCTGTCATCCCGCAGGAGCGAAGCGAGCCCATTGTCATCCCGCAGGAGCGAAGCGAGTGTCGGGATTTACTTGCCCTATCGAGCAGCCCGCCGTGGAAAGTAGATCCCGACACTCGCTCGCTGCGCTCGCTCCTGCGGGATGACATTTCATGGCACTGACATGACAGCCGGCCCCTACGGTGCTCTCCTCGACGCGGTGCGCGGCGTCCGCTGGCCGGCGGCGCGGCGGGTGGGCGGGGCCACCCTCGGCGCGCACCCGTCGAAGCTGCGCGGGAACTCGTCGGAGTTCAGCGAGTTCCGCCCGTACCGGCAGGGCGACGACCCGCGCCGTGTCGATTGGCGGCTGCTGGCCCGCAGCGACCGCGCGTACGTGCGGCTCACCACGGACCGCGCCACGCTGCGCACCGCGATTCTCGTCGATGCGTCGGCATCGATGGCGTTTCCGCTGCCGGACTTCGCGAAGTGGGTGCGCGCGCGGGAGATCGCCGTCGCGCTCGCGGCCGTGGCGCACGCCGAAGCGGATCCCGTCGGGCTCACGATCGCGTCCGAGGCACCGGTCACGCTGACCCCGCGCGCGCGGCGGAGCGTGATCGTGGAGATGATCCGCGCTCTCGACGCGACGATGCCCGCCGGTGCGCCCGCGCTGGCCCCGCATCTCGCCGCTGCGCGCGCGCCGCGCGTCGTCGTCGTGACCGACCTGCTCGGCGACGTGGACGAGCTCATGGCCGCGGCCAGGCTGCGCATCGCCGCCGGTGGGGAGGTCATCGTCGTGCACCTGGTAGCGACCGAGGAGCTGGAGCCGCCCGCCGATGCGCTGCTCGCGGTGGATCCCGAACGCGCCGGCGTGCGGCGCACGCTCGACGGCGCGGCGCGCGACGAGTACCGGCGGGCGTTCTCGGCGTGGATGGAGTCGGCGGCGGTGGCGTTCCGCGCGGCCCGCGTGCGCTACTTCCGCGCGGAGACCTCGGAGCCGGCCGCGCACGTCGTGCGTCGCGTCGCGGGCGAGGCTGGAGCGCGGGGGCGGTGACCTTCCTCGCGCCGTGGGCGCTCGTCATCGGCGGACTCGCGGCCGCCGGCGCGGTGCTGCTTCATCTCGTCGCGCGCCAGCGGCCGGCGGCGTACGTGTTTCCCACGACGCGCTTCATCCCCGACCGGCGCACGCTCGTCAGCCGCGTGGCGAAGCGGCCGCGCGACCTCGTGCTGCTCGCCTTGCGCGTGCTCCTTCTGCTGAGCGCGGCCGCCGCGTTCGCGCGTCCCGTCTTCGCCCCGCCGCGCCGGACGAACGCGCGAATCGTTCTCCTGGACCGGTCGCGCGCCGTGGCCAATCCCGCGCGGGCGGTCGCGCAGGCGCGATCGTTCATCGGTGAGGGCGTTCCGGTACGCATGATCGCCTTCGACAGCGTCGCGACCCTGGTGCCCGCCGCCGCGGCGCTCGAGTCGCTCGCCGTCGATTCCTCGCGCACGGCGGCCGTGGGTTCGCTCAGCGCGGCGCTCGTGGCGGCGAGACGCATCGCGCCGTCGCTGGCCGCTGAGGCGGACACCGTGGAGCTCATGCTCGTGTCGCCGGTTGCCGCGGAGGAGCTCGACGCGGCGACCGATTCCGTGCGCGTGGGCTGGCCGGGGCGGATCTACCTCACTCGCGTCGCTGCCCGCGCGGATTCCGGCGCGGGCTGGAGCCTCGAGCGCGCGCTCGACGCGGACGACCTGCTCGCGCCGGCGCTGCGGCGCTCACCCGTGGCTGCAGTGCCGACCGCCGTCCGGTTGCGCCGTGCATCCGCGAGCGCCGCCGACAGCGCCTACGCGCGCGCGGGCGGCACGCTCGTGCTGTGGGACACGGCGGGAGCCGCACCGATGCGCCCCACCGCGCTCGCGATGGGCGACGACGTGGTCGTCGCCACGATGGGCCGCGGCAGCGCCGGAGGCGGCCGCGCGCTCGCCCGCTGGAGTGACGGCGCGCCCGCGGCGAGCGAGCATCCCCTTGGGGCAGGCTGTGTGCGGCACGTGGCCGTCGGCATTCCTCTCGCCGGCGACCTGCCCCTGCGCCCCGCCTTCCAACGAATCGTGCGCGGACTCGTCGCACCGTGCGGCGAGGCCGGTTCAGCCGCTCCCGCCGACTCGGCGACGGTGGCGCGGCTGGTCGGCGCAAGTGCACCCGCGGCGGGACGATCGCTCTCGGCCGACCAGCGGCAGCCGTCGCCGCTCGTCCCCTGGCTGCTCGGACTGGCCCTGGCGTGCGCGATGGCCGAGCTGCTCGTGCGCGGGCGAATGGCGCCGGAGCGTGTGTGACGGCGCGCGATCGGGTCATCGCGCTGCGCCGGACGCTGACCACGGTGCTGGTCGTGCGAGCCGTGGCATTCGGTGCCGCCGTCGCGCTGTCCGGCGTCGCACTGGCGCATGCGCTCGCGCTGCCGTGGGAGGCCGCGGCGATGCTCGCCCTCACCGGCGTGATCGTGACGGTCGTGCTGGCCGCGCGCGTCCGCCCCGCTCAGTCGCTCGAGCGTGTCGCGCTCTGGGTCGAGGAGCGGCACCCCACGCTGCGCTACGCCCTCGTCACCGCCGCCGCCGGCGGACCAGCGCACAGCGCGGTCGAGCAGCAGGCGCTCCAGCAGCCATGGTGGGACGAGGAGCGCCAGCGGCTGCTCCGCGCGTTGAGGGTGCCCGTGGCCGCCCTTGCGGCCGCGACGGCGCTCGCGGTCTGGCGTCCCGTGCTGCTGACTCGCGACGCCGCATCCACGAGCGCGGCACGGGCACGTGCCGGCGCAACCGGGTCGGCGGTGGATCCGCTCGCCGGCATTCGCGTCGTCGTCACGCCGCCCGCCTACTCGGGCCGTCAAGCCACGACCTCCGACGACCCCACGAGCGTGGACGCGCTCGTCGGCAGCAGCGTCGTCGTCAGCGGCGCGGGGGAGGCGTCCCGCGTGACCGCGACGCTCGACTCGGCCGCGCGCGGCGTCGCCCCGCGCGACGGGCGCTGGAGCACCAGCATCGTCATGCCCGCGCGGCCGTCGCTCCTGCGCCTTCGCTCCGCCGCCGGGCGGGAACGCCTCGTCGTGCTCGCTCCCGTCCCGGATGCCGCGCCCGTCGTGACGCTCCTCCTGCCAGCGCGCGACACCGTGGTCCGCGCCGCGGCGGGGACGCTGCTGCTGCGCGCCGCGCTGCGCGACGACATCGGGCTTCGCGACGCCGCCTTCGAGATCATCGTCAGCTCGGGGCAGGAGGAGAACTTCACCTTCCGCACCGCCACGCTCGCCCGCTCGACGCTCGGCGGCCGGCAGGAGAGCGCGCTCGACGTCCGGCTGTCGCTCGATTCGCTGGGCCTCAAGCCGGGCGACGTGCTCCAGATGCGCGCCGTGGCGCACGACGCCAACACCGTGAGCGGGCCGGGGCTCGGCAGCTCCGAGACCCGCGCGCTGCGCGTCGCGCGCGCCGGCGAATACGACTCCGTGTCGGTGGATCCCGCCCCGCCGGGTGAGCCGGAGGGGCAGGTGCTGAGCCAGCGCATGCTCATCACGCTCACCGAAGCGCTGGACAAGCGTCGCCCTCGGCTCGCGCGGCCCACGCTCGTCAGCGAATCGCAGCGCATCGCCGCCGACCAGGCGCGGCTCCGCAAGCGCGTCGGCGACATCGTCTTCCAGCGCATCGGCGGCGAGCCGTTGAGCGAGGAGAGCAACATCGATGCGCCCGTCGGCAAGCTCACGCCGGAAGAGCTGCTGGCGCGCGCGCAGGAGGCGACGAAGAGCACCGTCGGCGACGTGATGGACGTCGAGGGCGACGAGACGCCGATCCTCGCCGTGAACAAGCCGCTGCTCGAGGCGTTCAACGCGATGTGGGACGCCGGCCGCGCGCTCGAGATCGGCGAGACGCGCCAAGCGCTGCCGCCGATGCGCCGCGCCCTCGCCGCGATCCAGCGGGCGCGCCAGGCCGAGCGAATCTACCTCCGTGGGCGCCCGAGCGCGGTCGTCGTCGACGTCGCGCACGCGCGGCTCGCCGGCAAGGACAAGGGCATCGCGTCGGAACGCGAACCGCGGCCCATGGTCGATCTCACGCAGCGGCGCAGGGCCGAAAGCTTTGCGCGAGCCACGGCGCTGCTGGCCACGGATCCCGCCGCCGCCGCCGACACCCTGCTCGTCATGCGGGTCGGCGCGCTCGAGGATACGCCGGCGCTCGCCGCGGCGCTCGACACCGCCGCTCGTACGATCCGTCGCGGCGACACGAACGCGATCGCCCTCGCCTGGACGCGGGTGCGACGGGCGCTCGGCGGCGCCCCCGTGGTGCGCGGCTCGCTGCCCGCGTGGAGCGGCGCCCCGTGAGCGACTTCGTCTTCGCCACCGCGCAGTACGAGTCGGGCGACTGGGACAGCGCGCCGCTGCTGCCGGCCAACATCATCGACACCATCGCGCGGTACACGTCGATCGACGTCGCCCCCACCGGCGTGATCGTGCCGCTGTCGTCGCCGGCGCTCTTCAGATATCCGCTCGTCTACCTGACCGGGCACCTCCCCGTGCGCTTCACCGCGGTCGAGCGCGACAACCTGCGCGCGTACGCCGAGCGGGGCGGGCTGCTGTTCGTCGACGACCACAACCACGACGTCGACGGCACCTTTCACAAGACGGCGACGGAAGCGCTCACCGCGGTCTACGGCCCGCTGCGCGACCTGCCCAACGACCACGAGCTGTA
>JBJMNJ010000497.1:0-11135 GCA_045804325.1 Gemmatimonadaceae bacterium
ACCCGCGGCTCGGCGCACGCCTCGACGCCGCGACCGCGACAGCCGTCGGCGCGCAGCTCGACACGGCGCGCGCGGCCGGCGTTCCGACCGAGCCGCTCGTCCAGCGCGCGCTGCTCGGCGCCACGCGGCACGTGCGGCCCGAGCGCATCGTCGGCGCCGTGCGCGAGCTGCGCGGCGAGCTGTCGACGGCACGCGGTGCGCTGGGAACCGCGAGCGAGGCGGAGCTCGTGGCCGGGGCCGCGGCGGTGCACGGCGGCGCGAGCGCCGGGACGCTGCGCGGGCTGCGCGCCGCGCGTCGGGGGAAGCCGCTCACCGTCGCCCTGGCGACGCTCACCGACCTCGTCGCGCTCGGCGTGCCCGTGGACACGGCGGCCGCCACCGTGGCGGCGCTCGCGCGGCGCGGTGCCTCCGACGACGAGCTCGTCGCGATGCGCGAGGGAGTGGAGTCGGACGTCGCGGCGGGGAGCGACCCGACCGCGTCGGCGCGCTCGCGCTCGGCCGGGGCTCGCGTCGGGAAGCCGGCAGACGCCGCTGCGCGCGGCCAGACGCGCGCGTCCGAGCCGCCGGGCCCGACGCGCGCCCGCGGTGCGGCGGCCGGCGCGCGCGGGACGGGCTCCACGGGCAAGGGCGGCCCACCGACCGTGCCGCGCCGGCCGGACCAGAAGCCGAGGCGGCCGAGGGGCTGACTCGACTGCGTGCTGCGTACGACGAACCGAGACCCCCGGGAAGCCGATCGTGGCCTCCCGGGGGTTCTCGTACGCAGGACGGAGTACGCCGTACGCAGTGAGTGGGGCGCAGTGCGCAGTCGTTAGTTTGCGATCATGCCCCCTCGTCTCCCGACCATCCTCGTCGGCCTCCTCCTCGCTGCCGGGCACGCCCGCGCGCAGGCGGCCGTGGAGGCGACGATCGACGCCGGGGCGTCGCGCGTCGGGTTCGCGGAAGGGGGGACGGTGACGGCGTTCTCCCTGGCACCGGCGGCGCGCTGGACGGGACGCGTGCTCGAGCTGCGCGGCGCCGGGTCCGTCTCGCGGTTCAACGCGGGCGGGTGGAGCACGCAGGGCGCGGCCGAGATGTCGCTCTTCACGCCCGCGCCGGTCGGGTCGGCGGGCGCGCTGCGCGGTGAGCTGTCCGCCACGGCCGGCGGCAACGCGCAGGGGGATGGCACCGGCGGCGGGCAGGCGCTCCTCGTCGGCCGCGCGCACGCGCAGGTCTCCGCCGCGGGCGCCTGGCTCGGCGGCGGCGGCGGGCGCGCCTGGGAGGCGGGCCGCGCGCGCGGGATGCTCGTCTCGGAGGTCGGCGTCTGGGGCGCGCGGGGCGACGTGGACGCGCTGGCCGTGGCGACGCCGACGCACCTCGGCGACAGCGCGTGGTACACGGACGCCGTCGCCACGGCGGCGTGGACGCGCGGTCGGCTCGCGCTGGACGCGTACGCGGGCGCGCGGGTGGCGCACCGGCGCGCCACGAGCGCGGGCTGGGCGGGGGCGGGCGCGACGTACGCGCTGGCGTCGCGCGTGGCGCTCGTCGTGGGCGCGGGCAGCTACCCCGTGGACCCGACGCAGGGGTTCCCCGGCGGCCGCTACGTCTCGGCGGCCGTGCGCACGTCGCTCGGGCCGCGGCGCCTAACGGGTGCCGTTGCGGATCCCCCGCTCGCCACCGCCGGCGCCTCCGGCAACCCGACCGCGGCGCGGGGGGCCCCCCCCGAGAAGCAACCTAACGCCGCGCCGTCCCCCGACCGTCAGCGCGACACGTCGGCGCCGGACGCCGCGTCAGCGCCCGCGGGCCCGCTGCGCGCCTTCGAGCTGCGCACCGCGCCGGACGGGCGGCGGCTGCTGCGCGTCCAGGCCGCCGGCGCGAGCGCCGTCGAGCTGGCGGGCGACTTCACCGACTGGGAGCCCGCGCCGCTCGCGCGCGCCGCCGACGGCTGGTGGGAGGCGCGCTTCCTCATCGTGAACGGCGTGCACCAGCTCAACGTGCGCGTGGACGGCGGCGAGTGGCTCGTGCCCCCCGGCCTGCGCCGCCGCGACGACGGGCTTGGCGGCGTGGTGGGAGTGCTGCTCGTCCGCTGAGCCTCGCGCGACGCCCCGCGTGTGACCGACATCACACGCTCTCGCGTGATCGGCGTCACATGCGAAACGCCGTGTGAAGAATTACGCGCGACGATGTGACGCCGCGCGCGAAGCGTGCGGTCGTGGCCCGTGGAGGCGGCGCCTCGCGCCACCGCGAGCGACGGACGTCGCGACGACTTCACACACGCAGCACGGAGCATCGCCGATCATGACCAAGAGGATCACGCGCTTCGCCCTCGCGCTCGCCGCCGCCGCGGGCCTCACGGCCTGCGACAGCACGAGCGGAACCCAGACGGGTCAGCTCACGGTCCAGCTCACCGACGCGCCCTTCCCGTACGAGTCCGTCTCGCGCGTGGACGTGTGGGTCGTGCGCATCGACGCGCGCGTCGCGGACGCGGACGAGGCGGACGCGGCGGCGGACGTGGACGACGACACCGACGGCGACATCGACACGGACACCGACGGCGCGGACCGCGCGGGCGGCTGGGTCACCATCGCCTCGCCGAACCGCTCCATCAACCTGCTCGAGCTCCGCAACGGCACCACGACGAACCTCGGCGAGGCCACGCTGCCGACGGGCCGCTACAGCGGCTTCCGGCTCATCCTCAACACCGACGAGTCCTCGGTCACGCTCAACGACGCCGCCCACACGGTGCTGAACGGCGCGAACGGCGGCATCAAGTTCCCGAGCGCCCACCGCACCGGCATCAAGGTCAACCTGGCCGAGCCGATCGACGTGACCGAGGGCGGCACGGTGATGGTGATCGACTTCGACGTCGCGAACAGCTTCGTGCTCCGCGGGAACGACATCCACAACAACGGGCTGCTCTTCAAGCCGGTGCTGCGCGCCACGGCGCGCGACATCACGGGGTCGGTGAGCGGCACGGTGCGCAAGGACAGCCCGACGGGCGAGCTCGTGCCGAACGCCACGGTCCAGGCGCTGAAGCCGGGCACCGTCGTCACCGACACGGTCACGGCGAACGTCCTCTCGTCGACCGTGACGGACGCGAACGGCGCCTTCAAGTTCGCCTTCCTGCTCCCCGGCACGTACGAGCTCCGCGCGTTCGCCCCGGCGGGCTCGGGCTACGGCAACGCGCTGCTCGCCGGCGGCGTGACGGTGGCGGAGGGGCAGAGCGTGACGGACAAGGTGATCGTGCTGCCGAAGCAGTGAACCACCCAGCTGACGGCTGACGGCTGACCGCGGCTTTCGAGCGGGCGGCCGTGAGGCAGAACCCTCCGGGACGCACCGGCGTGCCCCGGGGGGTTCTGCGTTCTGCCTACCCGCGACGGGGCCGCGGCCAGCCGTCAGCCGTCAACGTTGTAGACAGCCCCGAGGGAGCGGCCGCGGGCCGCGAACCGCCCGGCCCGGATGCGACCTCAGCCGTGGGCCGGTCGTCAATAGCTCGTGACCCCCCTCCTCTTCCTCGCCCTGACGGCCGCCCTCGCGCCCGCCGCCATCGCGTGGCACACCGGGCGGCGGCTCCCCGCCCTCGCGGACGACCCGGCGTTCCCCGAGCTGCTCTTCGCCCGCGGGCAGCGCCTCAACGCCATCCAGAGCTGGGTCACCGTCGGCTGCATCGTCCTCGGCGGCGTCCACGCGATGTGGCTCATCCCGCTGTCGCTGCTGCTGCGCCTCTCCGCCGCGCACCCGATTCGCCGCCAGATCTTCGGCGAGACGTGGGGCGTCGGCGCGATGGTCTGGTACACGGTGCGCTCGGTCGTCGGCGGGCTCGGGTTCTGGCTCCTGCTCCTGCTCGCGCCGTCGATCATCATCGACTTCGCCCCGCACGAGCTGATCGCGGCCACCGTGATCGCGCTCGCGCTGCTGCTGTGGAACGAGCTGCATCATGACTTCTGGCTCGGCGCCCACGGCGCCACGCCGCTCACCGACCCCGTGCTGCGCGCGCGCTTCGACGAGATCGTGGCGCGCGCCGGCGTGCGTCCGCCGAGGGTCTTCCGCTTCGGCGCGCCCGGCATGCACATGGCGAACGCCGCCGCGCTCCCGCACCGGAAGCGGCCCGCCGTCGCCATGAGCGACACGCTGCTCGAGATCATGACGCCCGACGAGGCGACGGCGGTGTTCGCGCACGAGGTCGCGCACCTGGAGTACTACAACCGCCGCCGGCTCGCCCGCGCGCGCGCCGCCAGCTGGGCGCTCATCGGCCTCTCGGTGGCGCTTCCGGTCCTGCTCCTCCGTTCCCTGCCGACGGTCGCGCCGTGGGCGGGGCTCATCGTCCCGCTCGCCGCGATCCTCACGCTCGGGCGCCGCGCCGCGAAGAGCCAGAAGAACGAGACGTCGAGCGACCTGCGCGCCGCGCAGCTCTGCGGCAACGCGGAGGTGATGGCGTCGGCGCTGACGAAGCTGCACCTCTCCTCGCGCGTGCCGCGCCGCTGGCCGCACGACATGGAGCGCACCGCCACGCACCCGAGCCACGCGCGCCGCATCCAGGCGCTGCGCGGGGCCGACGTCACGCAGGCCGCGGCGCCGCGCGCCGAGCAGCCCGCGGCGAGCCCCCTGCTCGCCCCCGTCGTGGTGCGCGGCGCGGCGCCCGGCGCGCTCCTCGTGCTCGACGCGCAGCGCGCGTACTGGTTCGAGGGGGTGCCCGAGGGCACGCCGCACGCCCTGCCCTCCCTCCGCGAGCACGCGACGAGCTATCGCGCCGCCGCGTACGGCGACCTCACCGAGCTGCGCGTGGCCGCGGACGCCGCCGGCCGCACGCTGCACGCCGCCGACCGGCAGGGCGGCCGCTGGACCTTCCCGCTCGACCCCGCGGAGGTCGCCGCCACGCAGCGCGCGCTCGACGTGGTGGACGTCGGGCTGCGCCCGACGCCCGCCGCGGCGTCGCCGATGACCGGGCGGACGCTCGCCTTCGTCGGGATCATGGCGCTCGCCGCCGCGCAGCAGTTCGGCCTCGGGCTCGTGCCGGCCCTCCTCGTGCTCTGGCGCCCCGGCCCGGCGGCGCTCGCCGCGCTCGGCGCCACGTGCATCGCGCGCGCCATCCTCAGCGTCGCGCAGGGCGGCCTTCCCTGGCGCGGCCTGCGGGGCGCCGGCGCCGTCGTCGCACTCGCCGCCGTCGGCGCAGCAGCGCTCTGGCTCGCGTGGAAGCATGCGCGCGCGGCCGAGCGCCACCCGGGCAGCGCCGACGCGCGCGGCGCGGGCGCCACCACCGCCCTCGTGGTGCTCGGCGTGCTCGTGCTCATCGCGGGCCTGGACACGGCGGTGGGGGTGCAGGAGATCGGCCTGGCGGCGATCGCGGTGAATCCGGCGGTCGGGTCGCTCGCGGTCGCCGTGCTCGCACTGGCCGCCGCAGTGGCGTCGGTGCCGCGGCGCCCCGCACGGCGACTCGCCGCGCTCGGCGCGGTGGCGGCGCTGGTGCCCCTCGTGACCGCCACGGCGGGGAGCGCCCTGACTGCCGGCGGCGGGATCTCCTGGAGCGACGCGCGCGCGCGCCCGGCGGCGCACGTCGCGCTCGCCGGACACCCGATGGAGCTCGAGCTCTCGCCAGGCGCGGTGCGCTGGGCGGTGCGCGAGTTCGACGGCGGCCGCGAGGCCGGCCGGCGGTGGATCGTCGGCGACTGGCGCGGCGGGCGCGACACGGTGGACGCCGAGCGGCTCGTGTTCCTGGACGACGGGCGGATGCTCGCCGTGGGCGCCTACGGCGACTCCATGGCCGTCTCCGTCCGTGCATTCGGCGCCGACTCGGCCGCGCGGCGCGCCGTGGTCCCCGCGCTGGTCGACCCGACGCTGATGGTGGACACCGTCGCTCGCCGCTGGACGCTCGTGGGGCAGGCTGACGGCCGGCGCGGAGCGGTGGCGATGGCGGGCTCGCTGGACACCGCATCCGCCTGGGCGCTGTCGTTAGGCCCGCCCAGTGCGCGGGACTTCGCCATCCAGCCGCTCTATGCGGCGGCGGACGGGTCGGTGATGGTGATGACCTTCGGCGGCGCGCTGGACGGGGACCGCGGGAGCGTCCTGCACAGCATCCCCTTCATCAGCCTGGGCACGGGCTCCTGGGATCTCTGGCGCGTGGACCTCCAGGGGCGGCGCAAGCTCGCGTCACTCCCGGGGGTGCCCAGGTGCGCGCCACCGGAGCGCGGCTCGGCCACCTGCACCATGCCGGGCCCCGGCATCGCGTCGCAGGTGTGGTCGGTGGGCCCGGAGGGTGCGCGGCCGATCGGCGTCCTGCCGAGCGGCGTCTTCAACCCGATGCCGGTGGGCGGAGGGCGTATCGGGGGCGCCATGATGAGCGGCGCGAGCGGGGTCGTGCTCGTGGACGGACCGTCCCGCCGCGGCTGGCGCATGAAGCTCCCGGACGGGTCCGACCGGTACGCGTTCGGCCTGCGCTGGCAGGCCGGCTACCTCGCGGTGCTCCGCTCCGGGCGCGGCCCGACGGAGCTCGTCCTGTACGAGGTGCGCTGAGCCGTCTTCCGCGCACGCGGACGACGCTGTCGAATTCGCGCGGCCCCGTTCGACTACCTGTCGACGGCGGGGCCGCGCGATCGTGCGTGCACCCACCCGGCCGTCGCCCACGCCAATCGAGGAGCCCCCGATGAAGTACCTCTGCCTGATCTACGACGACGAGTCCCTGTGGGAGCGCATGCCGAAGGCCGAGGTCGACGGCATCATGGGCGAGTTCAGGTCGTTCACGCAGGACATCAAGAAGAGCGGCCACATGGCCGCCGGGGAGCAGCTCCAGCCCACGTCCACCGCCACGACGGTGCGCATTCGCGACGGCCGCACGGTGGTGACCGACGGCCCCTACGCCGAGACCAAGGAGCAGCTCGGCGGCTTCTACCTCATCGAGGCGCGCGACCTGAACGAGGCCATTCAGGTGGCGTCGCGCATCCCCTCGGCGCGGCTCGGCTCCATCGAGGTGCGGCCGATCGTGGAGAGCCATGGCTGACGCGGGGGACATCCGCGCGGTGGTGGAGGCGACCTACCGCGCGGAGTCCCGCCGCGTCCTCGCGACGCTCACCGGCCTCCTCGGCGACCTGGACCTGGCGGAAGAGGCGCTGCACGACGCGTTCGCGGCGGCGGTGGAGCGGTGGCCCGCCGAGGGCGTCCCCGCGAGCCCGCGCGCGTGGCTCGTGAGCGCGGGGCGCTTCCGCGCCATCGATCACATGCGCCGCCGCACGTGGCTCGACGAGCGGCGCCACGCCGTGCTGCACGAGGGACCGGTCGAGGCGCCGGCGCCGGACGCGGCGGACCCCGACGCGATCGAGGACGACCGGCTGCGGCTCGTCTTCACCTGCTGCCACCCGGCGCTCGCGCTCGACGCGCAGGTGGCGTTGACGCTGCGCACGGTGTGCGGGCTCACGACGGAGGAGATCGCGCGGGCCTTCATCGTCCCCGCGCCGACGCTCGCGCAGCGCATCGTGCGCGCGAAGGCGAAGATCCGCGACGCGCGCATCCCGTACGAGGTGCCCGGGCCGGCCGAGCTCCCCGAGCGGCTCGACGCGGTGCTCGCGGTCGTGTACCTGATCTTCAACGAGGGGTACGCGGCCACCGAGGGCGATCACGTCACGCGCGCCGACCTCGCGGCGGAGGCCATCCGACTCGGCCGCCTCGTCGTCGCACTGCTGCCCGACCCCGAAGCGGTGGGGCTGCTCGCGCTGATGCTCCTGCACGACTCCCGCCGCGCGGCGCGTGCGGACGACGCGGGAATGCCCGTGCTGCTCGACACGCAGGACCGCTCGCGCTGGGACCGCGCACAGATCGCGGAGGGGCTGGAGCTCACCGAGCGGGCGCTCCGCGCGCGGCGCGTGGGCCCGTACGCGCTGCAGGCCGCCATCGCGGCGCTGCACGCCGAGGCACCGAGCAGCGCAGGCACGGACTGGCCGCAGATCGTCGCGCTGTACGACGTGCTGCACCGCGTCCGGCCGTCGCCCGTGGTGGCGCTCAACCGCGCCGTGGCCGTGGCCATGCGCGACGGCGACGCGGCGGGGCTCGCGCTGGTGGATGCGCTGCTCGCGCAGGGCGCGCTCGCGCGCTACCCGCTCGCCCACGCGACGCGCGGCGCGCTCCTGCGCCGGCTCGGCCGCGCGCGGGAGGCGCGCGCGGCGTACGAGGCGGCGCGCGCGTTGACGCCGGAGGGGGCGCAGCGGCGGTTCATCGAATCGCGACTGGAGGAGAGCAGGGAGCAGGGTGGCTGAGCAGGGGACTGCTCCCTGCTCCCTGGTGTAAGCACTTTCCCTCTCCACGTAAGCGATCGTCGTGTCCGCGTAAGCCTTCTCCGGAAGCGCAAGATCGTTCCAGCCCGGGGGTGGGAGCGGAGGCACGTTAGGCATGGCACACGGCACCGCGCCGCCCCGCGATCCCGCGGGGGAGCGCCAGCCCCAGCCCAACGGCCATGCGCAGTACCCACGCCTCGCGCGCCGCGCGCGCAGCTCTGCTCCTCGCCACGACCCTCGGCCTCGCCGCCTGCGGCACCGTCGCCACCACCGGAGCCGCCGAGCGGAACGACCTGACCTGGCGCACCGGCACCGAGCGGTACCGGGACCGCCTCTTCGCGCCGGAGATCCAGGCGTCCGCGCCCGTGGCGACGGCCTTCGACGTCGTCCGGATGCTCCGCCCCGAGTACCTGCGTCCGTACGCGTCGCCCCGCCTCAGCTACGGCGCGACGCCCGCGACGGTGGTGTACGTGGACGGCGCCTCCTGGGGCTCGCTCGACGCCCTCAGCATGATCCCCTCGAACATGATCGGCGAGATCCGCCGCCTGTCGGTGACCGACGCGCGCATGCGCTACGGGTCGGCCATCCAGGGCTCGGTGATCGACGTGCGGCTGCTGCGGCGCCGCTAGCCTCGCACGTGTAGCGCGTCCCGCTGGTACTCCCCCGGCGGGGCGCCGAAGGCGCGGCGGAACTGGCGGGTGAAGTGCGCCTGGTCGGCGAAGCCCGCGAGGTACGCGACGGTGCAGGGCGACGCCCCCTCGCGCAGCAGGCGCAGCGCGTGCTCGAGGCGCCGCCGGATGAGGTAGGCGTGCGGCGGCACGCCGACGTAGCGGGTGAACTGCCTGACGAGGTGGCAGACGCTCACCCCCGCCGCCGCCGCGAGGTCGGCGATCCGCACGTGCTCCGTGCAGTGCGCCTCGATGTGCGCGCGCGCGGCCTCGGCCGTGGCGCGTGGCGCGCCACGCCGCCGGCGGTGCGATGCGCCGTGCTCGGCGTGCTCCATGACTACTCCGACAGATTCGTGCGCCGCGCGGTTGCCGTCCGCGCGGCGCCTTCATCAATCCTGCACACTTTCGCCGTTGTACCCGTACACGGCGCGCCCCAATATGGACGGCGCATGCGCCTCCCCTTCCGCCCCGCCACCGCCTGGCCGCGGCTGCTGCTCCTCGTGAGCCTCGCGCTCACCACGCTCGGCGTCCTCGAGGCGGCCCGCTCCACGCGCGCCAACCAGCGGCTCGCCGAGCACGCCGTGCGGGACTACGCGGGGTTCGCGGCATGGAGCTACCAGCAGCACCTCCGCGTCACGCTCGACGCCGCCGTGCGCGAGGCGCTCGGCGCGGTGAACCACGACCCCTACGTGCACGAGCGCCCGCCGGTGCCACCCGCGTGGGACCTCGCGCACTACCTGCCGTTCGACCGCCGCTGCAACTGCCACCGCCCGCGGCGCGGGCCGGTCCCCGCGATCTACTTCGCGTTCGAGCTCGGGTCGGACACGCTCGCGACGGGGCAGAACGCGCACGACGACCCGATCGTCGGCTGGGAGGTGGACCGCCCGCCCTCGGAGCTCGCGATGCTGCGGCGCCGCCCGGACTACACGGCGGCGGAGCGCGCCTGGGTCAACGACACGATCACGCGGCAGGTGCGCGCGCCAGGCAACCCCGGCCGCTTCCCGCTCATCGTGGCGGAGCGCGGGGGCGTGACGCGCGTGCTCGCCTACACCCGCATGCCCACGGCGTGGGGTGACACGCTCATCTACGGCGTCGAGTACGACGAGGACAGGTTCCGCGCGCTGCTCGCCGACGTGATGTACGACGGCACGCTGCTGCCCACGGCGTTCACGCGCGGCCGCCCGGCGCGCGAGCTCCTCCAGCTCCGCGTCACCACCGCGAGCGGCGCGGCGCTGTACGCGTCCGACAGCGTCGAGCGCTGGACGCTCGACGACAGCGGGCGGATGGAGACGCCGTACGCGGGACTGGTGGTGCGCGCCCAGATCCGCCCGGACGAGGCGGGAAGCGTCCTCATCGGCGGCGTGCCGCGCTCGCGCCTCCCGTTCCTGCTCGGCCTCCTCGCGCTGGGCGGCGCGCTCGCGGTGGTGGCGGTCGCGCAGGTGCGCCGCGAGGGCGAGCTCGCACAGCTCCGCAGCAGCTTCGTCGCGAGCATCTCGCACGAGCTCCGCACGCCCATCGCGCAGATGCGCCTCTACCTCGAGACGCTGCGCCTCGGCCGCTACCCCACGGAAGCGGCGCGCGCCCGCGCCGTGGACCACGTCGAGCGCGAGACGCTGCGCCTCGGCCAGCTCGTCGAGCGCGTGCTGCGCTTCTCCCGCACCGGCCGCGCGCGCGGCGAGGACGCCGAGCCGGTCGCGCTCGGCGAGGAGACCGCGCGCCTCGTGGACGAGTTCGCGCCCCTGGCCGAGGCGGCGCGGTCACGCGTGACGCTCGAGCGGCCGGCGGAGGAGCTGTACGCGGCGCTGCGGCCGGAGGCGCTGCGCCATGTGCTCTTGAACCTGCTGGACAATGCGATCAAGTACGGGCCGAAGGGGCAGGTCGTGAGAGTGACACTCTCGGCCCTCGGTCCTCGGCCCTCGGCCGCTGGTGCGCTCGTTCGTATCGAGGTGCAGGACGAGGGGTCGGGGGTGCCGGTCGCGGAGCGGGAGACGATCTGGCGGCCCTACCAGCGCGGGAGCACGTCGCGGCATTCGGCGGGTAGCGGAATCGGCCTGTCGGTAGTCGCCGATGTGGTCGCGGAGCACGGCGGCCGATGTGGAGTGGAGGCGGCGCCTGGCGGGACGGGGGCGCTCTTCTGGGTGGAGCTGCCGGCGCTCCTCCGCTCCAACGAGGGCCGAGGGCCGAGGACCGAGGGGCCCCTGTAACTTCCCCATATGCCCACGGAGGCCAG
>JBJMNJ010000498.1:0-3037 GCA_045804325.1 Gemmatimonadaceae bacterium
GGTCCGGACGGAGCTGGCTCGCGGCCTCAGCTCCCGCCATTGTCACGCCCCAGGAACCGCTGGACCTCGGCCACCACGGCGCGCGGCTCGCACGGCTTCGCGAGGTACCCGTCGCACCCGACCTCCATCGCCTTCTCACGGTCGCTGGCGAGGGCGTGGGCGGTGAGCGCGATGATGGGGATGTCGTTCGTCTCCGGATCGTGCTTGAGGACCTGCGTCGCCTCCCACCCGTCGATGATCGGGATGGAGATGTCCATGAGGATCAGGTCCGGCTTCTCCGAGCGCGCCTTGGCGATCCCCTCCTCTCCGTTCAACGCCTCGGTGACGTTGTAGCCGAAGTGGCGGAGGATCGTGGAGTACACGATCCGGTTGTCCTCGTTGTCCTCGACGAGCAGTACGGTCTTCGGCTTGGTCTGCGTGGCGCTCATGCCTCTCCTCGTGCCGCCGACCGGTCGGGTCGGGCCGTGCGGACAGGGCCGCCGAGCCAGGACGGCGGGGCCCGGGGGATGACGATGGGGCCGCCGGCTCAGGGGCCCGGCGGTGCCGGCAGCACGTCATTTGCCGGGGCGAGGCAGGCAGCCACGCCACGCCCCGGCAGTCGCAAAATTCAGACCCGCAACCTCGGGAGTACTCTCCGATGTCGTACGCCAGACCCGCGCGCCCCGGCGGCACCGCCGGGCGGGACCCCGCAGGGGAGTCCACCACGCCAGCCGACGTCGCCCGTGGCGACGCCGCCACAGCCGGCCGCAGCACCCGCACGTCAGGCTCCACCGCTGCCGGGTCGACGACGACGGCCGGCGACCGCGCCGGCACCGGGCGGTTCAGCCCCTCCGCCCGCGCGGCCGCCCTGCGCGCCGCCGACATGCCGCGCGGCGCCGCCGCGCGCGAGCAGGGCGAGGAGCTCGACTGGCGTCGCGTCAGCACCCTCGGCCTCGGCCTCGCGATCGGCGCGCTCATCGGCGCCGGCGCCGCGCTGCTCCTCGCCCCGCAGAGCGGCGAGGAGACGCGCGAGCTGATCACCCGCGGCGCCCGTCGCCTGCGGTCGCGCGCCGAGGACGGCTGGTCCGATCTCGGCGCGGAGCTCCGCACCGCCGCGCGCCGCCGCCGCAAGCAGCTGCGCCGCGGCGTCACCCGCGGGCGCTGGGCGGTGGCGGACCTCATGGACGAGTAGGACGGGGAGCAGGGAGCAGGGTAGGTGCGTCGCAAGAAAAAGGGAGCAGGAACGCGCCCGTCCGGGTCGCCCCTGCTCCCTGTCCCCTGTCTCCTGCTCCCTGCTACTTCAGCTTCTTGAGCGCCGACTCCGCCTGCCGCTTGTAGTTCGCGTCGTTGTAGTCCACCGGCGCGAGGCTCACCACCTTCTGGTACGCGGCCCGCGCCTTGTCCTTCATGTCGCGGTCCTCGTAGATCTCGGCGAGGTCGAGGTAGTGGACCGGCCGCTGCGGCTCCACCGCCACGGCCTTCTCCATGTACCGGACCGCGTCGTCCCAGTTGGCGGACGCGAAGACCTTCCCGCCGAGGAAGTTCTTGGCGACCATGCGCTGGAAGCCGTTCAGGCGCATGATCTCGGCGTTCCACATGCCCATGACGTGCAGGGCGCCGGGGTGGTTCGGGTTGTGCTTCAGCGCCTCGAGCGCGTGCTCGCGCACGGCGGTCGCGTACTTCACGCGGTCGGACTTCCCGAGCGAGAGCGCGGTGCGGCCGAGGGCCCGCGCGAGGGCGAAGTGCCCCTCGGCGTCCGCGGGGTTCGCCTCGACGGCGCGCCGGGCGAACAGCTCGGCGTTCTTGTAGAGCTCCTTCTGCTGCGCCTTGTCGGCGGTCGCCTCGCCGACGTCGACGCCGGAGCGCGCGGTCTTCCACAGCGCCTCGTAGCTCTTCGGGTCGGTGGTGGCGGCAGCCTCGTAGTGCCTGAGGGCGGAGGGCGCGTTGCGGGCCGCGTAGTCGCGGTCCCCCATCGCGACATGCTCGGCGGCCGTCTGCGCGCGGGCCGAGGAGGCCGGCGCCGCGAGGAGGGCGCCGGCGAGCAGCGCGGCGGCGACGGTGCGGGTCACCAACATGGAAACTCCGGAGAGCGGGTGGGATGCGACGCCCGGCGGCGGGACGCGCGGCGTACGGCCGGGCTCGGCCGCGGGCAAGGTAGAGGTACCCGGAAGGTCGGTCAATGTTTGCGGGGGGACGATACGACAGTGTACGTAGTCACGATTGATGGGCCCTCGGCCGAGGGCGGCGTCCCGTGCTAGCCCTCCGCCTCATCGAGAAGAAGCGCGACGGCGGTCGGCTCTCGCCCGAGGAGTGGCGCGCGCTCGTGGACGCCTACGCCCGCGGCGACGTGCCCGACTACCAGATGGCCGCCTTCCTCATGGCGGCGTGGATCCGCGGGCTCGACCGCGCGGAGACCAGCGCGCTCACGCGCGCGATGCTCGAGAGCGGCGCCACCCTGGACCTCGCGCACCTCGGCGACGTGCCGCGCATCGACAAGCACTCGACCGGCGGCGTCGGCGACAAGGTGTCGCTCGTCCTCGCGCCGCTCGTCGCCGCGTGCGGCGTCGTCGTGCCGATGATGAGCGGGCGCGGGCTCGGCCACACCGGCGGCACGCTCGACAAGCTCGAGACCATCCCGGGCTTCCGCACCGACCTCACGCTCGCCGAGGCGCGGCGGCAGCTCGAGCGCGTGGGGTGCGTGCTGATCGGGCAGACCGGGGAGATCGCGCCGGCGGACAAGAAGATGTACGCGCTGCGCGACGCCACGGCGACCGTCGAGTCCATCCCGCTCATCGCCGCGAGCATCATGAGCAAGAAGCTCGCGGAAGACCTCACGGGTCTCGTGATCGACATGAAGCGCGGCAGCGGCGCGCTCATCCCGGAGCTCGATCGGGTGCTCGAGCTCGCGCAGGTCATGATCAAGCTTGGCGCCGATCACGGAACGCCGGCGGTCGCGCTCGTGACGGCCATGGATCGTCCGCTCGGCCGCGCCTGCGGCAACGCCCTCGTGGTAGAGGAAGCGATCGCCGCGCTTCGCGGCGAAGGCCCTGATGATCTC
>JBJMNJ010000499.1:0-9710 GCA_045804325.1 Gemmatimonadaceae bacterium
CGCGGTCCCCATCCGGGAGAACGGCGCCGTGGTGATCGAGGAGAACGCGGCGCCCGGGATCCGCATGCACACGCACCCGGACCGCGGCACGCCGCGCGACGTGCCCGGCGCGATCCTCGACATGCTCTACCCGCCGGGCGCGCCGACGACGATCCCCGTCGTCGCGGTCACGGGGACCAACGGCAAGACGACGACGACGCGGCTCGTCGCGCACCTCTTCCGGAGCGTCGGAAAGAAGGTCGGCTTCACGACCACCGACGGCGTCTACTTCCAGGAGCACCTCCTCATGGAGGGCGACCTCACCGGACCGTTCGCGGCGAACGTCATCCTGTCGCACCCCGAGGTGGAGGTCGCCGTGCTCGAGACGGCGCGCGGCGGCATCCTGCGGGCGGGGCTCGGCTACGACCAGTGCGACGTCGCGATCGTGCTCAACGTGACCGCCGACCACCTCGGCGTCGACGGCATCGAGACCGTGGAGCAGCTCGCCGAGGTGAAGGCGGTGATCCCGTCGGTGGTGAAGCCGACGGGGTACGCGGTGCTCAACGCGGACGACCCGCTCGCGTTCGCCATGCGCGAGCGGACGCCGGGCGCCGTCATCCTGTTCACGACACGGTCGCCGGAGGAGAGCCCGAACGCGCGCGGACACCTCGCGGCCGGAGGCGTCGTCGCCTGCATCGAGCACGGCGAGATCGTCATCCGCGACGTGCACCGGCGCGTCGTGGTCGCCGACGTGCGCGAGGTGCCGCTCACGTTCGGCGGGGCGGCGCGCTTCCAGCTCGAGAACGTGGTCGCCGCCGCCTCCGCGGCGTACGCGCTGGGGCTGCCGGTGGAGCGCATCCGCGAGGGGCTGCTGTCGTTCGTGCCGTCGGCGGAGCGCACGCCGGGGCGCGTGAACGTGCTGGAGACGGCGCGCGGGCGCGTCATCGTGGACTACGCGCACAACGCCGCGGCCATCACCGGGCTCCTCGACTTCGTCGCGGCGTCGCCCGCCGAGCGGCGCATGGCGCTCATCAGCGTGCCGGGCGACCGGCGGGACGAGGACCTGCGCGAGATCGGCGCGCTCGCCGCGCGCATGGACTACGTCGTCTTCAAGGAGCACGAGCACTACCGGCGGGGCCGCCCGCCCGGCGAGTCGGCGCGCCTCCTCGCGGAGGGGCTGCTCGCGACCGGGTTCCCGCGCGACAGGGTGGCGACCTTCGAGCGCGAGCCGGAGGCCGTCGCCCACGCGCTGGAGCGCGCCGGGCCGGGGACGGTCGTCGCGATCACCGCCGACGGGCCCGAGGTCATGGCGATGCTGGAGCCGCACCTCGTGATCCACCGGTGACCCGCGATTACCTTCCGCGGGACGACAACCGAGGCGTGGAAGCGCGATGACCGACAAGAAGAGACGGTGCTCGCCGGCGCGGCTCGTCGCCGCGGCCGTGGCCCTCGGCGCGGCGTCGCAGCAGGCCGGCGCGCAGGCGGAGGTGATGGCCTGGGGCAACGTCGAGGGGCTGCGCGTGCAGGGGCAGGTCGTTCCCTTCGAGTCCAGCATCTGCGTGCTCGGGCCGGACGGCGCCGAGATCGCGCGGACCGCGAAGGAGCGGCAGCGCCCGACGTTCGCGCGCGAGGGCGCGCGGCGCACGGTGACCACGAGGCTGCGCGGGCTCGCGATCAGAGAGGTCGTGGAGGATCGCGGCCCGGGCGTGGCGACGATCGAGCTGACGGTGACGGCGGACAGCGCGCCGGCGTCCGCGGCGGCGCACCTCTGCGTGGACGTGCCGCGCGCGGCGTGGGCGGGCGGCGACGTCGCGCTGCAGGGCGATGACGGCACGCGGGCGACCGGCGCGCTCGTCACCGCGCCCGGCCGCCGCGTCTCGGTCTCGCTCGGCGCGCCGGCCGAGGCGCTCGTGCGCGAGGGCGAGCGCAGGAGCGTGGACCACGGGCGGGTGGACTTCGTGCGCGTCGCCTTCGCCGTGCTCCCGGCCGGCGCGCCCGCGGGCACCTCCGCGCGACTCACCGCGACGCTGCGCGCCTCCGGCGCCATCGACCGGCGGCCGATCACCGTCGCGATCGACCAGTCGAGCCCGGGACCCGCGTTCGACGGCATCGGCGGGAACTTCCGCATCCAGAACGCGCGGCTCGACCCGCCCGTCATCGCGTACAACCTCGCCAACATGCGCGTGTCGTGGGGGCGCGTGGAGCTGCCGTGGCGCAGCTGGCATCCGGAGGAGGGTGCGGACCCCGCTGCCGTGCCGCCCGAGCGGCTCGACGCGCGCGTGCGGGCCGCGATGGAGATGGCGCGCACGCTGAGCCAGCGCGGCGTCCCCGTCACGCTCGCCGTCTGGTTCCCGCCGCAGTGGGCGGTGGTCGGCGCGCTCCCCGGGAGCGGCGAGCCGCCGCCGGGGACGCCGCGCGGCAACCCGCTCGACCCGGCGAAGCTCCCGCGCATCTACGAGTCGATCGCGTCGTACATCCGCTACCTGAAGGAACACTACGGCGTCGAGCCGGCCCTCTTCTCCTTCAACGAGGCGGACCTCGGCATCGACGTGCGGCAGACGGCCGAGGAGCACCGCGACTTCATCAAGGGGCTCGGGGCGTACCTGGCCGCGCAGGGCATCGCGACGAAGCTCCTGCTCGGCGACACCGCGGACGCGACGGGCACGGCGTTCATCCTGCCGGCGCTGGAAGACCCGGCGGCGCGGCCGTTCATCGGCGCCGTCTCGTTCCACTCGTGGCGCGGCTGGAGCGACAGCCTGCTCGGGTTCTGGGACGGCGCGGCGCGGCGGCTCGGCGTGCCGCTGCTCGTGGGGGAGGGCAGCACCGACGCGGGCGCGTGGCGCTACCCGGCCATATTCCGCGAGGCGACGTTCGCGCGCGAGGAGGTCGCGCTCTACGTGCGGATGCTCGCGCGCGCGCGCCCGCTCTCGATCCTCCAGTGGCAGCTGACGAGCGACTACTCGGTCCTCGCGGGCGGCGGCCTGGCGGGAGACACGACGGCGCTCCGGCCGACGCAGCGCTTCTGGAACCTGAAGCAGCTCGCCTCGAGCCCGGCAGGCGCGCGGCACCTCCCGGCGTCGTGCGGCCACCCGCTCGTGTGGTGCGCGGCGGTCGGCGCGCCGGCGGGCGCGGTCGCCGTGCACCTCGTGAACGACGGCGCCGCGCGCGCCGCGACGATCACCGGCCTCCCGGCGGGCGTGCGATCGCTCCGGCGGTGGGTGACGGACGAGCGGCGCGGGATGACGGAGCTCGCGCGCGTCCCGGTGCGCGGCGGCGTCGCACGCGTCACGCTCGACGCGGCGAGCTTCACGACGCTCTCGGGCGCTCCGTGACGATCTCCGATCCCGGGCTCATCCTGCCGATGCGTTCCGACGTGGCTCGCGCAGCACCGCGATCAGGTCCGCGAGCATCCCGTACGCCGTCGTCGTCGCGTCGGGGTCGCGTGACGTGACCGTGAGGCCTCCGGGGAAGACGTCGGCCTCGTAGCGCATCACGAGCGTCGTTCCGGTGACGACGCCGAGCGGGCCGTCGGGCGGGCAGCGCACCAGGGCCACGCGCGCCGCGAGCGCGCCGTCGCCGGTGCGCTCCACCTCGCCCACGAGGCGCAGCGGGCGGCCGACGGCGCGCGCGCGCCGCACGTCGTCCGCGGCGACGGACCCGATCCCCTCGCGCGCCACGTCCGCCGGCGTGAGCGTGCCGCCGAGGAGGACGTTCGCGACGGCGCACAGCTTCACCGCCGTGTCCCAGCCGTCCACGTCGAAGCTCGAATCCGCCTCGGCGATCCCCAGCCGCTGCGCGTGCGCGACGCCGTCGGCGAGGGTGCCGCCGCGCTCCATCGCCTCGAGCGCCACGGTGGCCGTGGACGTGAACACGCCGCGCACGGCGGTGAGGCCGAGCATCGGGAGACACTCGCGCGCGAGCGAGAAGACCGGCGCGCCGTCCATCACCGCCGACTCGAAGCGGTACGCGACGCCGCGCGACGCCGCGAGGCCCGCGAGCTCCCGATAGCCGTGGACCACCGGACCCTTGTTGGCCGAGACGGCGTGCGCGCCGTGCTCGATGACGGCGCGGAGGTAGTCGAGCGCCGGCTGGCCGGTATGCGGGTCGAGCGCGATCGCCTCGAGGACGACCTCGGCCCGGCTCGCCGCGAGCCACTCGCGTACGTCCGCGCAGCGCGCGCCGCCGTCGCTCGCCGGGTCGAGCCCGGCGGCGTCGGCGCGCCAGCCGCCGCGGCGGGTGGCCACGCCGGTCACCTGGACGTGGACCCCGTGCTCCCGCGCGAGCGCCTCGCGCCGCCCGCAGAGGAGCGCGTGCAGCGCCCGGTTGACGGTGCCGAAGCCGAGGAAGGCGACGCGTGTGGGGCAGGGTGTCATGGCGACGGAGATTCTATCCGCGCCGGGGGACCGGCGGAACCTGCGCGCTCGTGCGATTGGTGACCGCGGCGTAAGATTCTGGCGTGCAGCCCCGCTCACGGCCCTCATCCCGGATGGTGCCCCGCATGCTCCCGAGTCGTCTCCGCGCCACCCTCGTCCTCGCCTGCGCGGCCGCCGCGTGCCGGCCCGCGACGGCGCCCCGCACCACTCCGCAGCCCGCGACCCCCCCGGCGCCGTCGGGGCCGCGGCAGATCGTCACGCCCGCGCCGCTCGCGAGGCTCGAGCTGCACAGCGTCATCCCCGCGCCGTCGTCGGTGACGCCCGCGGCCGGGGCGCCGTTCGTCCTCGACTCCACGTCGGCCGTGGTCACCGCCGGCGGCGCGGACGCCGCGCGCCTCGGCGAGATGCTCGCCGCCATGCTCCGCACGCCGACCGGGTACCGGCTGCCGGTGAGCGACGCCGCCGCCGGCGTCCCGCGCGGCGCCATCGTGCTCCGCCTCGGCGGCTCGGCCGCGATGGGCGAGGAGGGCTACGAGCTCGCCGTCTCGGCGGACTCGGTGGCCCTCGTCGCCGCGCGCCCGGCGGGACTCTTCCGCGGCATGCAGACGCTCCGGCAGCTCCTCCCCGCGGGCATCGAGGCGGAGCAGAGCTCGATGCGCATGGCGTCGGCCTGGTCGGTGCCGGCGGGGCGCATCACGGACCGCCCGCGCTTCGCCTGGCGCGGCGCGATGCTCGACGTCGCGCGCCACTTCTTCACCGTGGACGAGGTGAAGCAGTTCATCGACGCGCTCGCGCTCTACAAGATGAACACGCTGCACCTGCACCTCTCGGACGACCAGGGCTGGCGCATCCAGATCGACTCGCGGCCGCGGCTCACCGAGGTGGGCGGCAGCTCGGAGGTGGGCGGCGGTCCGGGCGGCTTCTTCACGAAGCAGGACTACGCCGAGATCGTGCGCTACGCGGCGGAGCGCTACATCACGATCGTGCCGGAGATCGACATGCCGGCGCACACGAACGCCGCCATCGCGTCGTACCCGGAGATCGGCTGCAGCCGCCCCGTCCCCGCCGTGTCGCCGAACTCGCCCGGGCCGAGCATCTACACCGGCATCAACGTCGGCTGGAGCGCGCTCTGCCACGACAAGGAGGTCACGTACCAGTTCGTGGACGACGTCATCCGCGAGCTCGCCGCGATGACGCCGGGGCCGTACATCCACATCGGCGGCGACGAGGTCGAGGTCCTCACGCACGAGCAGTACGTTCAGTTCATCGAGCGCGTGCAGGACATCGTCACGAAGTACGGCAAGTCCATGGTGGGGTGGGAGGAGGTCGCGAAGGCACGGCTGCGCCCGACCTCCGTCGCGCAGCTCTGGAAGAGCGACAGCGCGATCATCGCGGCGCGGCAGGGGGCGAAGGCCCTCTTCTCGCCCGCGCCGAAGACCTACATCGACATGAAGTACACGCCGGAGACGGAGCTCGGGCTGCGCTGGGCCGGCTTCGTCGAGCTGCAGACCGCGTACGACTGGGACCCGGCCGCCTACGCGCCCGGCGTCGGCGAGTCGTCGATCCTCGGCGTCGAGGCGCCGCTGTGGTCGGAGACCATCCAGAACATCGGCGCGGCGATGTACCTCACGCTCCCGCGCCTGCCCGCGATCGCCGAGGTGGGGTGGACGGCGCAGGGGCGGCGCCAGTGGGAGGACTTCCGCACGCGCATCGCCGCCCACGCGCCGCGCTGGCGGCTGCTCGGCATGAACTACTACCCGACGCCGCAGGTGAACTGGAGCGGGCCGCCGGTGCCGTGACGCCGCGCCCGGCCGCGCTGCTCGCACTCCTCGCGCTCGCCGCGCCTGCCGCCGCGCAGGCGCCGGCGCGCGCCGCGGCGTCCGCGGTCCCCGCCGCGGCGCACGCGTTCGCGCTGGTGCGCTCCGCCTACTCGGGCGAGCGCGCCCGCGGCATCGTCGCGTTCATGGACCGCTGGTGGCGCCTCCCCGGCAACCGCGGCTACGACGCGAGCATCGACACCGTGGCGGCCGTGCTGCGCGCGGCCGGCTACGTCCCCGAGGGCCGGGCGCGGCCCGGCGACCGGCTGACGTACCGCATCGAGTCGAAGGCCATGGCGCAGCCGACGTGGGAGCCGGAGAGCGCGTCCGTCGCCATCGTCGGCGACGGGGCGCCGCTGCTCCGCTCCGCGACGAACCGCAACATGCTCGCGATCAACTCGCGGGCGACGCCCGCCGGCGGGGTCGAGGCCGAGGTGGTGCGCGTGAGCGCGCCGGTCGACTCGGCCCTGGCGCGCCTCGACGTGCGCGGCAAGATCGTGTACGCCGACGGGCCCGTCGGGCGGCTGTTCGCGGCCGCGGTGCAGCGCGGCGGCGCGCTCGGCGTGCTCGCCTACGACATGCCCGGGTACCTCAAGCCGCAGGTGCACCGCAACACCATCCAGTTCCGCTCCATCCCGCTCGACACGGCGCGGCGCGCCTGGGCGATCATGCTCTCCACGGCCGCGCGCGACCGCCTGCGCGCCCGCCTCGCCGCGGGGCCGGTGCGCCTCCGCGTCGCCGTCGCGGCGGCGAGCCCGCGCGGCGTCGATCGCACCGTCGTCGCCGAGGTGCGGGGGAGCGTGCGGCCCGAGCAGCGGTTCGTGTTCAGCGCGCACGTGCAGGAGCCCGGCGCCAACGACAACGCCTCGGGCGTCGGGGCGCAGGCGGAGATGGCGCGCGTGCTCGCGGGGCTCGTGCGCTCCGGCCGCGCCGACCCGAGGCGCACGATCACGTTCCTCTGGGGCAACGAGATCGCCGCGACCGCCGCCTTCCTCGCCGACTCGGCGCGCACGCGCGGCGTGCGGTGGGGCATGAGCCTGGACATGGTGGGGGAGAACACCGCGCTCACCGGCGGCACGTTCCTCATCGAGAAGATGCCGGACCCGTCGGCGGTGTGGACGCGCGGCGAGGACCGCCACACCGAGTGGGGCGGGGAGCCGCTGCGCGAGGCGCAGATCGTCCCGCACTACTTCAACGACTTCGTGCTCGCGCGGTGCCTCGACCAGGCGGCGGCGACGGGGTGGGTGGTGCGGACGAACCCCTTCGAGGGCGGGAGCGACCACACGCCGTTCCTGCGGGCGGGGAAGCCGGGGCTGCTCCTGTGGCACTTCACCGACGAGTTCTATCACACCGACGGCGACCGCATCGACAAGGTGTCGGCGGCCACGCTCACGAACGTCGGCACCTCGGCCCTGGTCAGCGCGATGGTGCTCGCGAGCGCGGACGGCGCGGCGGCGCGCGCCATCGTGGCCGAGCTGGAGGGCGCGGCGGGGGCGCGGCTGGCGGCCGAGCGGGCGATCGCGCGCGACAGCGTGGCCGCGGGCGGCGACCGCGCGCGCGAGGCGCACATCCTCCGCACGTGGGGCCGCTATTATCGCGACGCGATCCGCGCCGCCGCGGAGATCGAGGTGGGCGGCGCGTCGCCGACCACGCGCGCGACGATCGCGGCCGCGAGCGCGCGCGTGCAGCGGCTGGCCGTCCGGCTGGCCACCCAGGTGGAGCGGCAGTAGCCGGGCGCGCTCTGGCCGCGGCCGGGCACCGGCCCTAGCTTGGCTGCCGTCCCTCCCACCGGCCGCTCCCGCCCCGCCCGACGTGCCCACCCAGACCACGACCTACGACGCCATCGTCATCGGCTCCGGCATCTCCGGCGGCTGGGCCGCCAAGGAGCTCTGCGAGCACGGCCTCAAGACCCTCGTGCTCGAGCGCGGGCGCGACGTGCAGCACGGCGAGTACCCGACGGCGAACCTCGCGCCCTGGGAGCTCCCGCACCGCGGGATGACGCCGCGCCGGCTCGTCGAGGAGAACCCGCTCATCAGCCGGGCCGCCGGCTACGGGGAGGACACGGCGCACTTCTTCGTGAAGGATGCCGACCACCCGTACGTGCAGGAGCAGCCGTTCGACTGGGTGCGCGGCTACCAGGTGGGCGGCAAGTCGCTGATCTGGGGGCGCGCGTGCCAGCGCTGGAGCCCCAACGAGTTCGTGGCGCCGGCGCGTGACGGCTACGGCATCGACTGGCCGATTCGGTACGAGGACGTCGCGCCCTGGTACTCGCACGTCGAGCGCTTCGTCGGCGTCTGCGGCAACCGCGACGGCATCGAGGCGATGCCGGACGGCGAGTTCCTCCCGCCGTTCGACTTCAACTGCGTCGAGAAGCACCTCAGCGACGCGGTCCGCGAGCAGTACGGCAACCGCTACGTCGTGCAGGGGCGCTGGGCGCACCTCTCGCAGCCCAGGCAGATCCACCTCGACCAGGGGCGCGGGCGCTGCCAGGCAAGGAACCTGTGCATGAGGGGCTGTCCCTTCGGCGGCTACTTCAGCTCGAACTCCAGCACGCTGCCGTGGGCGAGGCGGACGGGGAACCTCACCGTGCGCCCGCACTCCGTCGTGCAGTCCATCGTCTACGACGAGCGGCGCGGCCGCGCATCGGGCGTGCGGGTGGTGGACGCGCGCACGCGCGAGGTCCACGAGTTCCGGGCGCGCGTCGTGTTCGTGAACGCGTCGGCGCTGAACTCGGTGCTCGTGCTGCTGAACTCGAAGTCGCCGCGCTTTCCGAACGGGCTCGGCAACGACAGCGGGCTCCTCGGGAAGTACGTCTGCCACCACAACTACCGCACCGGCGCCGGCGGCCGCATCGAGGGGTTCGAGGACCAGTACTTCTACGGCCGCAACCCCACCGAGTGCATCCTCGCCAACTTCCGCAACCTCGGGAAGCAGGACACGAACTTCGTCGGCGGGTACACGACGTTCACGGGTGCGTACCGGTCGCAGCCCGAGCCGGCGCTGCGCGTGGGCGGTGCGTACAAGGATGCGCTCGCCCAGCCGGGTCCGTGGGGGATCTACATGTACATGCAGGGGGAGACGATCCCGAAGGAATCGAACCATGTGCGTCTGCACGAGACGCAGAAGGACCAGTGGGGGATCCCGCTGCTCGTCACGTCGGTGAAGTACGACGACAACGACGAGAAGATGATCGCCGACTGGCGCACCGAGGCGAAGGCGATGCTCGAGGTGGCCGGGTGCCACGACGTCGAGACGCGGGACAATCACCAGGCACCGGGACTCGACATCCACGAGATGGGCGGAGCGCGAATGGGGCGCGATCCCAAGACGTCGCTGCTCAACGAGTGGAACCAGCTCCACGCATGCACGAACGTCTTCGTCACCGACGGCGCGTGCATGACGTCCACGGGCAACCAGAGCCCGTCGCTCCTCTACATGGCGCTCACCGCACGCGCCGTCGATCACGCCGCGGCCGAGCTGGCGAGGCGGAATCTATGAGGTCGTTGTCATCCCGGGCGAGCGCAGCGAGTCGAGGGATCTG
>JBJMNJ010000500.1:0-3320 GCA_045804325.1 Gemmatimonadaceae bacterium
ACCAGCCCGCGAGCACGATCCCGTACACGCCGAGCGACGAGATGGCGAGGATGAAGAGGAAGCCCACCGGCAGGTTCGCGAACACCATGTCGATGCGGCCCCACGGCGACGCCCACGACGCGCCGAACGGCAGGACCGCCCAGACCAGCATCGCCGGCAGGAAGGCGAGCATCGGCGCGAGGATGAACAGCGGCCTGTTCACCATCGCCGGCATCGACTCTTCCTTGAGGAAGTTCTTCACCCCGTCGGCGACCGGCTGGAGGAGTCCGTGGTAGCCCGCCCGGTTCGGCCCGTGCCGCCCCTGGATCCACGCCGAGATCTTGCGCTCGGCGAGCGTCAGCAGCGCGGCCATCACCATGTAGAGCGTGAACAGGACGATCAGCTTGATGAGCGTCGCGACGAAGAACACGCCGAATGACGCCTCGTCGGTCGGGGCGCGCCGCTGGAGCAGCGCGAGCAGCGCGGGGTGCGCGGCGAGCGAGGCCGGCGCCGTCATCGGGCGCCTCCCGCGGCGGCCGCGCCGAACCCGGCGAGCGTCGCGCCGCGCAGGCCCAGAGCGTCGTAGGACATGCCGGCGAACTCGCTGCGAGACGCGGCCAGCGCCGCGAACGCGTCGGAGGGGAGGAAGTAGTCGCCCCGCCCGCCGAGCGCCGCGAGCAGGTCGGCGAGCGCGTACCACGTCGGGCGCGCCATGCCGGGCGCCGCCTTGGCCTGGAGGAACCGCTGCACGCGGCCGCGGAGGTTCGTGAACGTCCCCTCCTCCTCGGCGCAGTTCGTCACGGGGAGAATCACCCGCGCCACCTCCGTGGCCGGCGAGCGCTCCGTGCCGATGACGACGACCTGACCGGCGCGCGCGATGTCGGCCGCGAGGTCGTCCACCTGGTCGTCGGCGATCACGAGCACCTCGTTCGCCCCGAGCCCCGCGAGTGGGCGCTCCTCGCGCGCGAAGCCGAGCAACTCCGCGCCGGTCACGTTGGCGGCGCGCTCGGCACGGAGCGCGAGGTCCTCGACGCCGCGCAGCGGCGCCTCGGGGCCCGTCGCGACGCGGAACACCGCGCGCCCGCCGGTGCGGTCGGCGAGCTGCTTCAGCAGGAACAGCGACTCGTTCGACAGCATCGGCGAGGCGACCACGCGCGCGGCACGCCCCTGGAGCGCCGTCGCGGCCTCGGCGAGCGCGACCTCCCAGTCCACGACCTGGAGCGCGGCGCCGCGGCGGACCGCCGGCGCGACGAGCCGGTCGCGACCGTTCAGCCAGCGATAGTTCAGCCGCCCGTAGTCGCAGAGGAAGTACTTGTTGACCGCCTCGTTCGGCCGCGGGCGGAGGCGCACGACCTGGTTGTCACGCGTCTCGACGATGGTGTTGCACCCCTGCGTGCAGTTCGGGCAGACGCCGGCCGTGCGGTCGAGCTCCCACGCGCGGGCCTTGTTGAGGAAGTCCTTGGAGAGTAGCGCGCCCACCGGGCAGAGGTCGATCACGTTCCCGGACCACGGGTGCGTGAGATCCTGCCCCTCGAACTTCGCGATGACGGCGCGGTCCCCGCGCTCGGCCACGGCCAGCACCGACGCCTCGGCGACGTCGTCCATGAAGCGGACGCAGCGCGTGCAGAGGATGCAGCGGTTGGTGACGTACACGACGTCGCCGCCGAAGTCCTCCACGGGGTTGAAGCGCTTCGGCTCCTGGTACCGCGAGTCGGCGCGCCCTTCCATGAACGTGTAGTCCTGGAGCTCGCACTCGCCGGCCTGGTCGCAGATCGGGCAGTCGAGCGGGTGGTTGATGAGCAGGAACTCGAGGACGCCCTTCCGCGCCTCGCGCGCCTTCTCGGAGTGCACGTGCACCACCTGCCCCTCCCCGACCGCGGTGGCGCAGGCGGGGGCGAGCTTCGGGGACTTCTCCACCTCCACGAGGCACATCCGGCAGACGCCGGCGACCGGGAGCCCCGGGTGGTAGCAGTAGTGCGGGATCAGCACGCCCGCGAGCTTCGCCGCCTCGAGGATGCTCGTGCCCGCGGGGACCGTGACCTGGCGCCCCTCGACGGTCAGGTTGACCGTCGGCGCCGCCGCTGCTGGTGCCGTCATTCCGTCGTCCGCCTCACGCGGCCGCGGCCGTGCGCATGGGGCACCGCCGCTGGGTGATGTGCGCCTCGAACTCGTGCCGGAACTTCTTGATCCCGCTCACGACCGGGGTCGCGCAGGAGTCGCTCAGCACGCAGATCGTCTTCCCCGTCATGTTCTCCGAGAGCTCGAGGAGCGTGTCGAGGTCCTCCATCGTGCCGTCGCCGGCCTCGATGCGCTCCATGATCTTCGTGACCCACGCCGTGCCCTCGCGGCACTGCGTGCACTGCGCGCAGCTCTCGTGGGCGAAGAAGCGGGCGATGCGGGCGATGTGCCGCACCATGCACTGCCGGTCGTCGTAGCAGATCACGCCGCCGGAGCCGAGCATCGTGCCGTTCGCGACGAAGCCCTCGTAGTCCATGAGGGTCGCCTCGGCCTCGTCCATCGTCATGATGGGCACGCTGACGCCGCCGGGGATGATCGCCTTCCACTGCCGCCCCGCCGGCGGGCCGCCGCAGACGTCGTAGAGGAAGTCCTTGAACGGGAAGCCCATCACCATCTCGTAGTTGCCCGGGCGGGCGACGTTGCCGCAGACGGAGTAGAGCTTCGTGCCGGTGCTCTTCGGGTTGTCGGCGCGACCGAACTTCTTGTACCAGTCGGCGCCGTTGCGCAGGATGTGCGGCACCGCCGCGAGCGTCTCGACGTTGTTGATGGTCGTCGGCTGGCCGAAGAGCCCCGCGACCGCGGGGAACGGCGGCTTGATGCGCGGGTTGCCGCGGCGCCCCTCGATGGAGTTCATGAGCGCCGTCTCCTCGCCGCAGATGTAGGCGCCGGCGCCCTTGTGCACGTGTACGTGCACCGTCTTGCCGGAGCCCATCGCGTTCTTGCCGAGGATGCCGGCCTCGTACGCCTCCTCGATGGCGGCGCCGACGCGCTGGAGCGGCTCGGTGAACTCGCCGCGGATGTAGATGTAGGAGGTCTCCGCCCCGATCGCGTACGCGCCGATCGCCACGCCCTCGACCAGGGCGTGCGGCGTCCAGCGCATGATCTCGCGGTCCTTGAACGTGCCCGGCTCGGACTCGTCGGCGTTGCAGCAGAGGTAGTGCGGCTTGCCGTCGCCGGGCTTCATGAACGACCACTTCACGCCCGTCGGGAAGCCCGCGCCGCCGCGGCCGCGGAGCCCGGAGTCCTTCACCGCCTGGACGAGGTCGGCCTCCTTCGTGCCGAGCGCCTTCTCGAGCATCTCGTAGCCGCCGCGCTTGCGCCAG